>NZ_JBEYUY010000012.1:0-295290 GCF_040643775.1 Streptomyces sp. NPDC047081 | reverse complement strand
CTTTGTACTCACCCTCTCGGGCTTTCCTCCGGGCTTCCCTTCGGTCTTGCGTTTCCGACTCTATCAGATCCTTTCGGCGTCTGATTCCCAGTCAGAGGGGGCTGCCTTCCCGGCCGTTGGGCCGTTCCGACGTCTCAAACCTTAGCGGATCCTCTCGGCGATTCCCAATCGGGCCGCCGAGCTCCAATTCGAATTGAATTCGGGCATGCCGAAATCGACCCGGTTGGGAGATCGTGCTGATGGTTTGTGTGCCGCTGACGCGGCGGGAGGTGCTGCCGGAGAACCGTTACGGCTCCGTGGCAACCCGAAGAACTCTACGGATCCCGGAGGGGCCTGTCAAGCACCCCTTGTCAAGATCTTTTCGTCCGGGTCCTAGTCCAGGTCGCTGAGGCGTCCGCCCGCGTCCGGCTGTGCGTGCTCCACCCTACGCAACAGGCGGGTGAGGACGGCGCCGAGGGTGGTGCGCTCATCCGCCGAGAGGTCCTGGAGGAGGTCCTCCTCGAAGACCGTGGCCATACGCATCGCCTCCAGCCACTTCTCGCGGCCCTCGGCGGTCAGCTCGACGATCACGCGGACGCGGTTGTTCTCGTCGCGCTCCCTCGTCACCAGCCCCTCGGTGACCATGCGGTCGATCCGGTGGGTCATCGCGGCCGGCGTCAGGCCGAGGCGCTTGGCGAGGTCGCTCGGGCCCAGGCGGTAGGGAGCGCCGGAGAGGACGAGGGCCTTGAGGACCTCCCACTCGGCGTTGCTGATCCCGAGCGCGGAGGTCTGGCGGCCGTAGGCGACGTTCATCCGGCGGTTCAGGCGGGACAGCGCCGAGACGATCTGCTCGACCTGGGGATCGAGGTCCCGGAACTCGCGCTGGTACGCGGCGATCTGCTCGTCGAGGGTCGGCTCGGGGACGCCGGCTGTGTCGGCCATGCGCGCAGTATCGCACGCAGCCCCTTTGCCTTGAAGTCCTTGACTATGTACTCTTTAGCTTCGAACTCTTCAGATCTAACTAGTTAGTAGGTGAACGTGACCAGGGCGATGGGCGCAGCGATGCGCCGGATCCACGTGGGAAACGCACTCAGCGCGTTCGGGCTCGGCTTCACCGTCCCGTACCTGTACGTCTATGTGGCGCAGGTGCGAGGGCTGGGGGCCATGACGGCGGGGCTCGTCCTCGCCGTCTTCGCCGTGGCCGCGCTGGTCGTGCTGCCGTTCGCCGGGCGGGCCATCGTCCGGCGCGGTCCGCTGCCGGTCCTGCTCGCCGCCCTGGTCACCGCCGCCGTCGGAGCGCTGAGCCTGGGGCTCGCGGGGAACGCGACGGCCGTACTGCTGGCCGCGGCGGCGCTCGGGGCCGGGCAGGCCGTGATGCAGCCGGCGCTGGCGACGATGATCGTCGACTGCTCGACCGCGGACACCCGCTCGCGTGCCTTCGCGACGCAGTTCTTCCTGCAGAACCTGGGGCTCGGCGTCGGCGGGCTCATCGGCGGGCATCTCGTCGACGCTACGCGCGTAGACTCCTTCACCCTGCTGTTCTCCATCGAGGCGGCGATGTTCCTGCTGCTCGTGGGTGTGATGGCGACGGTGCGGATGCCGCACTCGCCGCGCATCGGGAGCGCCCCCGCACAGTCGGGGAGGAGTGGTTGGAAGCAGCTGCTCGGCAACCGGGCCATGGTGCAGCTGTCCGTGCTGGGCTTCGTGCTGTTCTTCGCCTGCTACGGGCAGTTCGAGTCGGGGCTGAGCGCCTACGGCGTCGAGGCCGCGGGCATCTCGACGTCCGCGCTGGGGTCCGCGCTGGCCGCCAACACGCTGATGATCGTCGTCGCGCAGTTTGCCGTGCTGCGGTTCGTCGAGCGGCGGCGGCGCTCGCGGGTCATCGCCGGTGTGGGGCTGATCTGGGCCGTGGCCTGGGTCGCGGCCGGGTACGCCGGGCTCGGGCACGGCAGCCAGGAGATGGCGACGGCGGCCTTCGTGTCGACGTACGCCCTGTTCGGGCTTGGTGAGGCGATGTTGTCGCCGACCGTGGCCCCGCTGGTGGCCGATCTGGCGCCGAGCGGGTTGGCGGGGCAGTACAACTCCGCCTTCGCGCTGGTGAAGCAGCTCGCGCTGGCTGTCGGGCCGGCGGTCGGCGGGCCGATGGGGGCCTCGCTGCACGCGCCGTACATCGTGACGTTCCTGCTGTTCTCGCTCGGGATCACCTTCCTCGCGCTGCGGCTGGGGCGGCAGCTGACCGCCGTACAGGATCGGCCGTGGGTCGGGCGGAGTCGGGTGGTTGCTCGTGGTGGGGCGGCTGCGGAGCCGGTGGTTGCGGAGGCGTGAGATGCGCTGGGGCGGCCGTCACCTTCGGGTGGCGGCCGCCTTCGTGTGTCAGCGGGTGGCTGTCGCCAGGATCGCTGTGAAGGTGAAGGTCGGGGCGTGGGGGGTGAGGCGGGTGGCGAGGGTGCGGCCTGCTTCCGTCAGGGCTGTCGGGCCCTCGGCTTCGAGGATCTGCTGGGCCCAGGGCAGGACCGAGAGGTGGCCGGGGGCGAACTCGGTGAGTGGGGGGAGGGTGATGCCGAAGGCGAGTTCGTGGGCCTTGGCCTCCTGGAAGCCGGCCGTGTGGAGGGCCGTGGTGAGGCGGTCGGGGGTGCAGGAGAAGGCGGCGGCGAAGGAGGCGGCCGCCTGTTGGCCGCCGTACTCCTTGATGATCTTGTGTTGGGCGGACATGTACGGGCTGGTGAGGGCCGTGGGCGACCAGGTCGTGGCCGCGAAGCGGCCGCCGGGGCGGGTGACGCGGGCCGTTTCCGTCAGGGCCGCTTCGAGGTCGGGGAAGAACTGGGCGCCTTGTTGGCAGACGACCGCGTCGAAGTGGGCGTCGGGGTAGGGGAGTCGGTCGGCGGGGGCGGTCGTGAACTCGATGTCGGGGTAGTGGCGGGGGTGGTGGGCCTTGGCCACCCTGAGCATTCCCTCGTTCACGTCCGCGCCGAAGACCCTGCCTGTGGGGCCGACCTGGGCGGCGGCCGCGCGGGCCGCGAAGCCGGTGCCGCAGGCCAGGTCGAGGACGGTCGCGCCCGGGTAGAGGTCGACGGCGTCCAGGATCGCGGTGACGAAGGGCGCCATGACGGGCGCGACATAGTGCTCGTAGCGGTCGGCGGCGGTGTCGGTCAGCTGGAAACCCGGTTCGTCTGCCATGCAGAGCTGATAGCACCGGGGATCTGTCAGGGCGAGCCTTTCGGCAGGACGAATTCGCACCAGACCGCCTTGCCGCCGCCGGGGGTGCGGCGGGAACCCCAGTTGGAGGCGATCGTCGCGACGATCGCGATGCCCCGGCCCGACTCGTCGCCCGGTTCGGCGCGGCGGCGGCGCGGGAGGTGGTCGTCGCCGTCGGTGACCTCGATGATCAGGCGGCGGTCGGTGCGGCGCAGGCGCAGCCGCATGGGTGGCGTGCCGTGCTGGAGGGAGTTGGCGACCAGTTCGCTGGCCGCGAGGACGCCCAGGTCGTGCAGGTCCGTCGGGAAGCGCCAGCTGGTCAGGACGCCGGACGCGAAGGCACGCGCGCGTGGGGCCGCTTCGATGCCGCCGAGGAGCTCCAGGGCGGCGTTGCGGAACAGGTCGCTGTCGGGGCCCGTGCGGGAGGGGTGCTGCAGGACGAGGACGGCCACGTCGTCGTCGTGGTCCGCGGTGACGCCGGCCGAGCGGACCAGGCGGTCGCAGACGACCTGGGGGGTGCCGGTCGCGCCGGACAGGGCGCGCTCCAGGGCGGCGATGCCCTCGTCCAGGTCCTCGTCCCGGCGCTCCACCAGGCCGTCGGTGTAGAGCACGGCGGTGGAGCCGGGGCCGAGGGCGATGGAGCCGGACGCGTGCATCCAGCCTCCGGTGCCGAGCGGCGGGCCGGTCGGCTCGTCCGCGCGCTGGACGGCGCCGCTCTCGTCACGGACCAGGATCGGGAGGTGGCCGGCGGAGGCGTATACCAGCCGGCCCTCGTTCGGGTCGTGGATGGCGTACACGCACGTGGCGATCTGGTTGGCGTCGATCTCGGCGGCGAGGCCGTCGAGGAGCTGGAGCACCTCGTGCGGGGGTAGGTCGAGACGGGCGTACGCGCGGACCGCGGTGCGGAGCTGGCCCATGACGGCCGCCGCGCGCACCCCTCGGCCCATGACGTCGCCGATGACGAGGGCGGTGCGGCCGCCGCCGAGGGTGATGACGTCGTACCAGTCGCCGCCGACCGCCGCTTCGTTGCCCCCGGGCTGGTAGGTGGCGGCCAGGCGCAGGTCGTCGGGTTCTTCCAGCTCCTGCGGGAGCAGGGAGCGCTGGAGGGTTACGGCGGTCTCGCGCTGGCGGCGCTCGCTGGCGCGCAGGCGCTCGGCTGCCTCGGCGTGGTCGGTGACGTCGGTGGCGAAGACGAGCACGCCCGCGTGGTCGCCTTCGGTGACCGGGGTGCAGGTGAAGGTGTAGGAGCGGCCGTCGGGGGCCTTGCGGGACTTGAGGGTGCGGGGCTTGCGGCTGCGCAGGACCTGGTCGAGGAGGGGGAGCAGGCCCAGTTCGTGGAGCTCCGGGAGGGAGTCGCGGGTGGGCTCGCCGAGCGGGCGGGCGCCGAAGGCCGTCGTATAGGCGTCGTTGACGTAGGCGACCCGGTGGTCGGGGCCGTGGACGAGGGCGACCAGGGCCGGGACGCGGTCCAGGACCTCGCGGACGGGCAGGTCGTCGACGGCGGGGACGGGCGGGGCCTCGTCGGTGAGCTGTTCGGCGCGGGCGGCGGGGACCGAGCTCGCGGTTTCGGGCGGCCGGTCGGGGGTGACCGTGTGGTCGGTCCGCGCTGCGGCGCGGCGCTGAGTTCCGGGGAGCCGGGCGCTCCAGCGCGTGAAGTTCACGAATCCTTGCCTCGTGTCGTCGTCTTCGGCGTCTTCGGCCGGCTGGGGGTGGTGACACCCCCGGGATGCAGCACGGTGGGGAAAGCCTCTGGGTCGGCGGGCGGGCGGGTGCTCGCCCTGGGGCGGGGTCAGTCTGGCAGTGTGGCCTACCGGGGCGACATCCGTCAGACGCCCGGCCGGTCCGCGGAGTTCCTGGGTCCGGTCAGGAAGACCCCTTCGGGTCTGTGTTCGGGTCGGACTTCGGGTCGGTAGGAGGCTTTCCACCGGCCGCGAGTTCGAACTCCGCACGAGGATGTTCCAGCGAGCCGAGCGACACGATCTCCCGCTTGAAGAGCCCGGAGAGGGTCCATTCGGCCAGGACCCGGGCCTTGCGGTTGAAGGTGGGCACCCTGCTGAGGTGGTAGACGCGGTGCATGAACCACGCAGGGTAGCCCTTCAGCTTGCGCCCGTAGACGTGCGCGACGCCCTTGTGGAGGCCGAGGGAGGCGACCGAGCCGACGTACTTGTGGGAGTACGTCTCCAGCGGCTCGCCCCTGAGCGCGTGCGCGATGTTGTCGCCGAGGACCCGGGCCTGGCGCACCGCGTGCTGGGCGTTGGGGGCGGTCTCCGCGCCGGGCTCGGTGGCGGTGACGTCCGGGACGGCGGCCGCGTCTCCCGCCGCCCACGCGTGCGTGGCGCCGTCGACCGTCAGCTGGGGGGTGCATTTCAGCCGTCCTCGCGCGGTGAGCGGGAGGTCCGAGGCGGCGAGGACCGGATGCGGTTTGACGCCGGCCGTCCACACGACCGTACGGGTCGGGAAGCGGGCTCCGTCGCTGAGCGCGGCGACCCGGTCCGTGCACGATTCCAGGCGGGTTTCGAGGCGTACGTCGATGTTGCGGCGGCGCAGTTCGGTGACCGTGTAGCGGCCCATCTCGGCGCCGACCTCGGGCAGGATCCGGTCCGAGGCCTCGACGAGGATCCACTTCATGTCCTCGGGCTGGACGTTGTGGTAGTACCGCGCGGCGTACCGGGCCATGTCCTCCAGCTCGCCGAGCGCCTCCACGCCGGCGAACCCGCCGCCGACGAAGACGAAGGTGAGGGCCGCGTCGCGGATCGCGGGGTCGCGGGTGGAGGAGGCGATGTCCATCTGCTCGATGACGTGGTTGCGCAGCCCGATGGCTTCCTCGACCGACTTGAAACCGATGCCGTGGTCGGCGAGTCCGGGGATCGGCAGCGTGCGCGAGATCGAGCCCGGCGCGAGGACGAGTTCGTCGTACGACATCTGCTCCGGGCCGGCGCCCTCCTCCTCGGTGGCGAGGGTGGTGAGGGTCGCGGTGCGCTTGGCGTGGTCGATCGAGGTGACCTCGCCGATGACGACCCGGCACCGGTCGAGGACGCGGCGCAGCGGTACGACGACATGGCGGGGGGAAATGGCGCCGGCCGCCGCTTCGGGAAGGAACGGCTGATAAGTCATGTACGGGTCCGGAGTGACGACGGTGACCTCGACCTCGCCCCGCCCGAGTTCCTGTTTCAACTTCCGCTGCAGGCGCAGGGCCGTGTACATCCCGACGTAGCCGCCGCCGACAACGAGAATGCGCGCACGTTCCTTCACCATCCCATGACGCACCCAGCGCTTGAGTTTGTCCACAGCCCCGACAATTTGTGTGACCGCGGGCCGGGGATCTCCGGAGTTGGCCGAATTGCCGGAGTGCTGAGAAGGATTGCAGGTCAGTGGGTGTGCGCCGGGTGTACGGAGGTGGCGCAATCGGGACGTAAACGACCCGTACTCCGATCGGGGGGCGCTCCGTGCGGAACCTGCCCCTTCTGAATTGACTCCCTCTCAACTATGTTCGTGTGTCGACGGGGTGTAGGGGGATGCGCTCATCGGGTTCGAAGTCCGCGACGGGCGGGCCTCGGGATCCAGGGTTCTCCGCACGCCCCGGCTACCAATGGCGGGGAGAGTCTCCGGGGGGAGACGTCATTACCGGGGGAACGCTTATGCATGTTCAGGACTCTCATTGGTCGTCCGCGTCATCACTGACAGCGGGCGGCATGGTGAGCGCGGCGGCGGGGAACGGACGCGGGGACGCCTCGCGTACGACGCCGCTGCGCGTAGACGCACAGCGCAATCTGGAGCACGTACTGCGCGCGGCGCGCGAGGTCTTCGGCGAGCTGGGGTACGGCGCGCCGATGGAGGACGTGGCGCGGCGGGCCCGGGTGGGTGTGGGGACCGTGTACCGGCGGTTCCCGAGCAAGGACGTCCTGGTGCGGCGGATAGCCGAGGAGGAGACCTCCCGGCTGACCGACCAGGCCCGGGCGGCGCTCGGCCAGGAGGACGAGCCGTGGTCGGCGCTCTCGCGCTTCCTGCGGACCTCGGTGGCCTCGGGCGCGGGGCGGCTGCTGCCGCCTCAGGTGCTGCGGGTCGGCGTGGCCGACGAGCGGGCCGACGGCACGGTGTTCGACGAGGCGCGGGTGCCGCAGCAGCGGTCGCAGCCCGGCGCGGGTGAGCTGCGGCTGGTTTCCGAGGGTGCGGTGGCCGTTCCGGCCGAGGACGACGCGGGGGCGGCTGCGCTGCTCGAGGTCGTGGGGCAGCTGGTGGAGCGGGCGCGGGCGGCGGGTGAGCTGCGGGCGGACGTGTCCGTGGCCGACGTGCTGCTGGTGATCGCCACGGCGGCGCCGTCCCTGCCGGATGCTGCGCAGCAGGCGGCGGCTTCGGCCCGGCTGCTGGACATCCTGCTGGAGGGACTGCGGTCCCGGCCGGCGTGAGCGTCGAATTGTTTTCCCACCCGCACCACCCGTGACACTTTCGTGGTCGGGTGCGGGTGGCCCTTGTGGGGCGCACTCGCCGTCGGCGACCGCGGGTCACCTGGCCAGCGGTCGGGCGACCCGCGATCGGGCGGCTCGCGGTCGGGCGGCTCGCGGTCAGCGGTGGCGCATTACCCGAAAAGGTGACCCTGGGGCGCGGGCCCTGCGCGGCCTGCGCTCCCTCCGCGCGCCCGAACCGCGCCGGACATTTCGGGAAACGTGGCCAACTTCCGTTCGGCAGACGTCAATTGAGCCTTCCCCGAATGGGTGAGGGCTAGTACTGCGTTGCGGCAAGTCCCCACGGACGAGTGGATCGATCGCACTCCAGGGGTCCTGAACAAAAGCCAATATGGCACTCTGACCCGGTGTTCGGGACGGGCAGAGCAGGCGGCGGGGGCTTTCCGCGATGAGTGTTGACGGGCGGGACGGGGACGGGTCACCGGGGGACGGCGACCCGGAGGACGTCGGCACGCCGCAGGTGCCGCTCCAGGGGGGACGGGCCTCCATCCCGGCCCAGGCCGGCGAGCCCGTCGAGGGCAGCGTCCCCGCCCAGCGCGACCGGCGGGAGGACGGCGGCCTCCTGCCGCCACCCCGCGAGCTGCCGCCGTCCGACGCCGATCTGATCGAGCGGATGCGCGCGGGCGACGACACGGCCTACGAGGAGCTGTACCGGCGCCACGCCGACGCCGTGCGCCGCTACGCCCGCACCTGCTGCCGCGACGGCCACACCGCGGACGACCTCACCGCCGAGGTCTTCGCCCGCATGCTGCAGGCGGTGCGCGGCGGCCACGGTCCCGAGCACGCCGTACGCGCCTATCTGCTCACCACCGTCCGCCGGGTCGCCGCGAACTGGACGAAGTCCGCGAAGCGGGAGCAACTGGTCGACGACTTCGCGGTGTTCGCCGCGCAGGCCTCCCGGTCGTCCGAGGTGTCGGACGACACTGCATCCATCAGCTCCTTCGGAGCGGGTCTGGACCTCGGCGCCGACGTGCGCGCGATGCACGAGGCCGAGCAGTCCATGGCCATGCAGGCCTTCCGCTCGCTGCCCGAGCGCTGGCAGGCCGTGCTGTGGCACACCGAGGTCGAGGACGAGTCGCCCAGCGAGGTCGCCACGCTGTTCGGGCTCGACGCCAACGGCACGCGCGTGCTCGCCAGCCGCGCCCGCGAGGGCCTCAAGCAGGCCTACCTCCAGGCCCACGTCAGCGCGAGCCTCGCCACCGACGAGGAGTGCGCCCGCTACGCCGACCGGCTCGGCGCCTACGCCCGCGGCGGCCTGCGCACCCGTGCCGAACGGGGACTGCGCAAGCACCTGGAGGAGTGCGCCAAGTGCCGGCTGGCCGCGGGCCAGATCAAGGAAGTCGCCAGCGGCATCCCGGCCGCCGTGCCGATCGCGGTCATCGGCTGGTTCGGCGCCGCCGGGTACGCCAAGGTCGCCGCGCTCATCGCCGGCGGCGCCGGGGCCGGTGCGGCGGGCGCCGCGGGTGCCGCCGCAGCGGCCGGCGGCTCGTCGGGCGGGGCGAGCGCCGGGGGCGGTGCGGCCGCCTCCGAGGGGCTGGGCGCGCCGGTGAAGGCCGGCATCGCGGCCGGTGTCGTCGCCGTGGCGGGCGTCGCGGTCGCCCTCGCGCTGGCCGGCGACCCCCAGCCGCACCGGAAGCCGGACGCCAAGCCGCCGGTCTCCTCGCCGGTCGTGCGGCCCGAGTCGCCGACGCCCGCGCCGCCGAAGAAGCAGCCCGAGCCCGCTCCCCCGGTGATCGCGGCCGCGCCCACCCCCACGCCGACGCCGACCCCCACGCCCCGGCCGAAGCCCACGCCGACCCCGACGCCGACGCCCACCCCGAAACCGAAGCCGACGCCCAGGCCGACACCCACGCCCACCCCGACGCCCACTCCCCCGCCCGCCCCCACCGCCTACCAGTGGAGCGAGCTGTCCTACGACGTCAGCGGCGACGGCACCAAGCCCGAGATGCGGCTCCGCGAGAGCAGCTGGGTGTGGCAGCGCTACGGCCTCTTCATCGGCGGCAAGCAGTACACGCACGGCGTGACCGTGCACGGCCAGTCCTCCGTGACCATCGACCTCAACCGCAGCTGCACCGCCTACGACGCCTCCGTCGGCATCGACGACTCCACCCTCGGCCTCGGCAAGGTCTACTTCTCCGTCTACGCCGACGGCACCCGGCTGTGGAAGTCCGGCCTGGTCGAGGGCGGCGACCCGGCGGTCCCCGTCCATGTGAACCTCGCCGGGCACAAGACCGTACGGCTGGTCGTCGAACCCCACAGCAGCTTCGACTCGCTGACCCTCGCGGACTGGGCGGAGTCGAAGTTCACCTGCTCGTAGGGGACTTCAGGTGGGCGAGCCCGGCCCTGGCGAGTTCGTCGAGCAGCTCGTCCGTGGTGAGGGCGGTGCCCCTGCCGTACTCGGCCGCCCAGCCGTCCGCGCCCAGCGCCGCGCGGGCGGCCGCCTCGGCGCGCTCGGCCTTGACGCCGTCCGGCATCGGGCGCGGATTGTCGCCGCGGCGGCGGTCGGCGGCCGCGAGCAGACGGGCCACGCGCGCGTGGTCGCCGAGTTCGGACAGCACCGTCGCCGTCATGTCCACCAGCGCCGACGTGACCGCGTCCGCGCAGCGCCGCTCCACCGCCTCGCGCACGGTGTCGGTCAGCCTCGGCAGGCCGTGCTCCGGGCCCGACTCGGTGACCGTCACCAACGCCTCGATCGCGCTCAGCATCACCAGGAACTGGGGTGGCGGTGTGCCGCGCCCGATCTCCCCGCGGGCCCCCTCGCACAGTTCGCGCGCGCGGACGGTGTCCTTCTCGTCCAGCGCCAGCTGGGCCCGCATCAGCAGCACGAACGCCCGGGAGTCCGCCACGCCGTAGCGGTCCGCCGCGGCCGACGCCTCGTCCAGCGCGGCCAGCGCGGTGGCGCGGTCGCCCATGCGGTACGAGTACTCCGCGAGCCTGGCGATCAGGAACGGCGTCTCGGCGTACGCCCCCACCTCGTAGGCCAGGCGCAGCGCCTCCTCGTACTCGACCTTGGCCTGCGCGTACCGCCCGCGGGCCAGGTTCGCCTCGCCGGCCGCGCTGCGCACCTGGGCGCCCATCCAGCGGTCGCCGACCCTGCGGCTGAGCACCCCGAGCTCGGCGAGGTCCTCGTCGATGCCCGGCATGCCGCCCGGCGAGTCGACGACCATGTGGGTCCGGAACATCAGGGTGACGCCGACCGCCCAGTCGTCGCCGTGCGCACGGCAGTGGCCGACGGCGATCTCCATCATGGCCGCGACATCCTCCGAGTTGCTGAGGATGTACGCGGTCATCGGCCACAGGAGACCCGGGAAGCGGGCCGCGGCCGGGCCGCCGCGCTGGTAGTGCTCGCGCACCCGCGCGACGTACTCGCGCGCCCGCTCGTCGAAGAGAGCGTCCATCGGCTCGACCTCGGCCTGGAGGAAGACGTGCAGCATCCGGAGGTCCATGCGGAGGCCGTGCAGGGGGTGGTGCAACTCGCCGTCCGGGGTGGAGAGGTAGGCGGCGACGGGGTCCACGTGCTCCAGGGCGGCGAGGGGGTCCGTTTGGTCCACCTGCTCCGTGGCAGCAAGAGGATCGGGGGCGGGCAAGTCGGCGTGGTCGTCGCCGGAGCTGTTGTCCAGGACCGTGCCCAGGCGCAGGACCTGGTCCACCCAGGCCGCCCCCTCGTGGCGGTAGTTGCGCAGCCACCAGAACCAGCCCATGGCCAGGGCGATCGCGCCGGCCTCCGGCTCCTCGCCGGCGGTGAGGGCTCGGTGGAGGGCCGCGCGGATGTTGTCCAGCTCGGTCTCCAGACGGGCGATCCACGGGAGTTGGCGTTCGGAGCGCAGCAGCGGCTCGGCCTCCTCAACCAGCGCGCGCACCCACGCGCGGTGCCGCCGCTCGGCCTCGGCGCGCAGCTCGGGGACCTCGGCGGCGCGCTCCACGGCGTACTCGTGGATCGTCTCCAGCATGCGGTAGCGCATGCCGCCGCCCTCGCCGGAGCCGTCCTGCCCGTGCGGTGCGGCAACGATCAGGGACTTGTCGACGAGCGCCCCGACGAGGTCGGCCGCGGGGCCGCCGCACACGGCCTCCGCCGCCGCGAGGTCCCAGCCGCCCGCGAAGACGGACGCCTCGCGCAGCAGCGTCCGCTCCTGCTCGTCGAGCAGGTCCCAGGACCAGTCGACGACCGCGCGCAGGGTCTGCTGGCGGGGCAGGACCGTGCGGCTCCCGGAGGTGAGGAGGCGGAAGCGGTCGTCTAGGCGGTCGGCGATCTGGCGGGGTGTGAGCAGCCGGAGCCGGGCCGCGGCCAGTTCGATGGCGAGCGGCAGGCCGTCCAGACGGCGGCAGATCTCCGCCACGGCCTCGCGGTCGCCGAGCAGGGCGTCCGTGTCGGGGCGGACGGCGGATGCGCGCTCCTCGAAGAGGCGGAGCGCCTGCTCGGGGACGAGGGGCTCGACCGGGCGCACCGACTCGCCCTGGATGCCCAGGGGTTCACGGCTGGTGGCGAGGATCGTGAGGCCCGGGCAGCGGGTGAGGAGCGTCTCGGCGAGCGCGGCGGCCGCTTCGATGACGTGTTCGCAGTTGTCAAGGATCAGGAGTTGGCTGCGCGGGGCGCAGTACTCGACGAGCAGGGCGAGCGGGTCGTCCTGCGGGGCGGTCAGCTCAGTGGTCATGAGCACGGTCTCGCGCAGACCGAGCGCGCTGACCACCGCGCCGGGCACCGCCTCCGGCCGGTCGAGCGGCGCCAGCTCGACCAGCCACGCCTGCGGGAGCCCGGCGGCGGCTTCCTCGGCGAGGCGGGTCTTTCCAGAGCCGCCCGGTCCGGTGAGGGTGACGAGACGAGCCCTGTGCAATTCGGAACGGATGGCGGCGATCTCGGGTTCCCGGCCCACGAAAGAGGTAAGGCGCGGACGGAGGTTGCCGGTGCGGGGCGGTGGCTGCGGGGCGGGGGCGGCGGACCTGGAGGCGACCTCGGTGGGCTCGGTGCGCTCGGGGACCGCCGGGGCCGTGGGGGGCGAGTCGGGTCGCGGGGCTTCCCTCGGGGCCGGTCGGGGCGTTGTCGGCCGCGCGGGCGCCGGCGTCCCCGCGAGCAGTTCCGTGTGCAGGGCGCGGAGTTGGGGGCCCGGGTCGGTGCCCAGGTCGTCGGCCAGGGCCCGGCGGGCGCTTTCGTACGCGGCCAGCGCGTCCGCGCCGCGGCCCGTGTCGCGCAGGGCGCGGATCAGGAGGGCGTGCAGGGTTTCGTCGTACGGGTGCGCCGCGGTGAGTTCCTTCAGGTGCGGCACGACGGTGTGGGCGCGGCCCAGGCGCAGGTCGGCGTCGATCCGGGCGCGGGTCGCCTCCAGGTGGAGGGCCTCGGGGCGGGTCGCGGCGGTGCGGTCGGGGAGGTCGGCGAGGGCGGGGCCGCGCCAGAGGGCGAGGGCCTCGTCCAGGGTGCGGGCGGCCCGGTCGGGGTCTCCCTGGTTCAGCGCCGCGGTGCCCTGGCGGGCGAGGCGTTCGAAGACGTACAGGTCCACGTCGTTCTCGGTGGCCGCGAGGAGGTAGCCGCCCGGGTCGGAGGTGATGGCGTCTTTGCCGAGGGCACGGCGGAGGCGGCCGACGAGGGCCTGGAGGGCGGCGGGGGCGTCGTGCGGCGGGGTGTCCGCCCAGACGTCGCCGATCAGGGTGTCGGGCGTGGTGAGGCGGCCGGGGCGCAGGGCGAGGGCGGTCAGCAGGGCGCGCAGACGCGGGCCGGGGACGGGTATGGGGCTGCCGTTGTCGTCCTCGGCCTGGGTGACGCCCAGGATTCTGTACCGCACCGGGTCATTGTCGCCGGGGGTGCGGGGTGGAGGCATGGCGTTTTGTGATCGGTGGGGATGTGAGGCGAGGCCGTCAGGATGTGCGGCGGGATGTTTTCGCCCCCGCCGCCCTTACCCGTCCCATCCCCAGGGGCTTCGCCCCTTCGACCCCACCAGGGGGCTCCGCCCCCCTGGACCCCCGTCGGCCTGGGCCCCCGTCGGCCTGAACGGCCTCGTCCTCAAAACTCCCCCAGAGGGGGCACCCCAGACGGGCTGAAATACCTCAGCCTCGCCCTCCCCCCGAAGCGAGCGCCCCTCTCATGGGCGTGATCCCCGCCGGTACCGCGCGCTGGCGCGCGGGCGTGCCCGTCCAGCAGGTGCCTCGGCGGGCCAGCAGGCGGCGCAGCCAGAGTTCCAGGGAGACCAGGTCCGCCAGGCCGTCCAGGGGGAGGGGTTCGCCCTGGGCCGCTGCTCGGAGGGCCTTGCGGACGACCCTTGCCTCGACCAGGCCCGCCTCCGCGAGGAGGGGTGTGCCGAAGAGGGCCATCAGGGAGTCCGCGGCGACGCGGATGCCCGTGCGGGCCGCCACCGCCGCCGGGGCGTGGGAGGGGGCGCCCCAGCCGGGCGGGAGGTCGCTCACGCCGGCGCCCTCCAGGACCGTACGGAGGATCGCCGCGCGGGCGCCTGGCTGGACGCGCAGGGCCTCCGGGAGTTCGCGGCAGGCGCGGACGACCTGGTTGTCGAGGAAGGGGGCGTGCAGGCGCTGGGAGCGGATCTCGGCCGCCTGTTCGAGGACTCGGAGGTCTGCCGCATGGCGGGCGAGAGCGGCACGCGCGCGATAGTCGCCGGGGCGCTGGCCGGGGCCGACGCCCGAGCGGTGCGTGGACGCCTGTAGGCGAACCGATACTTCAGCTAGCGCCTCGCCGGTCAGCCAGCGGGCCGCGGGGCCCGGTCTGGCCCATGTGAGGGCGGACAGGGACGCCCCGACCGCGCCTCCGGGCTCGTCGAAGCGGCGGTCGAGGAGGCGGTCGGCGAGGGCTTCCAGGCCTGTGCGGTAGGGGGTGCGGGCCAGTCGGCGGGCCGCGCCGTACACGCGCGCGGGGACGAGCACCGAGCCGTCCGCCTTCGTGAGCGCGGCCACCGGGCGGACCAGGTGGCGGCGTTTGCGGTCCATCAGGAGATCGGCGAGCCGGGCCGGGTGCGCGTCCAGGACCTGGCGGGCGCCGTAGCCCGTGAAGTGGTCCGCGCTGCCGGCGGCCAGGCGGGCGCGGTGACGGGCGGCCGTGACGAGGGACTGGCCCGGTTCGTCCGTCAGCGGGCCGTCCAGGTCGGCGTACGGGAGGGTCTCCTCGCCGCCGGTGACGACCACGTGGTGCAGGCGGGGGTTGGCGGCGAGGGTGCCCGCGCGTTCCAGTTCCGCCTCGCGGCCGCCTACCGCCAGGTCGTTGAAGGTCACCGCCAGGAGGCGCTCGCCCGCGCCCGTGCCGTGTCCGAGGACCGTGCCCGGCATGCCCGGGAGGCCCGCCGCCAGGAGCGCGAGCGTCCCCGACGCCGGGCCGCCGGACAGGTCCGCGCCGATTCCGGCGACCGGCATCCCGCGCGCGGCACGGCGTTCGGCGGGTCCCATGCCGGGGACCGGGCCGGGGTCCATGTCGACCCCCGGGACGTGCCGCGGCGCCGACAAGCGCGCGCGTACCGCGTCGACCAGTGCGTCGCGTACGGCGTCCACCGCGCTGTCCGGGTCGGCCGAGGGCGCCGCCACCGCGAGGGAGGCGACCGGCTCGTACCCGGCGATCTCGCGCGCCCCGGCGCGCAGGATCAGCGCGTGCCCCGGCGGAATGCGCCGTACGCCGTCGTACGGGGTGGAGTCGTGCAGGGCGGCCGGGACGTCGGGGGCGGCCAGCAGAGCCGCCAGGTGGCCGAAGTCGAGGTTGGCCTCGATGAGGTCGGCGAGGGGGAGCGCGGCGGTCGAGTAGGCGGTGCCGCCGGCCCAGGGGGTGTAGAACACCGGGCGCGCGCCCGCCAGATCGCCGCACACGGTGATGCGGCGGCCGACCTGGACCACGGCCGTGTAACTGCCCGCCCAGGCCGTCAGATGGCGCAGGGCGCCCCCGCGCGCGGCGAACAGACCGACCCTCAGCTCCTCGTCGGAGGCGCCGCACGTGCCCAGGACCGCGATCCGGTTCTGGGCGTCGGCCTTCACCACCCGCACCTCGTCGGGGCGCCAGTCGCCGACCGCCCACAGCGGATCCGGGTCGCCCCACAGGAGTTGGGAACCCACCGGGTGCACGGTCTCGCCGTCGCTTCCGGTGGCCCCCGCGGAGCCGATGCCGGCGGCCACAGGGGCGGTGCTGCTCCAACCCACCAACCACCGCATCGCCGCCTCCACAGGCTGTGGACAACCAGTGCACCGCACGAACCGGTTCACCATGCTGCCACGAAGAACGCGCGCGTGGAGGGGCCGTGGAGCCGCTCGCGATCCCCGGAACGCGCCGGGGCGCTCCCCCTTCCGAGGGGACGGACGAGGTGCGAACGGCCGTACGGGACAAGGCCGCTGCGACGCGAATGCGCCCCCGCTATGCGCCCCGAAAACGCCCTTCACGCCCTCAAGTCCCATGGTGGGAGGCTTATTTACCCAGGGGAGGCGGGGTCGATTTTCAGCCAAATCGGCGGTGCGGGGACAGGTGTGCACACGCTCCGTGCAGGCTCTGCGCACCGCGTTCTCCGGTGCGCAGCCCGGGAGGTGGAGTTCACCTCCCGGACCGTTCCGCCGCCCGCGGGGATGGAGGCGGCGGTGTCCCCCAGCCCACTGGATCCAGTACAGCGGGCCGACCCACGCACGGTCCATGGAACCGCTCCCCCACTGGCCGGAGAAGAGCGCACGCACGGGCGCACGGCCACACAGCGGGAGCACGACGCAACTGCGCGTATCGGACCCGTACTTCAGTACGGACCACAATCCCGCCATCCGGAATAAAGCCTCTTAACGCTTGGGATGCGGCGAACTACGCTGGGTTTACGAATGCCGCGTGGTTATGCCAGCGCGGCAGCCGTCTGTGTCGAGGGGTGGCGCAATGTCCAGGGAGCAACGCGGGCCGAACGAAAAGCTCGGCGCCGTTCTCGCCCTCGCGGGAATCAGCAACGCAGGACTCGCGCGTCGCGTCAACGATCTTGGCGCTCAACGCGGGTTGACTCTTCGCTACGACAAGACCTCGGTGGCGCGCTGGGTGTCGAAGGGCATGGTGCCGCAGGGCGCCGCGCCGCACCTCATCGCCGCCGCGATCGGCCAGAAGCTCGGCCGCCCGGTGCCGCTCCACGAGATCGGCCTGGCGGACGCGGATCCCGCGCCCGAAGTGGGCCTCGCCTTCCCCAGGGACGTAGGACAGGCGGTGAAGTCGGCGACGGAGCTCTACCGTCTCGACCTCGCCGGGCGCCGGGCCGGCTCCGGTGGCATCTGGCAGTCGCTGGCCGGATCATTCGCAGTAAGCGCGTACGCAACGCCCGCCTCACGGTGGCTGATAACCCCGGCCGACAGCTCGGTCGCGCGCGAGGCGCACTCCGCGGAGGAGTCCGGCGCACCGCTCAAAGTCGGCCACAGCGATGTGCAGAAGCTGCGGGAGGCCGCCGAGGACGCCAGGCGCTGGGACTCCAAGTACGGAGGCGGCGACTGGCGTTCGTCCATGGTGCCCGAGTGTTTACGGGTGGAGGCGGCACCGCTGCTGCTCGGCTCGTACTCGGACGAGGTGGGCCGTGCCCTGTTCGGCGCGAGCGCCGAACTCACCCGGCTCGCGGGCTGGATGGCCTTCGACACCGGGCAGCAGGAGGCCGCGCAGCGGTACTACATCCAGGCGCTGCGGCTCGCCCGCGCGGCGGCCGACGTGCCGCTGGGCGGCTATGTGCTGGCGTCCATGTCCCTCCAGGCGACCTACAGAGGCTTCGGCGACGAGGGCGTCGATCTCGCGCAGGCCGCGCTGGAGCGCAACCGGGGCCTTGCGACCGCCCGCACCATGAGCTTCTTCCGGCTGGTCGAGGCACGCGCGCACGCACGCGCGGGTGACGCACAGGCCGCGGGAGCGGCGCTCAAGGCGGCCGAGGGCTGGCTGGAGCGGTCCAGGGAGGGCGACAACGACCCGTCCTGGCTCGGCTTCTACTCCTACGACCGCTTCGCCGCGGACGCCGCCGAGTGCTACCGGGACCTCAAGGCACCGCGCCAGGTCCGCCGCTTCACCGAGCAGGCGCTGTCGAAGCCGACGGAGGAGTTCGTACGGTCGCACGGGCTGCGGCTCGTCGTATCGGCGGTCGCGGAGCTCGAGTCGGGCAATCTCGACGCGGCGTGCGAGCAGGGCGTGCGGGCGGTGGAGGTCGCGGGGCGCATTTCCTCGGCCCGCACCACCGAGTACGTGAAGGACCTGCTGCACCGTTTGGAGCCGTACGGCGACGAGCCACGGGTGGTGGAACTGCGCGAGCGGGCCCGCCCCCTGCTGATGGCTCCCGCGTGAGTGGTGACCACCTCCGATTCACCGGGTTTGAAGTGACTGTCAGTGGCGCAGTGCACTATCGGTAGTGGGAGGTGGTGCAGGTGCGACCGGAGATCGCTTACGACTGCGACGTGCTGGTGGTCGGGGGTGGGATCGTCGGGCTGTCGACGGCGTATGCGATCACGCGTGCCGCGCCGGGAACGCGGGTGACCGTCCTGGAGAAGGAGGCCGGTCCCGCCCGGCACCAGACGGGGCGCAACAGCGGGGTCATCCACAGCGGGATCTACTACCGGCCCGGCTCGCTCAAGGCCCGCTTCGCCGTGCGCGGGGCCGCCGAGATGGTCAAGTTCTGCGCGGAGTACGGCATCGCGCACGCCGTCACCGGCAAGCTGATCGTCGCCACCGAGCGCTCCGAGCTGCCCCGGCTGCACGGCCTGGTGCAGCGTGGCCGGGAGAACGGCATTCCGGTACGGGAGCTGAGCGGCTCCCAGATCGCGGAGTACGAGCCGGAGGTGCGCGGGCTCGCGGCGATACACGTCGGGACCACCGGGATCTGCGACTTCGTCGGGGTCGCCCGGCAGCTGGCGGACGCCTCGGGCGCGGAGATCCGGTACGGGGCCCGGGTCGAGCGGATCGACCGGCGCCCGGAGCTCGGGGTCGCCGTCCGCACGACCACCGGCGACGTCGTACGCGCGCGCGTGCTGGTGAACTGCGCCGGGCTGCACTGCGACGAGGTGGCCCGGCTGACCGGGGACGACCCGGAGATGCGGATCGTGCCCTTCCGCGGGGAGTACTACTCGCTGGCGCGGCCCGAGCTGGTGCGGGGCCTGGTGTATCCGGTGCCGGATCCGGCGTTCCCGTTCCTCGGGGTGCACCTCACACGCGGGATCGACGGCGGCGTCCACATCGGACCGAACGCGGTGCCGGCGCTGGCCCGTGAGGGGTACGGCTGGGCGGTCGTACGGCCGCGGGAGCTCGGTGCGACGCTGGCCTGGCCGGGGTCGTGGCGGATAGCCCGGCGGCACTGGCGGTACGGGGCCGGTGAGCTGCGGCGCTCGGTGTCCAAGGCGGCGTTCACGACGGCGGTACGGCGGCTGCTGCCGGCGGCGACGGTGGAGGACCTGGTGCCGACGGCTGCGGGGGTGCGGGCGCAGGCGGTGCTGCGGGACGGGACGCTGGTGGACGACTTCCTGATCAAGGAGGGGGCGCGTGCTGTGCATGTGCTGAACGCGCCTTCGCCCGCGGCGACGGCCTCGCTGCCGATCGGGCGGGAGGTGGCGGGGAGAGCGTTGGCGATGCTGGGGGCGGTGTGAGGGGTGGGCCGACGTCGGTGTTGGGCTGATCTTGACTGCACCCCCGTAAAATCGACTCACTGTGTCTGACTCCCTCAACGCCCCCGAAGCTCCCCAGCCCGCCGATCACGCCCCCGGCGGGCAAGCCGGCGAGCCCGGTGCCCAGCATCCGCACACGCCCGGCGTGTCCGTCCGGCACACCCGGGCCAAGGGTGAGCCCCGGTTCCCCGACGGGCCCAAGGCCGATCCCGCGGGGTCGCACTTCGAGCGGCGGATCCGGAGTTTTCAGCCGCGGCGGAGTCGGGTGACCGCGGGGCAGGCGGACGCGTTGCAGCGGCTGTGGCCCAAGTGGGGGCTGGACATCGACGGGCAGCAGGTCATCGACCTCGGCGAGCTCTTCGGCAACGCCAACCCCGTGGTGCTGGAGATCGGGTTCGGCATGGGCGAGGCGACCGCGCAAATGGCCGCCGCCGAACCTGACACCAACATCCTCGCCGTGGACGTACACACGCCGGGACAGGGCAATCTGCTCAACCTCGCCGACCAGAGCGGGCTACCGAACGTCCGGGTGGGCAACGGGGACGCCATCATCCTGCTGCGCGAGATGCTCCGGCCGGACTCGCTCGACGGCCTGCGCGTCTACTTCCCCGACCCCTGGCCCAAGAAGCGGCACCACAAGCGCCGGCTCATCCAGCCCGAGTTCCTGGACCTGGCCGCGGCTCGCATCCGGCCCGGCGGCCTGGTGCACTGCGCGACCGACTGGGAGCCGTACGCCGAACAGATGCTCGAAGTGCTCACCGCGCATCCGGACTTCGAGAACACGCAGCCCGGCGGCGGTTTTGCGCCGCGTCCGCAGTTCCGGCCGCTGACCCGTTTCGAGGGGCAGGGACTGGACAAAGGACATGTCGTGAACGACCTGCTCTTCCGTCGCGTACAGCATCACAACCAGCCCCCCACAGGCGCCTGAAAGCCCCTCGGGCAGCCCGATGCACCGTCGCGGGCGGCGCCCTCGCTCGTTAGGGTCAATGCCGTGGCCACGTGTCCCCAGTACCCGCCGTACCCGAACCGGCCGCCGCAGCCCGGCGGTCCGCTCGGCGGTGCGCTCGGGCGGGTGCACTGGTGGCAGCGCAGGTGGGTGCGGTACGGCGCGCTCTGCACCCTGCTGGCGCTCTCCGGGCTGGTCATCCTCGCCCTGGTGCGCCAACAGACCGGCACCGAGGGGTTCCTGGTCGGGCTCGGCCTCGCCGTACTGCCCGTACCGCTGCTCATAGCCGCGTTCCGCTGGCTCGACCGGGTCGCTCCCGGTCCCTGGCGGAACCTGCTGTTCTCCTTCGCCTGGGGGGCCTGCGCGGCGGCGCTGATAGCGATCGTCGCCAACAGTTTCGCGACCAGATGGATAGCTACGGCGACGGCGGATCCGTCCAGCGCGGACACGCTCGGCGCGACGGTCATAGCGCCGATCGTCGAGGAGTCCGCCAAGGCCGCGGCCGTACTGCTCGTGTTCCTGTTCCGCAGACGGGACTTCACCGGGATCGTCGACGGGGTGGTGATAGCCGGGGTCACCGCCACGGGGTTCGCGTTCACCGAGAACATCCTCTACCTCGGCACCGCGTTCGGGACCGACCAGCTCACCGGCGACCGCGGCATCGCCTCCGTCACCGCGGCGACCTTCTTCGTGCGCGTGATCATGTCGCCCTTCGCGCATCCCCTCTTCACCGTCCTCACAGGGATCGGCTTCGGGCTCGCCGCTGCGATGGCCTCCGACCGGCGTCACGTGGGGCGCGTGCTCGTGCCGCTCGCCGGGCTGCTGCTGGCGATGGGCATGCACGCGATCTGGAACGGGTCTTCGTCCTTCGGGGAGTTCGGGTTCTTCGGGGTGTACGCGGCGTTCATGGTGCCGGCGTTCGGGCTGCTGACCTGGCTGGTGATCTGGACGCGGCAGCGGGAGCTGCGGACCGTGCGGGAGGAGCTGCCCGCGTATGCCGTGGCCGGGTGGCTGGCGCCGACGGAGCCGTTCGCGCTGGGGTCGATGCGGGCGCGGCGGCTGGCCCGGGACTATGCCGTGCACCACTTCGGGAAGCCGGCGGGGCGGGCGGTGACGGAGTACGAGGCGTACGCGACGTCGCTGGCGTTTCTGCGGCATCGGGGGCGGCGGGGGCGGGGCGGGGCGGATTTCGCCCTGCGGGAGCGGGAGTTGCTGAACGAGCTGTGGCTGCGGCGGGAGGTGGCTCGGCCGGCGCTGGACTATGCGGCGCGGGTGACTGCGCCGCCTGTGCCGGTGGCTGCGCCGCCTTGGCCGGTGTACGGGGCGTACGGGTACGGCTACGGGTATCCGACGGGGCCGGCGGGGCCGTATCCCTCGTACAACCCGTATCGGTCGTAGGGGTTGCGGAGGGGTCGGCACCGCCGGGGAACGCCGGCGTGGCTGGACGCCGTTGCGGCGGAAAGAAGAAGCCGACGGAGGATCAGGACCGGCAGAAAAAGAGTCCGGTCGATCGTCAGGCCGACGCCTGCGTCAGTCGTGTGAGTTCCGCAGTCGTCAGGGTCAGGTCCGCCACCCCCAGTAGTGCCGGGAGTTGCTCCAGCGTGCGGGCCGATGCGATCGGGGACGCTACTGTCGGCTGGGCTGCCAGCCACGACAGGGCCACCGTCGGGATCGGGACCCCGCGGGTTTCCGCGATTTCGTCCAGGGCCGTCAGGACGCGCTGCCCCCGTTCCGAGTCCGCGTGCTTCGACGCGCCCGCCGCCCTCACGCTGTCCACCTTCGTACCGGGGCGGTACTTGCCCGTCAGGAAGCCCGCCGCCAGCGCGTAGTACGGGACCGCCGCGAGGCCGTACTGCGCGGCGAGGTCCTGGAGGTCGCCCTCGTACGTGTCGCGGGAGACCAGGTTGTAGTGCGGCTGGAGAGCCACGTACTTGGCCAGGCCCTCGCGGTCGGAGAACTCCAGCGACGCCCGCAGCCGCTCCGCCGAGATGTTGGACGCGGCGATGTTGCGCACCTTGCCCGCCCGCACCAGCTCGTCCAGCGCGCCGATGATCTCCTCGACCGGCACCTCGGGCTTGTCGAAGTGGGTGTAGTAGAGGTCGATGTAGTCGGTGCCGAGGCGGCGCAGGGACGCGTCGGCGGCGGCCTTGATGTTGGCCGCGGACAGGCCCTGGTACTCCGGGTGCTGGCTCACCTTGGTCGCGATGACGACGTCGGACCGGTTGCCGCGGGCCTTGACCCACTTGCCGATGATCGTCTCGGACTCGCCGCCCTTGTTGCCGGGCACCCAGGCCGAGTAGCCGTCGGCGGTGTCCACGAAGTTGCCGCCCGCGGCCGCGTACGCGTCCAGGACGGCGAAGGACGTCGCCTCGTCGGCGGTCCAGCCGAAGACGTTGCCGCCGAGGCAGAGCGGGAAGACCTCCAGGTCGGAGGAGCCGAGCTTGCGCAGGGAAGGAGAAGGAGTGGCAGTCATGTTCAGCGTCAACGCCCGCCCTGGAGCCCGGCCTTCCGGGTCACCCGCAAACATCGTGTAAACAACACCGGAGCGTTACGGGTTCAGGCCCTTGCTGCGCAGCCACGTCATCGGGTCGATGCCGTCGGACTGGCCGTTCGGGTGGACCTCCAGGTGCAGGTGCGGCCCGGTCACGTTGCCCGTCGCGCCCACGCGGCCGATGACGTCACCCGTGGCGACCTTCTGCCCGACGCTCACGCTGATCGACGACTGGTGGCAGAACCACAGCTCCGTACCGTCGTCGAGCGTGATGATCGTGCGGTAGCCGTACGACCCCGCCCAGCCGGCCTCCGTGACGGTGCCGGAGTGGATCGCCTTGATGAGCGTGCCCGTCGGGGCGGCGAAGTCGAGGCCCGTGTGGTAGCCGGAGGACCACATGGAGCCGGCCTGTCCGAAGGTGCCGGTGATCGTGTAGGACACGACCGGCAGCTTGTACTGCTTGGCCAGCTCGGCGAGCTTCGCGGCCTCGGCCGCCTTCTCGGCCGCCGCCTCCGCCTTCGCCTTGGCGGCCTTGGCCTTGGCCGCCGCGTCCTGCTCGGCCTTGGCGGCCGCGTCGTCGATCTGCCTGGCGAGCGCCGCCTCGGTGGCGGACTGGGCCTTGCTGTCGACCTGGACCTGCTGCGACTCGGCCTGCGCCATGATCCGGTCGCGCAGCGCCTCGCCCGCGTCCCGGGCGCCCTGCGTGGTGTCCTCGGTGGTCACGCCGACGGAGCTGAGCGCGGTCGCGGAGCCCTTGGGTGCCTCGGAGGAGCCGCCGAACACGGCGCCGACGGAGGGCAGATCGGGCATGGAGATGGAGACCGGCGGCTTCCCGGTGTTGGCGCTGGCCATGCCGCCCGCGCCGACGGCGGCTATGACGCCGACGCCGAGAACCGTGGAGCTGCGGGCGAGTCCCCCGCCGCGCTGCTTGGCGACACGGTGCCGGCCGCGTACCGGAGCGATGGAGTCCGCGGTGGGGTTCCACTCCTCCCACTGGCCCTCTTCGGTGCGGGGGCCGGCGAAGCCGAAAGGCTCGGTGCTCGGCACGAACGGGGCTGCCGGGGCAGGCGGGTTGGACGCCACGTGGGCGTGCTCCTTTCCTTCCTTCTCGCCTACCGGGTTAGCTGACGGGTTCGGAGCAGGAAGGTCTCCTACGCGCGTAAACCTGCCGTGGGTCCACGGCGGTCTCCGCGCGATTCACCCCAGGGTGGTGGTTCCCCGGTTCCCTTGCGGGATTCGGCGCGTGCGCACGGAGCCGCCTCTTGTGACGGCTGGGACGACCGCGCTGCGTTATCGAACGTTAATAGACCCGGGGGGTCGTTTCCAAGCTGTTCGGCTTGATCATTAACGAATCCTGGCTGGACGTAGGGCCCATGGACGGCGAAAAACGGGCGAGTTGACCCGCCCTCAGGATCTTCACAGGCATTGACGGTATGTCAGTTGTTATGCAGAGAGTCACGGCCTGCGTACGGCGAGCAGCGCCATGTCGTCCGTGGTGCCGTCCCCGGTGTGCCGGCGCACCCCGCGCGCGAGGGTGTCGAGCAGTACGCCGGGTTCGCGGAAGACCCGGCCGGCGAGCCGGGCCGCGGGGTCGTAGAACTCGCCCTGTCCGTCGCGCGCCTCGGACAGCCCGTCCGTGTAAAGCAGCAGGGTGGCTCCGCCGGGGAACTTCGTCTCCTCGGCGCGGTCGGGCCAGGCGCCCAGCTCGCCCATGCCGAGCGGCAGCGCGGGCTCGCTCGGGTGCAGGGTGCGTACGGTGCCGTCGGGGCACAGGAGCAGCGGGGGCGGGTGGCCACGGTTGACGATCCGCAACACCCCGTCGTCGTGCGGGAGTTCGGCGAGTACGGCGGTGGTGAACCCCTCGAAGGCGTCGAGCCCGGCGCGCCGGGTGCCCTCGCGGGCCAGCGCCCGCTCCAGCCGCCCCGCGACCGCCTCCAGGGTCGCCTCCTGCTCGGCCGCCTCCCGGAAGGCCCCGATGACGACGGCGACGGCGGCCACCGCGCCCATCCCCTTGCCCCGCACATCGCCGACGACGAGCCGGACGCCGTACGGGGTGTCCTGCACCGCGTACAGATCGCCGCCGATGAACGCGTCGGCCTGCGCCGCCTCGTAGCGTGCCGCGATGTCGAACCCGGCGATGCGCTCGGCGGGTTCGGGCAGTACGGCGCGCTGGGCGGCCTCGGCGATCTCGCGGGTGGAGGCGAGCCGCGCGTCGCCGCGGGCCACGACCCGGTTGATGCCGGCCGCGAGCAGGGCGACCGTGGCCACGGTGACGGCCTCGGTGAGCGTGTCGGCGTCGGGCCCCCAGCCGAAGCGGACGTGGACCCCGTAGGTGGCGAGGGTGGCGATGGCACCGGTGACCGCGGTGGCGGCGAGTGAGAGGACGGGCGCTGCGACGAGCGGGGCGGCCGTGAAGAAGGGGGCGGCGGTGAAGTCCTTCGGGGTGAGGCTGTCGTACAGGATCCCCCCGGCGATCAGCAGCACGGGCAGCACACGCAGGAAGGCGACGGCGTCCCGGGACAGCCGTCCGCCGGCGCTCGCGTACGGCCGCTCATGATCCACAAGTCCAGGCTTCCTGGAGCGGGGCCGGGCGGCGAGTGGTGTGGGCCGACCGAATGACGCAGGTGAGGAGGGGCGGAAGTAAACCGTGGTGCTGAGCGTCCCGCGGATGGCGTATGCTGGTGACACACCGACGCGGGGTGGAGCAGCTCGGTAGCTCGCTGGGCTCATAACCCAGAGGTCGCAGGTTCAAATCCTGTCCCCGCTACTCAAGGCTCAGGGCCGGAATCCAGTCACTGGATTCCGGCCCTGAGTGTTTTCCCCAAGTGGCTTCCCTGAGTGTCTTCACGCTCCGGGGTTGTTCGCGTGGGTCAGGGTCTCCCAGGAGACGAAGAGGTCGTCGGTGCCGGCCGGGCGGGTCTCCTCGGCGAGCTTGTGGGCGTAGGGGACCTTCATGTCGAGACGGTTCTCCAGGTGGTTGAGGGCCACCTCCAGGTCGGGGCCCATGTTCCGGTCGACCTTGCCGCCGCACAGCCAGGCCGGCGGGTTCTCCCCCATCTGGTAGCGGGCGTGGAAGTCGAGCGCGGCCTTCAGCCGGTCCTTGACCTCGCCGTACAGGTCGACGCCCTGGTGCCAGGCGGTCTCGGCGATGTGGGCGGTGGCGGCGAGGGAGTAGCCGACGTGCTTGAAGTTGCGGCAGGTCTCCTGGGCGAGGCCGTCCTTGAAGCGGGTCTGCTTGAACCAGTACGTCGTCAGCTTCTGCGGGGTGTTCACCGTGGAGCCGGCCGGGGTGAGCGGCACCTGGCCGTCCTTCTCCAGGTAGAAGTAGGCGGGCACGCGGTTGCGGAACCGCTTGAGGGCCGCGTCGAAGGCCTTGTGGTCGTTGTTGAAGACCGCGATGCCGATCGCCGCGTCGGTCATCGCGAGGTCCCAGTTGCCGTTGTAGTCGGGGAGGTTCTGGGTGACCTGGGGCTGGTAGGCGGTGCGCAGCATGCGCTCGAACCGCGCGACCCGGTCCGCCGGCCACCCGGCCCCCGGCGCGTACCGCACGATCTCCGCGGCCCGCGCCCAGGTGGACCCGGCCCACGCGGTCTGCAAGCCCGCGTCCTCCTCCGTGTGCCGCCTGATCTTCGCCGACCAGGCGTCCATGATCTCGCGGGCCTTGAGGGCGTGCTGCTGCTTGCCGGTGACGCTGTAGAGCAGGGCCTGGGTGTAGGCGGCGATGGCGTCCTGCCGCTCCTCGACACACCCGTGCGCGGGCCGGGCGCCCCAGGGGCAGTCGACGTGCTCGTACGGCTCCGGCGTGTACTTGTACGACCCGTACTTGCTGTCCCGCATGCCCAGATAGGCCTTCAGCCACGGCTGCTTCCCGGCCTTCACGTTCTTGCGTACGACGTCCAGCTGGGCCTTGTCGACGAGCACGCCGGGGTGGGTGAAGGAGGCGTCGGGGGGCAGCGCGCGGGCCATGGTGCGGGAGCCGACGTCGGTGGCGCCGCAGGATGCGACGGCCGCGGTGAGCAGGGGCACGAGCAGAAGTGCGGCCACTCGTCCGGGAAATGGCCTCATGGGTGCTGGCCTCATGGGTGTTACCTCCGCATATGTCCACGCCGGGTCACGATGAGCGTGACCCTTCCGGGGCGGGGGCGCAGGCTGGGTTGGGCCGATTGGACTGTGCGGGTGGGTGGGGGCGCGGGCGTGAGTGCTGGGGGCTGCGCCCCCAGACCCCGCTTCGGCCCTTAAGGGGCCTCGTCCTCAAACGCCGGACGGGCTGAAGGGCACGGACCCGGCGCCGAGAAGTGGGAGCCGCTCAGCCCAGCAGGTGGCGGTTCGGTGCCTTCGCGCGCTCCTCGTACTCCGGGAGTACGACCACCCCGACGCCCTCCGCCGCCAGCAGCCCGCTCCCGTCCGCCGCCGTCACGAACGTGTCCGGCTCGCGCCAGGACGTGACCACCCGGCGTACCCCCGCGTCGAGGATCAGCCGGGCGCACGGCTTGGGGCGGGAGGCTCGGTGGGCGCAGGGTTCCAGGCTGCTGTAGACCGTCGCGCCGGGCAGGCGTGGGTCGGTGGGGTCGAGCTTGGCCAGGGCCGCCTCCTCGGCGTGGACCACGGGGTCGTCGTCCTCGCGGGAGTGGCCGCGGGCCAGTTCCGTGCCGTCGGCGGCGACGATCACCGCGCCGACGCTGAAGGCGGTCCGGGAGGGCGGGCACAGGGCCGCGAGGTCGCAGGCGAGGGAGAGCCAGTGGTGGTCGGCGGCGGCGGGGAGGGCGCCCGTGCCGGGGGCCGTGGGCTCGTAGCGCATCAGGACCACGTCCTCGATCCGCCGGGTTTCGAGGAGGCGCAGGCGGCCTTCCTGGTAGCCGCCCGGGCCGAACAGGCGGGGGGCGTCCGGGTCGCCGACGAACAGCGGGGCCAGGACCAGTTGGAGTTCGTCGGCCAGGCCCTGCTGGAGGAGTTGGGTGTGGATCGTGCCGCCGCCCTCGACCATGAGGCGCCGTACTCCTCGTACCTCGTGAAGGTGCTCCAGGAGGCGGCGCCAGTCGAGGTCCGGGCCGAGGGGGACCACGTCGGCCGCCAGGCCCGCGGCACGGGACCGCTCCGCGCCCTTGTCCGTCGTATAGACGACCTTGTCGCCGCCCGTGTGCCAGAACTTCGCCGTGGGGTCGAGGTCCCCGGAGCCGCTGACCGTGACCTTGAGGGGGTACTCGGACTGTCCGGCGGCCACGCGGGCGGCGCGGCGCTCGGGTGAGTTCACCAGGAGCCGCGGGTTGTCGGCGCGGATGGTGCCGGCGCCGACGAGGATGGCGTCGACGGAGGCCCGTACCTCGTCGACGCGGTCGAAGTCGGCCGGGGACGAGAGCAGCAGGCGCTCGGGGCCGGTGTCGTCGAGGTAGCCGTCGAGGGAGACGGCGGCGGACAGCAGGACGTACGGGTACGGCATCGGACGCGCTCACATTCGGCGGGTGGGGCTTGGTTCAAGTTTGAAACAAACCTACACTGGTGGCATGACGACTCGCTGGCTCACTCCGGAGGAGCAGCGCGCCTGGCGCGCGTACATCGCCGCGGCGCACCTCCTGGAGGACGCGCTCGACCGGCAGCTCCAGCAGGACGCCGGCATGCCCCATCTGTACTACTCCATCCTGGCCAACCTCTCCGACGAGCCCGACCACCGGCTGCGGATGACCGATCTCGCCGAGCGGACGAAGATCACCCGCAGCCGGCTGACGTACGCCGTCACCCGGCTGGAGAAGGACGGGCTGATCCGGCGCGAGAACTGCAACTGGGACAAGCGCAGCAGCTTCGCCGCCCTCACCGACGAGGGGATGGCGGTGCTGGAGCGCACGGCGCCGGGGCATGTGGAGACGGTACGGGCCTTCCTCTTCGACCACCTCACCGAGGAGCAGGTCGGGCAGCTGGAGGAGATCTTCACCGAGGTCACGAAGGCGCTGGAGGCGGACGAGACCCGCCCGTCCGCGGACGAGGTGCCCTGGCGGCGGCGCTCGTCGTCACCGTGCTCGGGCACCGCGAGCGAGTGAGCTGCACCATAATCCTGTTGCTTCAAATTTAAAGCATGAGGTAGGGTCACGGATCATGGATCTGCTTCAAAACTGAAGCAGATACGCACGGACCCCGGAGACCCGCATGCCCGACTTCCCCGCCGCCACCCAGCGCTCCCGCGTCCGGGTGCCGCTGCGCTTCCAGGACGGCTACAGCGTCGACGCCGAACTGGTCACCTTCCACGGCCTCACCGACGGCCAGGAGCACGTGGCCGTCGTCCTCGGCGACCCCGCCCCCGGCACCACCCCGCTGGTCCGGCTGCACTCCGAGTGCCTCACCGGCGACGTCTTCGGCTCGGCCCGCTGCGACTGCGGCCCCCAGCTGCGCGAGGCGGTCGAGCGGATAGCCGAGCGCGGCGGCGTCCTGCTCTACCTGCGCCAGGAGGGCCGGGGCATCGGTCTCTACAACAAGCTCGACGCGTACGCCCTGCAGGACCAGGGGCTCGACACGTACGAGGCGAACGCGGCGCTCGGGCTGCCGGAGGACGACCGCGACTACACGGCGGCGGCGCAGATGCTGCGGTCCCTCGGCATCGACGAGCTGGACCTGCTGTCCAACAACCCGGACAAGGCCGGCCAGCTGCGCGGGCTCGGCATCGCGGTCCGCGACCGGGTCCCGACCGGCGTGTTCACCACCGCCCACAACGTCCGCTACCTGCGCGCGAAGGTCCTGCAGACGCAGCACACGCTGCCGCTGGGGGAGCTGACGGAGCTCAACGCGGGCTGACCGCGGGCAGCGCCGGTGAGTGGCGGCGCCCGAAACAGACAGACGGGAAGAACGGACGCCGCCGTCGAGAACGTACGGCGAAGACGGGCGAATTGTCAACAATCCTGTCGACTTCTTACCTTCACCATACGCAGGGAAGCATCACGTCGATCACCGTCGGACCGCCCACCGGACTGGTCACCTCCACGGTGCCGTCCAGCGCCGCGACCCGTCGCCGCATGCCGAGCAGTCCCGAGCCGCCCTTCTCGTCAGCGCCGCCCTTGCCCTCGTCGGCCACGCGGACGCGCAACCCCCGCTTGAGCCGGGCGAGTTGGACCGAGGCGACCGGTGAGCCGCTGTACTTGGCCGCGTTGGTGAGGGCCTCGGCGACCACGAAGTAGGCGGCCGCCTCCACCGCGGCCGGCGCGCGCAGCCCGTCCTCCTCCAGCCGGTCCACCTCCACGGAGACCCTGAGCCCGCTGCTCGCGGCCAGCGCGCGCACCGCGCCGACCAGGCCGCGGTCGGTGAGGATCGGTGGGTGGATGCCGCGGACGACGTTCCGCAGCTCGGTCAGCGCCTGCTCGGCCTGCGCCTGGGCCTCGTCGAGCAGCTTGCGGGCGGTGTCGGGGTCGCGGTCGTACGCCCGCTTGGCGAGGCCGATCCGCATCGACAGGGCGACGAGGTTGGCCTGCGCGCCGTCGTGCAGATCGCGTTCGATACGGCGCAGCTCGGCGCCGTGGGCCGAGATGGCGTCGGCGCGGGTGGCGGCCAACTCCTCGACGCGGGCGGCGAGTTGTGCCTTGGGGGACGGCTTGAGCAGGGCGGTGGACCAGTCGGCCTCCAGGTCCGCGATCCGCACGATGAGGGGGAGGACGACGGGGGTACGGCGCAGCAGGCCGCTCCAGACGCCGTCGACGACCAGGCCGACCGGCCACAGCGGCAGGGCGAGGACGAGCAGGGCGCCGTAGAAGTAGTCGGCGACCATCCAGCGCAGGTCGGTGAAGGTGCCGGGGTCGCGGACGGCCGTGCGGATGCGCTCACGGACCGTGCCGGTGAGCGGCTGGTAGGCCTCGGGGATCTTCTGGCCGGTCCAGGAGGCCGTCATCGCCCGCTTGGCGCCGGCGATGCGGCGGATGATCAGCACCGTCTCGGGCAGCAGCCAGGCGCCGACCACGGCGAGCGTGCCGACGGCCGTGATGATCAGCACGGTGACGAAGATCCACAGACCGAAGGCCATCGCCGCGGCCAGCACGAGATGGCCCGTGGCCCGCCCGGCCTGCCGCAACGTTTTTCGCATACGGCCACGCTAGGGGACGGGGGGTGGTTGGCGCGGTGTAGCGGGCTACACCATTGGGGGCGGTGAGGGGGTGGTCAGCTTCGGTGCGGGGCGGTCTCGATGCGGATGTTCCCGGCCGCCGCCCCCGCTGCCCTGCGGCTCTCCTCGCGGGTGCGGCCCGTGGCCAGGACGTGGCAGAGGCGGTCCGTGTTGGAGCCGGTCGTGGTGACCAGGTCTCCGACGGCCACGCGGCTGAGCACGTCGTGCACTCCGGGGGCGCGGCGGGCCGCCTCCGTTCCCGTGATCGCGGTGATGCGGCCGTCGGCCGGGGCCGTCAGGTGGAAGAGGCAGGCCGCTCCACGGGTGCGCGCGGTGAGGAGGGGCCGGCCGAGGTGGGCGCGCAGGACCTGTTCGGCGCAGGAGACTCCCGTGGCGAGGTCGATGGCGCGGTGGATGCCGGCGCCGACAAGCCGCGTGTTGATCTCGACGAGCACGGGTCCCGAGCCGGTGAGCACGACCTCAAAGTGGAAGGGGCCGTTGCGGTAGCCGAGGGCCTTGCAGACGGCCGCCGCGTAGTCGTCCAGGTCGGGGTGGAGCGGGTCGGTGGCGAAGGCCACGCTGGTCTCGACGTAGTACGGGGGTGGGCCCAGGGTGCGGTCGCTGTGCCCCCAGATCTCCAGGCGTCCGTCGACGACCATGCCCTCGGCGCTGACCAGCGGGCCGCGCAGTTCCTGTTCGCACAGCAGCGTGCCGGCCGGGACGACTCCGTCGCCGTAACCGCCGCGCAGCCGGTGCGCGTCGACCGCGCGGCGCAGGTCGTCCACTGTCGTGGCGCGCACGGTGTCGAGGCTGGAGAAGCCGTCGACGGGCTTGACGACGAGCGGTGCGGGGAGGGGCAGTTCGGTGACCGGGCGGCCCGGCGGTACGACGGCCCAGCGGGCGTTGGGCACGCCGTGCTCGTCGAGACGGGCCCGCACGGCGGCCTTGTCGTTCCAGCCGCCCGCCGGCCAGTCCGGGTTGGCGGTGTCGAGGCGCAGCAGGGTCGCCGCCTGCTGGGCGACACCGGCGAAGGGGTCGACCCAGCTGACCAGCGCGTCGGGCCGCCGCCCGGCGAGAGCCGCGACGACCGCGTCCGCGCTGCGGGTGTCGGCGCCGATCCAGCTGTCGACGAGCTCCCCGACAAACGGTTCGAGCCGCTCGCGGTGCGCGGTGACGACGGTGGTGGCGAGGCCGAGCCGACGGGCGGCGTGGAGCCCGGAGATGCCGTTGGCGTGGGGGTTGGGCGGGGCAGCGGGAGGGAGCAACTCGACGAAGGCGACGGCAGGGGTCATAGGGGGGTGCCCTTCTCGCGTACGTCCTTCGCGCATACGTCACTCGCGCATACGTCCTCCTCGACAGCCGGCATCCGCCGCAGCTGCCGTACCTCTCCGCTCAGCAGGAACGGCAGTCCCGTCGTCGTCACCAACCCCGCGACCGCCAACGCCCCGCCCAGGCCCGCGCGTTCGCCCCAGTGCGCGGTGGCCCAGCCGGCCAGCAGGCCCCCTGCCACCGAACCCAGCGGGATCGTGCACAGGTTGACCGTGCGGGCCGTGGCGTGGACGCGGCCCAGCAGGTGCGGCGGGGTGATGAGCTGGCGCAGGGTGGTGACGCTGATGTTCCACACCGGCAGCCAGAGCGCGGAGACGAAGGCGACGGCGACGACCACGGCCGTGGACTCGGTGAGGAGGGCCAGCGGGGCCGCCGTCCACACGACGCCCTCCGTGACCGTCGCCAGGAGCACCGGCCCGACCCCGGCCCGCTCGACGAGCGCCCGGCTCGCGGCGGCGCCGAGCACCGCGGCCAGCGCGCCCGCGGTCAGTACGGTCGCGGCCAGGGCGGGCGGCAGGTCCAGCGCCCGGTACAGGAACAGCAGCAGGACCGTGTCGACCATCGCCATGCTGAGGTTGCGCAGCGCCGCCGCGGCCGACAGCGAACGCAGCAGCGGCGTACGCCAGATGTACCGCGCCCCGTCGAGGATCTGCCGCCGCCACGGGGTCGGTTCCGGATCGGGTACGGCGGACTCGGGCGCCCGGATGGCGAGCAGCCCGGCCGCCGAGGCGACGAAGCTCGCGGCGTTGGCGGCGACGGCGAGGGCGGGGCCGAGCAGCTGCGTGACCGCGCCGCCGAGCGCGGGGCCGCCGGCGCGGGCGACGCTGGCCGACATCTCCAGGCGGGCGTTGCCCAGCGACAGCAGCTCACGGCCGACCAGGCGGGGCAGATGGGTCTGGTAGCCGACGTCGAAGACGACCGTGCACACGCTCACCAGCGCGGCGACGGTGTAGAGCAGCCAGAGGTCGAGCCGGCCGGCGAGAGCGAGCGCGGCGAGGGCGGTGAAGAGGGCCAGCCGGGTCAGATCGGCCGCGATCATGTACGGGCGGCAGCGCACCCGGTCCATGAACGCGCCGACGAACAGCCCCAGCGCCGGAAACGCCACGGTGGCCATCGCCCGCACCACCCCCACCTGCGGCGCGGTGGCGTGCAGCGTGAGGATGGCGAGGCTGGGCAGGGCGAAGAGCGAGATCTGATCCCCGACGAGGCTGACACTCTGCCCGAGCCACATCCGCCGGAAGTCCCGCCGCTGAGCGGCAGGTTCGGCGACGACAGCGCTCACGGCACGTCCACCGGGTCGCCGCCCAGCCCCGACTCGCACATCCCGTACGGCCCCTCCATCCCCGTGACGATCACCTTCGCCACCGGCACTCCAAGGTCCGGCCGGGTCAAGTCCACGGCCACGGCGGTGTGTTGGGGGTGCGCGGTCACCGCCCGTACCACCGCCCCCAGCCCATCCTCCGCCGACACCGCCGACAGCTCCCCCCGCTCCCCCCGCTCCCGGAAGTCCACCTCTTCCCGCTCCGCACCAAGCTCGTCCCACACGGCCCGTACCAGCTCCGGCGCCCGCACCCGCTCCAGTTCCTCGCGGCTCAGGTCGTCCCTGCTGCCCGCGATGTACGTCAGCCGCTTCTGCAGCGCCTCCTTGACCGCCCCGGCGAACGCGGCCGCCGGTGAGGGATGGCAGCCGAAGCCGTCGTGGACGCCCGCGTCGAGGACGTCCCGCCGGTCGGGCGGGGCCAGCACGACACAGCCGTAACAGGGCACGTCCGTGTGCGAGGTGACGTCCCAGACGGCGAGTTCGAGGCCCGCCGCGCGGGTCATGGCGATCAGCCTGCGGCAGGCGGGGCCGGTCACCGTGTCGAGGCGGATCCGGTACGACGCCGAGTCCGCCCGCCAGCGGGACTCCGCGTCCCGCTCCACGACCTCGCACAGGCCGTGCAGCAGCGCCTGTTCGAGGCTGTTGCCGGAGGCGAGCCCGTTGGAGTTGCGGGCGAGGCCGGGTTCACCGAGCTGGTCGGCCACGAAGTTCATCGACACCGACTCGTACGGGACCCAGGTGTCGGCGCCGGTGACCAGGTCCGTGCCGCACAGCCAGCGCCGGGACTGCCCGCGCGTGACCGACCCGCCGAAGGCGCGCGGGAGTTGGGTGGGGTCCACCGCCCGTACCGCATCGGCCATCTCCTCGTACGTCCCGGTCCGCGTCGGCAGCGTGAGGTGCTCCGCGTGCCAGGTCTCGACGGCCTCCATCAGCGCGCCGGCCCTGGCCGCGGCCGGCGTGAGGCCCTTGCCGATGCTGGTCACCAGGGAGCGGGCGGTGGGGCGCAGCGCGAGGCAGACCGGCAGGCCCACGTGGTCGAGGCCGGTGACATCGGCCAGCCTGGTAATTCCGACGCGTTTTCCCACGGGGCCGAATCTCCGCAATGTTTCTTCCGGAGGAATTTCCGAATCCTTCCGGCCGTGACCCCTCCGATTATGGAGGGCCTGCGAAGATCCGACCCCCCGGTATTCCGGCAGGCTCAACAGGCGCCGTTGGCCGCGCCCGCACTGTGCACGGAGCCCTTGACGGCGTTCGCCGCACCGGCGGAATTCACCCGGCGCTTCACGGAGTTGGCGGCGCCCGCACTGTGCACGGAGCCCTTGACGGCGTTGGCCGCGCCGGAGCTGGTGACCTGCTGCCGGATCGCGTTCGACATGTGCCCTCCTTGAACTGGATGACAATCAGTGGCCGATGCTAGCAATGCCCTTCGCTTTCCTGAAGAACCAGGAAGCTGTAGGTCTCCTCGAAGGTGAAATCCTCGGCGGGCGCGGAGGCGTGGAGTTCACCGTTGGCAATGCGCCACAATGTCTCGATCGCGTCGGCTCGTTTGAGGTTGGTGTCGGTCTCCCGGAGAAAGCGGCGGAGGCGGTCGGCCGTCTCGCCGGGCCCCGCGTCCGCGATCACCCGGGACCAGTGCCGGTCCGCGTAGAACACCCGCTTGGCCTGCCTGACCAGCCGTTCCTCCAGCTCTCCGGAGATCACCCCGGCGCGCCGGGCGAGCTCGAGGCCGTACCGGATGTTGACCATCGGCTCGGACAGCGGGCGATATCCGGATTCCGCGTCCCCGTGGATCACGGCGACCTCGTCGTCGTCCTCGTAGGAACCATCGTTGTATGCCGAAAAGATCCGGCCATATCCCTGCATTCCGTACCGGCACAATTCGGCCGCGCGCAACGCCCCCATACTGGAGCAGCCGATCACGGTGACACCCTGATGCAACGCGTACATGATTTCCTTGTGCCACACCGAGGGAACGCCCTGGAAATACCCGTCGACCAGCACAATTGTCCCGCAGCCGGCCCGTACCGCTCTCAGGACGTCACCGACGGAGACCGGCGGAAAGAATTCGGCCCCGGGCAGTGTCTTCTCGGCCTCGGCGACCGGAAGTGTCGGCCCGAGAAACACACGTGTCGTCATACTGAGTCCATCCGACGTGGCTATGGAGGTGGCGGTGGGCGAGTCCGTGTGGCTGCTCGACCGGATCCAGAGCGATTGGGAGGTCGACACGCTCTGCGCGGCGCTGACCGACCGGGGAATTCCAGCGGAGCGCGTCGACTGGGCGGAGATCCAGCCGTACGCCGTGCCGCCCGGGTTCGCCGGCCCGCAGGGCATCCGCGAGGCGCCGCGGCTGGCCGTGGTGACCGCCCGGGTGCTCACCCGGCACACCGAGGGCGACCTCGCGCTGCTCTACGACTGGCTCACGATGCTGGAGGACCAGGGCGCGCGGCTGGTCAACCCGGTGGGCTCGCTGCGGGTCTGCCAGAACAAGGTGCGGCAGGCGGCGCGGCTCGCCGCGGCGGACCTCCCGGTGCCGCCGACCCGGGCCGTGCGCAGCGCCGAGGAGGTCGAGCGGTGCCTCGCGGACTGGGGCGACGTCATCGTCAAGCCGATCACCGGGCACGCCTCGGTGGACGTGATCCGGCTGGTGCCCGGTGGCGGGGGCGGCCAGCGGGGCAGTCTGCTCGGGCTGCGCGAGGACATCGTGCTGTGGCACTGGCTGCGCCGCCACCATGTGCTGTGCGCCCAGCGGTTCGTGGAGAACCCGGGCCGCGATCTGCGCGCGGTGGTGATCGGCGGCCGGGTCGCCTCGTGCCACTACCACGTCAGCACCGCGCCCGACGGAAGCGTGCGCAGCCTGCTGCACCCGCTGCGGTGGGCCCCCGCCGAGCTGACGGACGAGCTGGAGCGGATCCTGGTCAACTGCCTTGAGGTGCTGGGCCTGGACCTCGCGACCGTCGACCTGGTCGAGGGCCCCGACGGCCCGGTCGTCATAGAGGTGAACCCCACGGTCAGCCGCTGGGAGCCGGTCGAGGGCACGGACCTGGACCTCACCCCGCACGGCATCACCGCGGCCCAGGTCGACCTGCTCACCGGCCTGCTCCACTCGTGACCGCGAAGGGGTCGAACTCCCCGCCGCCGGCGACGGATTGGAGCTGGTCGGCACCCGCAACGGGTCGCAACTGCGACCACCAGGTGGCCGCCGGATCGAACCGGGCCAGAAAGGGCCGCCCGACCCAACTAGGCTCCCGCGCCTGCAGATACCGCAGCACGAACGCCCGCTCCTCCCCCGCCCCCAGCACCCCGTCCACGCACACCTTGCCCTCGTCCGCGGACATCACCGGCCCGCGCACGGTCCGAGCCAGCCCCGAAACCCGCGCGTACGCGTCCCGGTAGATCTCCCAGGCCCGCCCGAGCGGCACGGCGAAGTGGTCCTGCGGCCCGGTGTCCCGCTCGACGAACATGTAGTACGGCACCATGTCCAGCCGTACGGCCGAGGACCACAGCTCCTGCCACAGCGCAGCCTCGTCGTTGACGCCCCGGATCAGCGGGGCCTGCACCCGCACGGAGGCACCCGTCTCCAGCACCCGGCGGACCGCCTCCACCGCGATGCCGGTGCCCAGCTCCCGCGGATGGGAGTAGTGGGCCATCACCACCAGCCGCCGCCCGGCGGCCACGACCCGCCGGAACAGGGCGAGCAGTTCGCCCGCATCCGGGTCGCTGACGAACCGATACGGCCAATAACTCAGCGCCTTCGTCCCGATCCGCAGCATCGACACGTGCGCGAGCGGCTCGGCGAGCAGCGGTTCGACGTACCCGGCGAGCATCCGCGCTGACATCACCAGCGGATCGCCCCCGGTCAGCAGTACGTCACTCACCTCGGGCCGGCTCGCCAAGTACCGCACCACGGGCTCCACTTCACCGGCGAACCGCAGATCGGCGTCGCCGACGAACTGCGCCCACCGGAAGCAGTACGTGCAGTACGCGTGACAGGTCTGCCCGCGCCGCGGGAAGAACAGCACCGTCTCCCGGTACTTGTGCTGGATCCCCGGCACGGCCCGCCCGTCGACCACGGGCACGTTCCGCTCCCGCTGCCCCGACGGATGCGGATTGAGCCGCGCGCGTATGCCCCGTACGACACCCTGCACCTGCGACCGCGGCGCGGAACCCGCCAACAACCCGGCCACCGCCTGCCGGTCACCGTCGGGCAGCATCTCCGGCTGCGGGAAGGTGAGGCGGAACATCGGGTCGTCCGGTACGGCGGACCAGTCGATGAGCTCGTCCACGACATAGGAGTTGGCGCGGAAGGGCAGCACCTCGGCGACGGCCCGCGCCTGCAGCCGGTACGACGCGGACAGCGACGACCGGCTCAGGAGCGCCTCCAGGTCCCTGCTGCCGTACGGGCGGAAGACCTCGGTCGGTGCCCCCTGCACAAGCAAGCCGGATCCCCTCGTCGCACGCCGTCGTGCCCCTCGGCAGCCCTGTCCCGCCTCCCTTCCTAGCAAAGGCCCCAGACAGCGACCAGTACGCGTGCCCACGGACCCGCGATTACCGGACAGTCCGTCAGTCCATCGCAGGGAGAGGGGAGTTGCTGTCGCAGCAGCCGAGCTCGGTCAGCAGTCCGCGCACGCGTCGCTCGATCTCGTCGCGGATCGGGCGTACGGCGTCGACGCCCTGGCCTGCCGGATCGTCGAGGCGCCAGTCCAGGTACCGCTTGCCCGGGAAGACCGGGCAGGTGTCTCCGCAGCCCATGGTGACGACGACGTCCGAGGACCGTACGGCGTCGGTGGTGAGGATCTTCGGTGTCTCGGCGGAGACATCGATCCCGGCCTCCGCCATGGCCTCGACCACGGCGGGATTGACCTGGTCGGCGGGCGCGGACCCGGCCGAGCGGACCTCGACCCGGTCACCGGCGAGGTGGGTGAGGAAAGCGGCGGCCATCTGCGAACGCCCGGCGTTGTGGACGCAGACGAACAGTACGGAGGGGCGCGGGGCGGCGGTGTCCACGACCCCGGCGGCCTCCCGAGCGGTCAGGAACCCGGCGAGCCTGTCCAGAGCGCCGGGGAGTACCCAGTAGTAGACCCAGGTCCCGCGGCGCTCGCAGTCGATGAGGCCGGCCTGGCGCAGCAGCTTGAGGTGGTGGGAGATCGTCGGCTGGGACAGCTCGAAGGCCGGGGTCAGCTCGCACACGCAGACCTCGCCGCCGGCCCCGCGCGAGGCGATCATCGACAGCAGCCGGAGCCGCACCGGGTCGCCGAGGGCCTTGAACGCCTTCGCCAGTTCCATCACATCAGGGTCTTGATTCGACACTCTTCTATATTGACACTCTTCGATCCAAGGTGGAAGCTCACGTCAGGTGGATTTTCACGTGAAGGTGGAATCTCGCTCCAGCGGAATCTCGCTTCAAGGGAGTGCGCCATGTCCGATCAGTCCACAGACCTGCGCGAGACGGTCCGACAGCGGTACGCCGCCGCGGCCCTGAAGGTCACCGAGGGCGGCGGCACCGCCTGCTGCGAACCCGAGTCGGCCCTCTACGCGATCGACGAACGCGCCGCCCTCCCCGCGGAAGCGCTCGCCGCCTCCCTCGGCTGCGGCAACCCCATCGCCGTGGCCGAACTCCGCGAGGGAGAGAGGGTGTTGGACCTCGGCTCCGGCGGCGGCATCGACGTCCTGCTCTCCGCCCGCCGCGTCGGACCCACCGGCCGGGCCTACGGCCTGGACATGACCGACGAGATGCTCGAACTCGCCCTGGCCAACGCACGGAAGGCCGGCGCCACGAACGTCGAGTTCCTCAAGGGGACGATCGAGGCCATCCCCCTCCCCGCGGACACCGTCGACGTCGTGATCTCCAACTGCGTCATCAACCTCTCCGTCGACAAGCCCTCCGTCTTCGCCGAGACCCACCGCGTCCTCAGGCCCGGCGGCCGTATCGGCATCTCGGACGTCGTCGCCGACGACACGCTCACCCCCGCCCAGCGCGCCGAACGCGGCGACCACGTCGGCTGCATCGCCGGCGCGCTGTCCTTCGCGGAGTACCGGGCGGGGCTGGAGGCGGCCGGGTTCGAGGACGTCGAGATCACGGCGACGCATCCCGTGGCCGACGGCATGCATTCGGCGGTCGTCCGTGCCAGGAAGGGCGGGTAGGGACGCGAAGGCCACGGAGGGCGCGTAGGAACGCGAGAGGGCACAGCACCCGGCTACGCGAGCGGCCCCAGGATCTCCTGGGACTCGACGAGGCCCTGCTCGCTCGGTTCCTCGCCCGCGCCGAAGACGCGTTCGGCCTGGCGGGCCCGGAATTCGAGGTGGGCCTCGGCGGGCCTGGGGTAGCCGTGGCGGGCGCGGGCCTCCGCGGGGGTCAGCACCTCCTCCTTGCGGGGCGGGACGCCGAGCTTGACCGGTGCGACCACCGGGACGGTGGAGGGCGAGATGAGCCCCAACAGGCGTAGTTCGACGCGGGGGTCGAGGTGGGCGAGCGCGAAGGACGCCTTCATGACCGGCACGATGAGCGCGTCCAGGAGACGGGACTGGCGGATCCCGGCCAGCTCGCGCATCCAGCGCGGCATCGTGGCGATCGTGGCGATCCGCTGCGCCCGCGCCACCGCCAGCCTCGCCGGCTTCGCCCAGAACGGCACCGGCGGCAGGACGAGTTCGGTCCTGAGCAGGTGGTTCATGGCCTGCCGGGCGATCGGGCTGGCGGACAGCTGCGGTCGCATCCGCTGGAAGTACGCCCGGACACCTTCGCGGGTGCGCGGAACGTCGTCGGCCGAGCAGGTCTGCAGCTCCGCGGCGAGCGCGCAGGCCTCCCAGTACTCCGTCTCCTCCTGCGCGGAGAGCTTGCCGGGCCCGTACTTCTCGTACGCGTAGAGGATCGAGTGCCAGCCGGTGAGCTGGATCCACAGCTGGGAGTCGGGGTCGTTGGCGTCGTAGTTCCCACCCCCGTAAGGCAGTTGCCCGATCGCCTTGGAATGGACCTTCACCAGGACGTCCGCGGCCCGGCACACCTCCCGGGACCCGGCGAAGGCGACCATCGCGAAGTACTTCAGCGTCCGGTCGTAACGAGTGCGGGAGCGCCGGTAGATGCCCTGCGTGGCGTGGACGGCGGCGACCAGCGGCGGGTCGAGCTCCTCGACCACCACGGCCCGCTGGAAACCCACGGTGGGAGCGGTCGGATGGCTCCAGACCTTCCAGACCACCGAGCCTGGACCGAAGAACCCGTAGTCCTCGTGGGGCTCGATCTCCCCGCGCTTCAGCTTCGCCATGGAGCCAATTAAGACACGAGTGTCGTAAACTGCCAAGGTGTCTGCGCCCACGTCTTCGTCCCCCGCACCGGAGGACCGGCCCCGCAAGCGACGCCCGTACGCCCCGCGCGTCCCCATCGAGCAGCGCCGCGAACAACTCCTCGACGCCGCCCTGGCCGTGATCGTGAACGACGGTTACGACCGCGTCTCCATCGACGCCATCGCCAAGCGCGCCGGCGTCGCCCGCTCGGTGGTCTACGGCGCCTACGACAACCTCGACAGCCTGCTGACGGCGCTGCTGGACCGCCAGCAGGCGCATGCGTTCGGGAGCCTGCTCAAGACGATCCCCGGCGCATCGGACCCGAGCGACCCCGCCGCGTTCATCTCGGAGACAGTGCGCCGGATGTCCACGATGCTCCACGAGGACCCCGACACCTGGCGCCTGATCCTGCTGCCGCCGGGCAACATGCCCAACGTCGTCCGCGACCGCATCGAGGCGGACCGGGACCGCTTCCGACGCCGCGTCGAGGCCTGGATCTCCCACACCCTCCCCAACCGAACCGAAGGCCCGGCCCTCGACCCACAGATCGTCGCCCACGCCCTGGTCGCCTGCGCGGAACACTTCGGCCGCCTGGCCCTCACCGACCCCGGCCGCGTCGACGCACCGCGCCTGATCACCCAGGTCCAGGTGATCCTCGACGCCCTCTGGCCGCGGACCCCCTGAGAACACGGAAGCGCCCGCCCGCCACCGGTAAGCCGTGTGGGACTCTTGCCGCCGTCTCCAGCCACACGTAGCGCTGGTCGGTGGCCGCGGTGAAGCGGCGGCCGTTCCTGCCCGAAAGCGGCGATTCCGCCTCGTCGAAGGTCGACGCCCGCCCGCGGTCACAGCAGTCCGGGCCGCTGCCACTCGGCGCCGAGGACGTGGTGGTCGAGGAAGTTCAGGAACGCCTCGTACCAGACCTGGATGTGGCCCGGGGAGAGGATCCAGTGGTTCTCGTCCGGGAAGTACAGGTACTTCGCAGGCACCTCGAACCGCTGCAGATCCTGGAAGAGCGCGGCGCCTTGGCCGACCGGCACGCGGTAGTCCTTCGCGCCGTGGATGACCAGCATCGGCGTACGGATCTTCGCGGCGTCCAGGTACGGCGAGTGCGCCTCGTACCGCTCGGGCCGGGTCACCGGGTCCCCGAAGATGCACTGGAAGTACCAGGGCACGTCGGTGTCGCCCTGGAAGGACCGCAGGTCCCACAGGCCCGCGTGGCTCACGATCGCCTTGAACCGATCGGTGCTCGTGGCGACCCGGTTGGCCATGTAGCCGCCGTAGGAGCCGCCCCCGAGCGCGGTGCGCGCGGCATCGATGTCGTCACGGGCCTCGGTTGCGTCGGTCAGCGCCATCACGTCCGTGTACGGGACCCCGCCCCACTGCCCCCAGCCGCGCCGGTGGCCCTGCTGACCGTAGCCGGTCGACAGGGCCGGGTCGGGCAGCAGCACCGCGTAGCCGCGGGCCGCGAACGGCCACGGGTTCCATCGCCAGGTCCAGCCGTTCCAGCTGCCCTGGGGTCCGCCGTGCACGGCGACGAGCAGCGGCGCGGGGTTCTCGGCCGACGCGCCCTCGGGCAGCACGAGCCAGCCGCGCAGCCGGTACCCGTCCGCCGCGTTGGCGTGCACCTCGGTGAGGGTGCCCGGCAGCGCGTCGAACGCACCGGGGGCGGGCAGCTCGACCGGCGTCTGACCGGCGGCGCCGGCCTCGAACCTGACCGGACGCGGCGGCGAGTCGATCGCGTTGCGCAGCGCGTACAGCGTCTGCCCATCGGGGGCCACGCAGAGCGAGCCGTACGCGCCCGAGGCGGTGAGCCGGGTCACGGTGCCGTCCGTGTCCCGCCGGAAGACGGGCGCGTGCCCCTCCACATCGGCCACGAAGAAGAGGGCGTCGTCGACCGGCGAACAGACGGCGCCAACGGGCCAGTTGTCGAACCCGGGCAGCAGATCGACGGCCTCGCCGCCGTCCACGCCGACCCGGACAAGCGTCACGTCCATCGACTCGTCGTAAGTCGGCCACGTCATCCGCGAGCACACGACCGCCGAGCCGTCGTGCGTGAACACCGGCGCCTCGTAGAGGTGCTCCACATCGCCCAGGACGAAGACCTCCTCGCCGGTGGCCGCGTCTGCCACCACCACGGCGGTGCGGTTCTCGGCGGGCACCCGGCCGGGAACGAACCGGGTGTAGGCCACTCGCGTCCCGTCGGGCGACAGCGCCACGTCCCCGGGGTGCTCGAGGCCGACGCCCTGCCCGCCGGCGTCGACCACGGCGCCCTCGGCCCCCGCGCGCACGAAGGTGTGCTGTGCCTCGGGGCCGAGATCGCGGTCCCAGGCGCGGGTCGGCCCGGCCTCGTACAGGATCGCGGTGACCTTCGCGTCCTTGCGCGCCGTGCGCAGCTTGCCGTGCGTGTCGGCGTCGGCGGCCCCGGGCAGCAGCCCGGCGGTGTGGGCCAGCGCGCCGGAGTCCCGGGCGACGGTGAACGCGGTGATCCCGCCCGGGTGCCGGGCCGCGACGGCGGCCTCACCACGCCTGGGCAGCGCCCACAGCGCGGCACCCTCGTGCTTGCCCTCCGCACTGTCGTCCTCGCGTTCCGACAGGAAGTACAGCACCCCGTCCGGGCCGAACGCGGGCCCGGACTCGCCCTTCCCCGACCGGGTCAGGCGCAGCGCCTCGCGTTCCCCGGCCGGATCGATCTCCCACAGCCCGGACACGAACCTGGTCCGGTCCTCCGACAGCGTCTGCACGGCGGCGACGAGACGGCCGCCGTCGGCGGACAGCGCAAGGGAGTTGACGCGAGGCTGGGCGAGGAACGCGGACAGGTCGTGGAAGGCGGTCGTTCCACCAGGGATCGCAGACATGCGGACGATTCTTGCTCTCGAAGGAGGTGGTGAACAGCGGATTACGGGCGCCGCCCGCCAGGGTGCCTGCCACCCGTCCTGCGAAACGCAGAGATCCCGCCCGGTCGAAGTGATCGGACGGGATCCCGTCAACCGCCTACGAGCTGAATCGTGAACGGCGCTGCAGTTGCGGTGAACCAGCCGGGATCCGGCAGCGAGGGGGGCCTCGTGGACGGCGACCGAGCGGGTCACACGTGCACCGTGGTGGCGCACACCCTGGACAGCCTTGGGCGGTGGCCGCGCCCTCGGGCCGAGTGGCGGGCGTGAAGACGATGACCCGCCCGTCGGTCACCCGGCACAGTCGCTCACGCGCAGACCCTTGCACCTGGAAGCGCCCCGACCGAACAAACCCGATCGAGGCGCTCCTTCGCAGGTCAGAGGGGTTACCCCCGCCTACGACCCGTAGGCCCTGTGGGACTCGAACCCACAACCAATGGATTAAAAGTCCTGGCCAAAGCTTGCTGGGTGGTTCCGGATGCTTCTTCCAGGTCCGGAACCGCCTGGTCAGGACAGGTATTGATTGATGCGCGGTCTACTCTGTGATGGCCGCTGCTGCACCATCCGCTCACGCATCGCTCACGCAAGTTGGATCAGCTGGAACGGATTCGAGGGCTCACTGACGCCTACGTTTGCCGATCAGGGACGCACATCGAGCCATGCGTCCAATCCTTCCGCAAGATCCGCGTCGACGGCCTTCCCCCGGGCCTGCGGTCAGCAGGTCCACGTAACGCCGGTTCTCAGGCTTCCTGCTGCGGGAACAGCCGGCGAGCGAGTTCCTCGAACGTCGTAGCGATCAGTACCCATGCCAAGCCCCTCAAGTACAACACGCGTGGAGAGGTGAGCGATTCGCGATAATCCAGGACGATGGGCATCGAGGGGCCAAGGTCTGCGATCACCAGTGACCGTTCGGCGAAGATTCCCAGGCTTCCCTCTACGAGTGGCTGTGGCGGTCCTGCAATTTCTGGATCCGTATGCCACGCACGGTTCTCACCGATAAGCATGGCTTCTCCGTAGAAGCAAGGCTGTACCGGCTCTTCATTGAAGATATCGAGGAGGATCTCATCACCTGGTGAGACCCACCTCCCGGATCTGATCAGCGAGAGCAGACTCGGGGGAACCGGCAACCCGCCGATGACGATCTCATCGCTCACGCTTACCCCGTTGCCCTGAGGCCGGTGAGACTCTCCAGCAAGTCGAGAATCGGCTGGCGGTACTCGTCCGGCGCCTCAAGCTGTTCATGATTGAACAGATTGACGCCCGTTGATTTCCAGGTCACCTTGAGTCCGTCTGCTGTGATGATGGCGGTGAATGCAACGGTGTCGTCGGCCCGCCCGAAGCTTTCACGGTTGATGATGTTGTGTCCGCCGTTGCGAACGACTAGAGCGGGCGGGACAACACCGCTTAGCCGAGCTTCAAGTTTACCGGTCGAAGGGCTGTAAATTCCGCTGAACGCTTCACCCAAATCCCTGGCCCCTACAGACGCCGCGTTTTGTTGAAGTGACTGCTCAGTGCTGATGATGCGATTCCCGGCGGGCGTCGTCCCTTCGACCATGGCGCGGGGCTCACCCAGCCCACCGCGGCCAAGTCCGCTGAAGGCGCCGCCGAGTGCTCCGAGGAGCAGGTCGCCGGGGGTGGTGGGTTCGCAGAGGGCGTTGTCGAAGGCCCATGTGTAGGCGGCGCCCACGCCCGCGTTGACGGCAGCCGAGGTCGCTGTGGCGGCCGTGCTGCCTTCTTCCAGGCCAAGGAGTTCGGCGGCCCCCGCGCCGGTCGCGGGCATCAGCAGTCCGGCGCCGAAGCCGTAGAGGGCGCCCTTGGCGGCGGAGGTACCGAGGCCGCTCCAGCTGAAGTCGTTCGGGTGGCTGATGGAGTAGCTGATGCCGCCGAAGACTCCGCCGATGATGCCGCCGACGGCTGCGCTGACGCATTCGGGGCAGGCGCCGGAGGGGTCGGTGAGGGTGGTCGGGTCGTCGTCGGTGTAGGCGTAGGGCGACGTGGCGGGTTCGGTGAGGGAGGCGGGGGCGGGGTCGGTGCTGGTGAAGCGACCGGCGCTCGGGTCGTAGGTGCGGGCGCGGAGTTGGTAGCCGAGGGCGGTGCCGGCGGGGTCCTGGTACTGGCCGGTGTAGGCGAAGGGGTTGGCGGGCGCGCCGGTGACCAGCGCGGTGGCCGTGGTGTTGCCGTACGCGTCGTAGCTGTACTTGGTCTGGTCGACTCCGGCCGAATTGGTGAGGTCGGTGATGGAGCCGGACAGGGCGTGGTGGTCGTAGTAGGTACCGGCGGTGGTGCGCAGGGTCTGGGGCTCGCCGAGGGGGTCGTAGCGGTAGTCGCCGATCAGGGTGCCGGAGCCGTTGGTCTCGTCGGCGATCTGGGACAGCGGGTTGTTGACGTCCCAGTAGGTGGTGCGGGAGAGCGTGCCGTTGGTCTTGGTGGTGGTGCGGTTGCCCGTCGCGTCGTAGGTGTAGGCGTATGTGGTGGAGCCGACGGTGGCGCCGGAGAGTTCGCCTGCGGCGTCGTACTTGTAGGTGGTGGTGCCCGCGGCGGTCTGGTCGCCGTCGGCGTCGTGGGTGTAGGCGGTGGTGGTCGATCCGGTGACGGCCTTGGTCAGTTCGTCGGCCGCGTCGTAGGTGTAGTTCGTGGTGGCCGTGGCGGTCGCCTTGGTGAGGCGGTTGCCGGCCTTGTCGTAGGTGTAGGTGATCTTCGAGGAGCCGGTGGGGCAGCCGGTGGAGCCGGAGGGGGCGGTGCATTCGGACAGCAGGCGGCCGTTGGGGTCGTAGGTATAGCTGGTCGGTGATTGTGCAGTGCCGGCGCGCGTGGAGGTGACGGTGGAGGGGGAGCCGTTCGCGTCACGCGTGGCGGACCAACTGGCCAGGGTGGTGGTGGAGTTGGCGGAGGCAATGGTGGCGAGGCGGCCGGCGCCGTCGTATGTGCGGGTCTCCGTGTAGCCGTTGGTGGTGGGGAGCGTGGTGGTGGTGAGGTTGCCGGCGGCGTCGTAGGCGTACTTGGTGCTGGCCGAGTTGGCGGTCTGGGCGGTGACCTCGTCGTCGGAGTTGTAGGTGAAGGTCGCCTGGTAGCCGTCCGGGTATGTGCGGGCCGTGACGTCGTTGTCGGCGTCGTAGGTGTAGGTGAACGGCGTACTGCTGCCGGGAGCGGAGAGGGTCAGCAGGCGGCCCGCGGTGTCGTAGGTGGCGGTACGGCTCCCGGTGGCATCCGTGAGGCCCGTGACCTCACCGGCCGCGTCATAGGTGTAGGAGACCGCGGCGGTGCCGTCGCTGTAGGTGCGGCCGGTCGGCAGGCCGCGGCCGTCGTACGCGGTGGTGATCGTCTGGCCGCGGGCGTTGGTCGTGACCGTCGGGTCGCCGTCGGGGTCGTAGGCGTAGGAGACGGCCCGGCCGAGGGGGTCGGTCGTCTTGGTGAGGCGGTGGTCGGTGTCGTAGGCGTACGCGGTCGTCCGGTTGTTGGCGTCGGTGCGGCCGGTGATGTCGCCGACGGCGTTGTAGGTGTACGTCGTCACGCCGGTGTCAGGTGCCGTGACGGTGGTGAGGTGGTCGTCGGCGTCGTAGGCGTAGGTGGTGGAGTTGCCGCGGCCGTCTGTGGTGGAGGCGACGTTGCCGTCCGCGTCGTAGGAGCGGTGGGTGGCGGCCCCGGTGGGGTCGGTGACGGTGACCGGGTTACCGTCGGCGTCGTAGGCGTAGGACCAGGTGTAGGCGGCGGCGTTGGCGCCGGTGACATTGCCGCGCGGGTCGGTGGCCGTGATCCGGCGGCCGTCGTCGTCCACCGTGTAGGACGTCTTCTCACCCGAGGGTGAGGTGACGGACGTCAGATCATGGTCGGCGTCGTAGGCGTACGCGGTGGAGTAGAAGCGCCCGTCGGTGACCTGAGTGATGTGGTTGGTCTTGTCGTAGGTCCAACTGACGCTCTGGCTCAGCGGATTGGTCACCTTGGTGGTGTTGTCGTCCGCGTCATAGGTGTACGTGGTCGCCCTGCCGAGCGGATCGGTGACCTTCACCGGCCGGTGATCGGCGTCGTAGGCGGTGGCCGTGGTCGCGCCGGCAGGATCGGTGACGGTGAGCCGGTTCCCGGCACTGTCGTAGCCGTAACTCCACGTGTACTTGGCCGGGGTGGCACCGGAGGCGTTGCCGCGCGGAGTGATCGTGGTCAGCAGCCGGCCGGCTTTGTCGTAGCCGTAGCTCGTGACGGCGCCGAGCGGATCCGTGACGGAGGCGACCAGGCCAGCCGTGTTGTAGGAGCGGGTGGTGCTCCCGCCGTTCGCGTCCTTGACGGAGGTCAGGCGGTTCGACGCATCGTAGGCATAGGTCGTGGCCGCGCCGAGTGGGTCGGTCACCGAGGTCAGGTTGCGCGCCGCGTCATAGGTGTACGACGTCTTCTTGCCGCGTGGGTCGGTGACGGAGGTGATGTCGTCCGTGGCGTCGTAGACGTAAGTGGTCGTGTTGCCCAGCGGGTCCTTGCTGGTCAGCCGCCTGCCAGCGGTGTCATAGGTGTAGGTGGTCTTCTCGCTCAGCGGCGAGGTGACCGAGATGAGGTTCCCGGCGGTGTCATAGCCGTACGACGTCGTCTTGCCCCGCGCCGTCGTCAGCGACGACGTGAGGCCAGCCGTCGTGTACGTCAGGTTGGTCACGCCGCCCGCGGGATCGGTGATCGACGTCAGTCGCCCCGCGGAGTCGTAGCCGTACGTCGTCTTGTCCGAGCGCCCGTCGGTGTAGGTGGCGACGTTGCCGGAGCTGTAGGTCCATCGCTCGGTGGCGACCGGCGTGACATGGGTGAGCAGGTGGCCCGAGGTGTCGTAGGTGTCGGTGGTGTGGGCCCCCAGCGGGTCGAGGACGGAGGTGCGGTTGCCGTAGCCGTCGTAGCCGTAGTAGGTCCGGTTGCCGAACGGGTCGTAACGGGCCGTCAGCAGGCCGCCGGCGTACAGATCGCTCCACACGCCGCCGTCCGGGGCGGTGATGTCGGTCTCCCCGCTGGTGTACGCGAACGTGCTCTTCCCGCCGGCCGCGTCGGTCTGCGTGACGACGCGTCCGGAGGAGTCGTAGTCGTTACCGACCACGTCGTGGCCGCGCGGGTCGTTGATCTTCGAGAGCCGGCCCGCGGTGTCGTACGTGTAGGTGGTGACACCGCCGTCGAGGCCGGTCACCGTCGTCAACCGGCCTGCGGAGTAGGCGTAGTTGACGTGCCGACCGTCGGCCAGGGTCACGCTGCTGAGCGTGCCGCCGCTGTACGACAGGCTCACCGCCCGCCCGGCGGCATCGGTCACCGTGACCGGCTGAGTCCCCGCGTAAGTGAACGTCAGCCCCTGGCCGGAACGGTCCTTCCTGCTGGTGAGCAGCCCCGCCGCGCTGAAGGTCAGCACCTGGCCGTCCACCGTGGTCAGGGTGTAGCCCCCACTGGAGACCGCCGCGAGGGTCGAGCGGGCCAGAACCGGTGCGGTGAAGGTGCCGGTAGAGGTCTTGGTGTAGGTGAAGGTGGAGCCGTTCTCGTCGCGGAGCGTGACGTCACCGTTAGCGGCCACCGAGAGGGAAGTCTCCCAGGGCAGCGTCCAGCCGGTACCCAGGGCGCCTGGCGTGGTGTCGTTGGAGGAGTAGTCGCGCGACAGCATGAACGGCACACCGGCACCGGCCACGGTCGCGTCCGTGAACGCCTCGGAGAACGCGCCGGTCGCCGTGTTGACCGGGTCGCAGTCCAGCGCCTGCGGCCGAGCAGCCCCGGAGGCCGTGCCGCCGCAGCGGCCCCCGTAGGTCTGGGCGGCCTGCAGGCTGGAGAAGGTGTGCGCGTTCACGGCGGTCCCGCCGGCCGTGCCGCCGGCGTCCGTGACCGTTCCGACCACGTCCAGGCTGAGGTAGGTGGATCCGCCGGTGGGGCAGGTCGCGGGCACCGTGTACGTAGCGGACACGCGCGGTGGGGCCGGTGTGGGGCCGCCGTTGCTGGTGTTCAGTTGTGTGAACGACGAGTGCGCGGTTACGACCTGACCGGTGTCGATGGTGACGTTCGCGCCGCAGCCGGAGAGTTCCCAGGTGACGTGGACCGTGGCCGTCACATCCAGATACGTTCCGCTGGTCGAGTCGTAGTCGTCGGCCGAGTCCCAGATGTCCGCGGCCAGCGTCAGCGTCTCGCCCGGGACGACCGCACCCGTGTTGAACGCACCCGGGGAGACCTCCGTGTTGGCCCAGGACCTTGGATCGCCGCCCGGCCCCGACATGACGACGTTGTCAGGAACGCCCCATACGCTCGTGTCGGCAGCCGCATCGGCTCCCGCAGCGACAGACGTCGACGTCCCATCGCGCTCCGGGGCCGCCGTCCGCGCCTTGTCGATCGCCTTGTGCAGGGCGGACGAGGTCGGACGAGAGCCACGCTTGGACACGACCGAGGCGGCACTCGAACCGGAGGCGCGGTCCCGCTCGACCTGTGTGCGGCGCTGGGCGAGCGTCATCGCGTGCTGCGAATCGACGGGCCTTGGTTTCGTGCCAGCCGCAAAACCGCTGCCCACGGCGGGCGTAGCCATCGCCGCGCCAGGAATGGCTGAGGTGAGACCGGCGAGGAGGACGAGCCCCACCCCGGCTCTGAGCACTCTGAATCGACGTACGTTCATGACACAGCCCCCTTGGCACGAAACCTCGTGACACCGCGACATTCAGCCGGTCATGAACATGCCGCCCCGAAAGGGTTTACCACGCACCCATTCACGGTCAACGCCTGGATTTCCCGACAAAGATGATCTTGACCCTAATTCGCCAAGTAATCGAGCGGTACGCAAAGCGATGATCTGCCCTCTTGATTCCAGCGCACCCCATGCGACGAAACGGGCTCTCTTTGCGTTGGACTTACGACCTTGACCACTGGTTGACTCTGGCATTTTGCAGTCGCGACACAGCCAAGAAGTGCGCTTGACCAGATGGGGCGAGCGCCACTTCGACTTGGCGGTCTGCTTGCCTGAAAGCCGCCACAAAGCCTGTGTGTGAGCTGTTCGTAGGCGATGACGTACCGGTGAGGCCGGTGACGGCGGACTCTGCCCGATGTCCTCGTACCCCCACGGCTTGTAGAGCTCGTGAACCTTTCCGTCCCCGGCGGCCGGGTTGACCATGAGAGTGACGTACCGCTCGTTGCGCGTGGCGAGAAGGGCATCGTGGATGCGGCGGGCGGTGCGGGTCTTCCGCCAGGTCGGCCGGCCGATCTCCTTCAGGGCCACGGCCGGACGCTCATCTCGGCCGGCGCCGGGCTGGTGCGCTGCCAGTAGCGGTCGCCGCGCTCGATGGTGTTGCCGTAGACGTAGCCGACCGGATGTCCGTCCGCGTACGCGAGGACGGCGGTGAATCCCGGCTCGGTGCCGTGCCGGTCCAGGCGTTCGCCGAACGCGGTGACGGCAATGACCGTACAGAGGCGGGGTCTCCAGCGAATCGCCCTCCACGCATGGCTTCGCGCTGGCCGCCTACCGTCTTGGCCATTGATGAGTTGAGGACGTCGACTCGGCCCGAGCGGGGTCTTCACGGCTGAGGCCTTTCTCATGGCTGGACTCCGGCCTGGTATCGCGGCACCACCCGGATGGCGCGGCGGCCGAAGTCGGACGCGCAGCCGAACATCCGGCCGACGGAGTTGATCGTGCACTCGCTGGCCGCGCCATGGGCGGCGAAGCGCACCTTCGAGCACTGACGCGACTCCACCAACCTTCCGTCGCACTTCGGGCTCGGCCACGAGGGCAGCCTCGCCCAGTTCGTCGGCCCGAGGGCCGCACCGACGCCAACCGGCACGCCGACGGAGCGAGCGCTATGCCTATCGAGCGACAGCAGGTCGAGCAGCCTTCGATGTCCACTCATCGCTGGTGAGTAGAGAAGAATAGGAGTATCTTTTGGTACCAGAGAGGGCGTGAGCAGAGTATGAGGATCACTGAAGAATCCCGGAGTCGGACAACCCGGACGACAGCACCGTTGAAAGTCGATGCGGCCATAGACGAGCTGATCGCGGACGGCGCCCACTTTCTGGGCATGACAAAAAAGGACCTGGTCGCTGAGGCCGTCCGAACCTACTTGGAGATCCGCCGTGAGGAGGTTCGGGCCAACATGCTGGAGAAGATGCGCAAGCTGGACGGGTCCGTGGAATCGAGCGTCTCGCTGCTCACCGGACTGTCACCCGAGCGGATCAAGGAACTCGGCGGAGTGGGCGAGGACGACTGATCCGTGCGGCCCGCTCGCCCCACCCTCCGTGCACTCCGGGAGGACTTGAAACTTCCGCTACCGTCAGCCCGGGAGCCGCTCGATGAATTGGATCATCCGATCTTGGCAAAGGCCCGGGAGTGCTTTGCCGACGACGAGGCCGGACATGAGCGGATCCGCTCGGTCGATGATGAGGTGCTCTTCAAAGTCAAGGTCCAACGCTGGCGCGGAGCGGTCTGGACCGACGAGGACCTGCCCTGGCTCATCGCCGCCGGGCAACGCGAGGACGGGTCACCAGACGACTTCTACTCAGCCCTGGAGACGAACGCGAGGGCTGCACGAGCCCGCTATAACGCCGACAACCGTCAGCCCCTGAGCACCAAAACGTACGTCGGGCATCTCCTCCCTGACCAGAACGACCGTGACCGCTACCAACTCGAAGCCGGTACCCGGCTCGTCCGTCATCTCGCTGCGGCTGTCCGGGAGCTGGCTCGTGGATCACTGCACGACGGGCATGAGCACGCCGCCGACTTTCCCGCCTTCCGCCTCGGCATCCTCGTACGCGCCGACGACGGCCATGAGACCTATGCTGCGGTGCGCATCACCGGCTCCGTCCCCGACGATCTCATCGCGGTCATCCTGCGGCATGTCCCCGGCTGCGATCCCACCCTCTGGTACCCCGAGTACGCACTCCCCAGCCGCCCCCTTCTTCCCGCCGAGCAAGCCTGGTCGACCCTCATGGATCCGAAGGCCGCGGCCAAACTCCTGAACGAGGAATGAGCCGGGATCAGGATCCCCGCTCCACGCCGGCCCAGGGCCAATGACTACCGGAACAAGGACCCGCTCATGCCGGATCACGGCAACTCGTCCCGGACAGTAACTGTCCCCACGTGCGACCACGGGACTGTCACCGTCTGGGAACCCGACTGGTGCGCAGGAAGCGAGCAAGAGCATCAGCCTGGCGGCTACCGCTGCGACATCACGCACACAAGCTCTGACTACGAATTCACAACCTCAACCAGCCGTGGCACAGCGGTAGTTCTGCGTGCATGCTTCGAACAGCGGCCGTTCACCACGCGCTCACCCGGTCACGTCCCCTTCGTGAACGTCGAGATGGACGGCGACTGGCATCCACATGGTTCCGACGACTTGCGTCGTCTCTCGGACAGCCTCACGGCACACGCGGATCGGCTCCGGGACCTTGCCGACCACCTCGACGGTCTCACCAACGCCTTCGATGCCAAACAGGGGGGCACGCCTGCGGCGGCAAACCCCGAGAAAGGGCGTGACGGCTGAACAAGCCAGACTGCCTCTCGGCACCCCCGCTCACGCAGACAGCATCCACACATGGTGTGGCCCCGGCCAGGAGGACTGGGCGGGGCCACGAAACCGCTGGTCAGAGCCACGAAACGGCTCTGACCTCCGTAGGCCCTGTGGGACTCGAACCCACAACCAATGGATTAAAAGTCCACTGCTCTGCCAATTGAGCTAAGGGCCCAGGCGATGTTGCCTCCCCGAGCATAGCCGGACCCGGCCGTGTCTCCGATCGGGTATCGGGGACACGGCCGTGCCGAGGCCGGGTGGCGCGTCGGGAGTGTCAGGGATCGACCTCTTCCGGCCCCCCTCCGAGGCCCCCGACGCCCCCGACGCCCCCGACACTCCCCGAGATCTTGGTCGTCGCCGTCGGGCCCGCCGCCCGGGCCGCCTCCCGCGCCCGTGTCCGCTCGTGCTCCGGGTTCAGGAACCACTCCCGGGCCGACGCGAACCACCACGCCGCCGCGAAGCCCAGGACCACCAGGACCGCGATCGGGGCGTAGTTGAAGCTCTCCCAGGTGACCGGGGACAGCTGCGGCAGCATGAACAGGACCGTGATCACCCCGACCCACACCACCGAGACGATCCCGATCAGACGCGACCAGCGGCCCAGATGCCACGGCCCCCGCTCGAACGCCTCGCCCTTGGCCAGCCGCAGCAGCGTCGGGATGACGTACGCGATGTACAGCCCGATCACCGCGACGGACGTCACCGCCGCGTAGGCCGTGTAGTTGATGAGGTACGGGAGCCCCAGCAGCAGCGCGCCCACCGCCGCCAGCCACACCGCCGCCACCGGCGTCCGGGTGCGCGGGCTGACCGTGTGCCAGATGTTGGAGAAGGGCAGCGCGCCGTCGCGCGAGAAGGCGTAGATCATGCGGCTGTTGGCCGTCACCGAGGCCATCCCGCAGAACAGCTGCGCCCCGATGACGACCAGGAGGAGCAGCTTGCCGGCCGTGGCGCCCAGCGCGTCGAGCAGGATCTGGGCCGGCGGTGCGCCGGTCGGCGACGCGAGCTCCTTGTCGTAGTTCTGGATCGCGAAGGTGAAGCCCAGGAGGAGTACGAAGCCCGCTATCCACGACGTCCAGATCGACCGGACGATTCCCTTCGGGCCCGCCGTCGACGCGTCGTGCGTCTCCTCCGTCATATGGGCCGAGGCGTCGTAACCGGTGAAGGTGTACTGCGCCATCAGCAGGCCCAGCAGGACGACGTACACCCCGCTGCCCCAGCCCGTGTTGTTCACGAACTTCGTGAAGACGAAGGACGCCGACTGGTGGTGGTCCGGTACGAAGGCCAGCGCGCCGACGATCACGCCGACGCCCAGCACGTGCCACCACACGCTGATGTCGTTGAGGAGGGCGACGATCTTCACGCCGAAGGTGTTGAGCAGGCCGTGCAGGACGAGGATCCCGGCGAAGAGCAGGACCGTCCGGCCCTTCGTCACCTCGAAGTCGAACTGGAGGTTCAGGTACGCACCGAGGAAGGACGCGGCGCCGAAGTCGATGCCCGCGGTCACCGCGATCTGCCCGAGCACGTTGAACCAGCCCGTGAACCACGCCCACGCGGCGGCGGTACGGGGCGGCGCGAGCCGGTACGCCCAGAAGTACAGGCCCGCCGACGTCGGGTACGCCGAACAGATCTCGGCCATCGACAGGCCGACGAACAGGGTCATCAGGCCTACGGCGACCCAGCCCCACGTGATCACCGACGGGCCGCCGGTGTTCATGCCGAACAGATAGAGCGTGAGGCAGCCCGACAGGACCGAGATGATCGTGAAGGAGACCGCGTAGTTGGAGAACGCCGACATGCGGCGGGCAAGGACCTGCGTGTAGCCGAGCTGGGCAAGCCGTTCTTCGTCGGACAGTCCCGAGGGGGAAGGGCCCGACTGCCCGCTCGCTATGGCGTCATCTGTCATGCCCCCAGCGATTCCCTCGCCAGGGGCGTGACATGCATCACAACATGGCTAAAAAATGCCCTTGTAGCCCTGCCAGCCGCTCCCGATCAGCACCCGCCCGCCGAAGGAACCATTGCCCTTCCCGCCGTACCGGTAAAGGTGCCCGGCGGTGTCCCGTACGACCAGGTCGTTCTTCCCGTCACCGGTGATGTCTCCGACGCCGACGACCGTGTTGTACGTCGATCCCCAGCCTCCGAATACCTTTGCGCGGGCTGTCGAAATTCCGCCCCTCACCCCGTTGTAGCGCCAGAGCGTGCCCGACTTGTCGCGGGCGAGGACGTCCCCGATGCCGTCTCCGTTCAGATCCCCGGCACCGACGATCTTCGTGAAGCCGCCCCAAGCCGACCGGATCCGCTTCCCGGCCGCCAGCGTCCCGTCGCTCTTCGCCGCGAAGAGGTACACGTCCCCGGTCGAAGCCTTCCGCGCCAGCAGATCCGCACGCCCGTCACCGGTCAGATCACCGGGCGAGGTGAGGACGTTGTAGCCGTTCCAGCCACCGCCGAGCTTCGTGTACGGCATCGCGGGCGTCGGCGCCTTCCCGCACGGCACCTTGTAGCCCCGCAGCGAGCCGTCCGTCATCCGCACCAGCACGTCGTCGCAGCGATCCCCGTTCAGGTCCCCGAACGGCACCGCCACCACCTTGGCCGACCATCCGACACCGGAGACCTTCCCCGCGAAGGCGCCCTTGCCGTCGCCCTGTTGGAAGGTGAGCGTGCCGGAGGAGTTGAGGGTGAGCAGGTCGGCGAGGCCGTCCCGGCCGACATGGTCGCGGCGCACGGGCGCGGCGAGGGTGCCGGCGGTGAGGATGTGGATGCGTTCCACCGAATCCGCGTACGCCAGCCGGTTCCCGTTCGCCTCCAGCGTCCAGCGGACGCCCCGGTCGGAGCTGAGACGTCCGTCCAGGTTCCCCGCCGCGGGCAGGTCCGCCACGTCCGCGGAGACCGCCTTGCCGGAAGTGACGTCCGTGCGGACCAGCTTGGCGCGGAGGATGTCGTGCCGGATCAGGAAGCCGTCGGCCAGCAGCGCGGCGCCGGTCGGCACGGCCACCGAACGGCCCCGGGAGCGGTCGAAGACGCCGGCCTTCCCCTGCGCCGTACAGGCCCAGTAGACGAAGCGGCCGACGGCCTGCACCTCGTCGGGTGCGCAGCCCGAACCGACGTTGACGTCCACGGCCGGGTTGCCCGAGCCGAGCCGGGTCAGGGTCAGGTGGCCGGGAGTCGAGGCGGTGGTCCACAGCTGGCCGCCCCACAGCGCGCCCGCCGTCGCCGTGCGCGTGGCGAGCACCTTCATGTGCGCCCAGTCGAAGACGTACAGCTTGGTGCCGTCGGCCGCGAGCGTGTTCATGCCGTCCGTGGCCACCACCTGGGTGTCCCCGTCGCCGATGGTCGCCGTGTCGGTCAGACCGTCGGGCCGGCGTCGGTGGATCGAACCGCTCGTGCTTCCCGGGTCGTCGTCGTAGACGACGGAGCCGTCCGTGAGCCCCTGGAACCGCAGGCAGGCCGCACTGGCGTTGCAGGGCTTGGCCCGGCCGCCGTCCGACCGCACCGGGCCGACCTCGGGCGGCGAACCCGCCGACACCGTGCGGGTGTTCCACATCACCTGGTACGACGAGGACGTGCTGGTCTGGTCGGTGTAGGTGAGCGTGCCGGCCGCGAGCGCCAGCCCGTCGACGGCCGCCGGCACCGGCGGCAGGTCGAGGATCTTCGTGACCGTGGGCCCGGCTCCCGGCGACGACTGCGTCACCCGCTGCACGCCCCAGTCCGCGGGCCCCGAGCCGCCCGTGACGATGGCCGACCCGTCCGGCGCCTGCGTCAGCGAGATCTCCGCCTGCGGGAGCAGCTGCTGCCACTCGCCACCGCTGAGCGGCTTCGTCAGCAGCGCACGGGTGTGGTCCTCGACGGAGACGAGGTGGTCCCCGACGACGGTGAGCGCGGTCTTTCCTGCCGTGATGGGCACCGGGATGTCGACGGCCGCTCCCTGCGGGTCGTCCCGGCGCACCAGCCGGGCGCCCAGGTTGGGCAGCCAGTAACCCACGTAGTCGTGGGTGAGCAGCGGCTTCCAGGACAGGTTCGGCTTGTACGGCGTGAAGAGCGGGGTGACGGTGGCGTCGTGCAGGTCGACGACGGCGAGCTGGTCGAGGAGGACCTCCGGATCGTCGGCCGAGGGCACGAGGTAGTGCAGCACCAGCGAACGGGCGTCCCGCACCACCGGCCCCTGGATCCGCACGCCCGCGGGGAACCCGCTCACCACCGTGTCGGAGGTCCCGCCGCCGGCCGCGGGCCTGAGCACGTGCAGCGCGGTCATGTCCTGGGGGCCCGCGCCCTCGTAGGCCACGACGGCGACGCCCGCCACCCCCAGCGAGTACAGGTTGTCCGGCACGGTGACCGTGCCACGGTCCGCGCCGGTCGCGATGTCACGGAACCGGACGGTGTCCGGGGTCCGCCCCAGCACCTCGTACGCCGTGTCGGACTGGGCCAGACCGAGGCGCCCCTGGATGCCGTCCCAGCGCGAGAAGTCGGTGAGGTCCCGCGACTGCCCGGTCGCGTAGTCCGTCCACTGCTGATGCTCCACGCCCTCGGGCTGCGACAGCAGTCCCGTGTCGCCGTATCCCTCAAGTCCCGCGTAACGCGGGACGGTTCGGACCCCGGCGGGCAGTACGGTCTCCCCCGGCGCGGCGGCCGGTGCCGCCCCCGCCGAGCCGACGACCCCCGGCGACCCCACGGCGAGCACGAGGACGGCGACCGACGCCACGCCCCCGAGCAACCGCCGCCGTACGAACGTGCGGCCCTTCAACGGAACCCCCCGGCCCCTCGACCCTGCGCCTATGTCCACAGCCGCGCCTGTGTGTGAAATGTGCATGCCCTGAGCGGGCGGGGGGAGAGTACCAGCGCCAGGTGTACACGAAGGGCCCGTACGACCATGTCGTACGGGCCCTTCGTCAGCTCACTCCGCGTCAGCCGTTGCGCTTCCAGCGGGGCTTGTCGTCGCGGCGCCCGAAGGACGAGCCGCCGCCGGTGCCGCGGTGGTCGTCACGGCGGCCGTAGGGACGCTCGTGGCCGCCGGAGCGGAAGCCCGGACGGTCGTCGCGGCGGTCGCGGTTGAAGGGACGGTCGCTGCCACGGTGACCGCCACGCTCGTCCCGGCGCTCGAAGGAACGCCCGGCCGGACGGTCGTCGCGACGGAACCCGCCGCGGTCGTTGTCCCGACGCTCGAAGGAACGGCCGCCACGGTCGTCACGGTCACGGTTGAAGGAACGGCCACCCCGGTCGTCCCGACGGTCGTCCCGGCGGAACCCGCCACGGTCGTTGTCCCGACGCTCGAAGGAACGGCCGCCACGGTCGTCACGGTCGCGGTTGAAGCCACCGCGGTCGTCACGACGGTCGTCGCGGTTGAAGGAACGGCCACCGCGGTCGTCCCGACGGTCGTCGCGACGGAAGCCGCCACGGTCGTTGTCCCGACGCTCGAAGGAACGGCCGCCACGGTCGTCACGGTCACGGTTGAAGGAACGGCCACCGCGGTCGTCCCGACGGTCGTCCCGGCGGAAGCCGCCACGGTCGTTGTCCCGACGCTCACGACGCTCGTACGGCGCCGGGGCCTCGGCCCTGTCGACCTCCTGGGCGACCGGCTGCTCGGGCACGGACACCTCGGCCGCCTCGACGGCAGCCTCGGCCACCGCAGCCTGCGCCTCGGCCACCGCGGTCGAGCCCTCAAATGTCGCGGTCTCGCCACGCTCGCGGGCGACCCGCGCCACCAGCCGGTCCGCCTCCTCGCGCAGCTCGGTCGCGCGCCGCTGCGCCCGCTCCAGCTGCTTGGCGAGCTGGGCGACCTCGCGCTCGGCCTGCTGCGCCGCGTTGGCCGCGGACTCGGACTGGACCTCGGTCATCGAACGGGCGCCGGTGATCTCGGCGACCTCGGGGTCGAAGGCCGTACCGGAGTTGATGATGTGCCGCCCGGCGTCGACGCCCGCGTCCTCCATCAGCCGGAAGATCTGGCGCCGCTGGTGCGGCAGCGACAGGGATACGACCGTGCCGGTGCGGCCCGCGCGGGCGGTACGGCCGGCGCGGTGCAGGTAGTCCTTGTGGTCGCCGGCCGGGTCCACGTTCAGGACCAGGTCGATGCCGTCGACGTGGATACCGCGGGCGGCGACGTCGGTGGCGACGAGGACGTTGACGTACCCGTCCTTGAAGTCGGCCAGCGTCCGCGTCCGCGCGCCCTGCGTCATACCGCCGTGCAGCGCGTCGGCCTTCACACCGGCGTCGCGCAGCTGCTCGGCGACGCGGTCGGCGCCGAGCTGGGTGCGGACGAAGATGATGGTGCGGCCCTTGCGGGAGGCGATGGCCGCGGTGACCGGCGCCTTGTCCTTGGGCTTCACGATCAGGATGTGGTGCGACATGGTCGTGACGGCACCCTGGGCGGCGTCGACCTCGTGCGAGACCGGGTTGTTGAGGTACCGGTCGACGAGGGTCTTGATCTCGTTCTCCATGGTCGCGGAGAAGAGCATGCGCTGGCCGCCGGCCGGGACCTGGTCGAGCAGCTCGGTGACCTCGGGCAGGAAGCCCAGGTCGGACATCTGGTCGGCCTCGTCGAGGACGGCGATCTGGACGTCCTCGAGGGAGCAGGCGCCGCGGTTGATGATGTCGCGGAGACGGCCGGGGGTGGCGACGAGGATGTCGACGCCGCGCTCCAGCGCGTAGATCTGGTTGCCCATGGACGTACCGCCGCAGACGACCTTCATCTTCAGGCCGAGGACGTCGCCGTAGGGCTGGAGGGCGTCCGCCACCTGCATGGCGAGCTCACGGGTCGGCGTGAGGATGACGGCGCGCGGCTTGTGCTTCGCGGTGTGCCCGCCGGCGAGCGTCGCCAGCGTCGGCAGACCGAAGGAGAGGGTCTTGCCGGAGCCGGTGCGGCCACGGCCGAGGATGTCCTTGCCGGCCAGGGCGTCCGGGATGGTCGCGGCCTGGATCGGGAAGGGGGTGGTCACGCCGTTCTGCGCGAGCTTGCGCACGACGCCCTCGGGGAGACCGAGGTCGGCGAAGGTGACCGAGGGGGTCTCCTCGACCGTCTCGGTGAGGACCTCTTCGACCGTGTCGTTCTCGCCGTTCTCGGGCACGACGACGTGATCAGTACTGGAAATGGACATGCGTAAGCGAAACCTTCCGGAGTCTCGTCGGCACGCGCCCGTCAACTCCGTGATTCGCAATACGACCGCCTCTATGCGGTCAGCCACGGCAAGGGAGAGAACGCGCCACACGGCGCTCTCTGCAATGGCGCCGGGCAATGGGATCAAACGATCTACCACCATACGCACCCCCCACCCCCAAAGGCAAACCAGCTCCCCCCGGTGTAGGCAAGGTCACTCACCTCCGCGGCTCGCTGCACGACTCCGCCTTCGCGCAAGCCCAACCGCTTACTCCACGCCGCTTTCTGCCTTCCGCCGCAACGGCGCCCAGCCACGACGCCGCATCCCGGCGGTGCCGAACTCCCCGCACCCCCAACGCCTACACCGGCGCCCCAGCCGTCGGCGCCGGCTCCCGCTCCGCCAGTTGCGGTGCCGTCTCCCCGTGCGCCGAAGACGACGGCTCGGCGGACGGCGTCGGCTCCTGCGTAGCAGTCGGCGGCGGATCACTCGGCGTCGGCTGCGGATCGGCCGTCCGCGTAGGCGTAGGCGCCGCCTTGGTCGGCGTAGCGGCCCCCGGCTTCCCGCTCACGTCCGGCTTCCCCTTCACCGGCGCGGACGCGCTCGCGTCGGCGGACGGCGACGCGGACGGCGAGGCCGACTCCGTCGCCTCCCCCTTGCCCTTCTTCCCACCGTGCTTGCCGTCGGCGGCCACCCCGAACCCCCCGCCGGACACCGCCGACCCCCCGTCCGGCGCCTCACCACCCCGCTGCCCCGCCGAATGCGAGGGCTTCGCGCCCCCGCCTCCCCCGTCGTCACCCACGCTCATACAGCCGGCGGCAGCGGCGACGGCCATGACCGTGGCGGCCAGTCGGACGGGTACGTACTTCGGGCGCACGGGAAGCCACCTCCGAGGGCGGGAAAGAAGTCAACCTCCTCAACTCCCGCCGCCCGCAAGAGGACACGCACCCGCCGTCCGCACCCGGCACGATCAAGCCGCGGTCCGCCCGCCACCCCACGTCACCGAAGCGATCACATTGGAGACCACGGTCGTCACGACAAGGCTTCCGACCATGACCATCCCGACACCGACCGCGTAAAGCCCGCCGGCGTCGTCCGACCAGTCGTAATAGGCAGCGACCGTGAGACCCGCCGTCGTACCGAGCACCGCGCCCGCGACCTGGCGCCGGGCAGCCGCCCAGCACACCGCCGCCAGCAGCGTCAGTACAAGACCGACCACCTGCCACGCCTCGTACGGCCCAGTCGTCGTACCGTCGGCATGCACATCACGCCGCTGGTCCCAGCCCAGCCACGCGGCCCACGCCCCCAGCGACACCGCGGCCGGCAGCAGGGCCGGTCCCAGCAGGCGAACACGTACGAAAAGTCCTTGGCTCATGAGCCCAGCCTCGCCACCCGCCCGGCCCACGCCCAGAGCGCACGTACTCATCCCCTCCCGAGTACATGGGCCCACCCGAGCGCCTCGTCCCTGACAATGGCTCTGTGCTGGAGATGACACGCGAATCGTTCGAGGAACTCGTCAGCCAGGCCCTGGACCGGATCCCGCCGGAGCTGACCCGGGTCATGGACAACGTCGCCGTGTTCGTGGAGGACGAACCCCCAGCCGACGACCCCGAGCTGCTGGGCCTGTACGAGGGCACGCCCCTCACCGACCGCGGCGAGTGGTACGCGGGCGTCCTGCCCGACCGCATCTCCATCTACATGGGCCCGACCCTGCGCTCCTGCGAAACCGCCGAGGACGTCGTCCACGAGGTGGCCGTGACCGTGATCCACGAGGTCGCCCACCACTTCGGCATCGACGACAAACGCCTCCACGAACTCGGCTGGGGCTGACCCCGGCCGTCCGGCGCATACCCGCCCCCGCACTTGGGCATACGGGACCAATGGCCCGCGTACCCGCCATCGCCGTGACCGCCCTGAACCGGATACGAAGGACCCCGCACCTCCTCACCCGCCGCCACCGCACCCGCCGCCCGGGCCCGGCCCTCGAACTCGCCGCCCGCCCCAACCCCTGGGCCCGCGGCCTGGGCCTGGTCGCGGTCGTGCTGCTCGGCGCCTGGCTGGGCCTGCTGGCCGTCGGCAACGTCCGTGTCCCCGTCGGCCCGATGAACACGACGATGACCCTGCGCCCCTCCCTCACCGGCGGCACGAAGATCAACATCTCCCCGCTGGGCGCGCTGGAGCTGAACAGCCACCACGGGCCGGTCCGCCTGGACGTCAACGTCGACCAGCTCGACCCCGAGCGCGCCTCGGCCCTGGTCGACCACCCCGAACGCCTCTCCGGCCTCCAGGACGAGGTCGCCCACGACGTCGAACACGGCACCCTCGACCTCGCCCTGCGCTCCGGCATCGCGGTCGTCTCCGGCGCCACCGCCCTCGGTCTCGCCGTCTACCGCCGCCCCCGCCGCGCCCTCGCCGCCGGCGGCACCGCCCTCGCCCTCCTCGCGGCCTCCGGCGCGACGGCGTACGCGACCTGGAACCCGAACTCCGTACTCGAACCGAAGTACTCGGGGCTCCTGTCCTCGGCCCCGTCCCTGGTGGGCAACGCGCGCAACATCGTCACCGAGTTCGACGTCTACCAGAAGGAGCTGGCGCGCCTGGTGACGAACGTGACGAAGCTGTACGACGTCACGTCCACGCTCCCCGCCTACCAGCCGGACCCCACGACCGTCCGCGTCCTGCACGTCTCGGACATCCACCTCAACCCGGCGAGCTGGAAGATCATCGCCTCGCTGGTGGACCAGTACAAGGTGAACGTGATCGTCGACACCGGCGACACGATGGACCACGGCACGGCGGCCGAGAACGGCTTCCTGGACCCGATCGCCGACCTCGGGGCGCCGTATGTCTGGGTCCGCGGCAACCACGACTCGGCCACCACCCAGCGCTACCTCTCCCGCATGAAGAACGTCCACGTCCTCGACAACGGCCGCGCGGAAACCATCGCCGGCCTGCGCTTCGCCGGCATCGGCGACCCCCAGTTCACCCCCGACCGCTCCAACCCGCCGGGCGCGGACGCCTCCGAGGAACTGGCCGGCGACCGCCTCGCCGCGGCCCTGCGCGACCAGCGGACCGCGGGCACGCCGGTGGACGTGGCCATGGCCCACGAGCCGTCGGCCGCACGCGAGGTCGACGGCGAGGTACCCCTCGTCCTCTGCGGCCACCTGCACCACGAGGGCGACGAGATCCTGAAGTACGGCACCCGCCTGCGCATGGAGGGCTCGACGGGCGGCAGCGGCCTCCGCGCCCTCGAACACAAGTACCCGGCGCCGATCGAGGCCTCGATCCTGTACTTCGACCGGGACACCAAGCGCCTGCAGGCCTGGGACGCGATCAAACTGGGCGGCCTGGGCGAGACGACGGCCGAGGTCACCCGCCACCTCCCGAAGGAGAACCAGCCGGGAGCGGCCTCCCCCTCCCCGTCCTCCCCGTCCTCGGCCACCCCGTCAGCCCCCACCTCCTCGGGGCCGTAAACCGTTTTGGCGATACCTCCCCCCATCCCATATGCTTCTCACGTCCCCGACGCGCTGAGAAGCGCCCAGGCGGGCCGATAGCCCTCATCGTCTAGCGGCCTAGGACGCCGCCCTTTCAAGGCGGTAGCACGGGTTCGAATCCCGTTGGGGGCACGCAAAACCGTGTGCGACACTGGTGGTCGCCCACACAGCTTGGTCCTGTGGAGCAGTTTGGAGTGCTCGCCACCCTGTCAAGGTGGAGGCCGCGGGTTCAAATCCCGTCAGGACCGCTGAAGCTTCCGCGGAAGCTTCGTGGCTGGGTAGCTCAGTTGGTACGAGCGATCGCCTGAAAAGCGATAGGTCGCCGGTTCGACCCCGGCCCCAGCCACAAGCACGAAACCCCCCTCCCGGACATCCGGAGGGGGGTTTCGTCGTCCACAGGGGACCTGAGGGGGGTTCTTGAGACACATCGCCAGAGGGCTGGTGACGGCCGGGGCCGTGCTGGTCGGCACCCTTGCGCTACCCGGCACCGCCCATGCCGCCGGGCCGAACGTGGAGGACGCGTACAGCGACTCGGCCGACTGGTCGGTCCTCGACGTACGCCTCAACTACAGCGGCGACATCGACAAGGTCACCGCGACGCTCCGCCCGGTCGGCGGCAGCGAGTCGGACCCGCCGGTGGCCACGATCACCGACTTCACGAAGAAGTACTACGTCAGCTCGTGGGAGGGGATCTGGGCCTCCCAGCCCATCCACCTGGACACCCTCGGTGACTACACGGTCGACGTCGAGGCCACCGACAGCAGCGGCGAGACCACCGTCCAGCAGAACGCGGGCACCCTGCACTACCAGAAGCAGCCCGTCATCACCGGCTTCGCCGTCACGCCGACCGAGCCGGACATCGAGCACCGGACGGTCACGGCCACCGGCGACATGGTCGTCCGCGACCCCAGCACCCGCGAGACCGTGCCGCTGCCCGGCGCCACCGTGGACCTCACGTTCGACGAGAACCAGGACACGACCGTCGTCACGGACGAGGCCGGCCACTTCGCCGCCTCCGACGAGACGACGTCGGGCGGCTGGACCTTCGCCCAGTACAACGGCGACCTGGGCTTCGCCACCGTCCCCTGGGTCGACGTCAGGCCGCAGGCCGCGCCGACCCGGTTCGTCCTCGACAAGAGCAGCTTCCACGTCACCGCGGGCGACAAGGTCGACGTCACCGGCACCCTCCAGTACCAGTACGGCGACGAGTGGAAGCCGCTGTCCGGCATCCCGCTGGAGATGGACTACAAGGACTGCACCACCTGCAACCCCGTCGACGCGACGACCGACGCGAACGGCCGCTTCTCCTTGGTGAAGTCCCCCTGGGGCAGCACGAGCGTCTTCGAGGTGGCCTTCCAGCCGTACCCGTACAACCCCTTCATCCAGCGCACCACGACCGCGGACGTCACCGTCGCCGTCACCGCGACGACGAAGTTCTCCGGCTTCACGGCATCCCTGGACAAGTACGCCCAGCTGACCGTGAACGGCACCCTCGACCTGATCGGCCGCGACACCAGTGACCAGGCCAGCGTCGACATCCAGTACTCGGCCGACGGCAAGACCGGCTGGAGCACGAAGAAGACCGTCAAGACCACCTTCGGCTCCCAGTTCACCGTCGAGAAGCTGCCCGGCTACACCGACGGCTACTGGCGCCTGCACTACGGCGGTTCCTCCACCAAGGACATCAAGGGCACCCTCAGCACCGCCCTGCGCCGCAACCGCGCCCTCACCCGGATCAAGGACGCCAACGCGTCCCCCGAGCCGGTGACCAAGGGCCACACGATCACGGTGAAGGGCGTGCTCCAGGAGCTCAAGGTCGGCAGTACGACCTGGAAGGCGTACGGCGGCAAGAAGGTGCAGATCCTCTTCCGGCCCAAGGGCAAGACCACCTGGTACCTGATGACCACCGTCACCACGCAGACCAACGGCTCCTTCGCCAAGGGGTTCAAGGCGACGCAGGACGGCACCTGGGTGCCCGTCTTCCTGTACCCCGACAGCAAGCACTTCGTCGGCGACGGCCGGGAGGACTACGTCGACGTGCGGTGACCGGCTTGGCACCGCGCCCCACCGGGCGCTACCTTCCAGGCCCATGGGGGACACCGAGTTGGAGAAGAGCCGGGCCCGGTACGGGCTGCTGGCCGTGGTGATCAGCAACCTGGCCATCGCCGGGGTCGCGATCTTCGGGGTGTGGCGGCTCGGTGGGGACAGGTCGGTGATCGTCGGCGTCCTCACCGCCGCCTTCACCGCGGTGAGCAGCATGACCACCGCCTACCTGGGCATCAAGGCCGTCTCCAACACCGCGAAGTCGATCGCGCTGGGGGACGGCGTGGCACGGCAGCAGCAGCCGGCACCGGCGCCTGCGGCCACGCCCGCCGCCCCGGCCGCGCCTCCCGCCCAGCGGACCTCCGAGGCGTCCTGAGGCACCCGCCACAAATGGTTCGCCACGGATTTCCCGGGGATGAGATCCTGGATCGCGTATGTCTACGCATCCTGCCCCCGGCACTCCGGCACCTGGCACCCCGGCGCCCGGTTCGCCGGCCCTCGGTGATCTCGCCCCCCGCCTGACCGAGCTCTCCCTGCGCGACGCGCAGCGGCTCGGGCGCAGGCTCGAAGGCGCGCGCAAGATCCGCAAGCCGGAGGCCCGTGCCGCCGTACTCGCCGAGATCGAGGCGGAGATCGGCAAGGCCGAGGAGCGCATCGGCACCCGGCGCGCCCGCGTGCCCGCGGTCACGTATCCCGGGCAGCTCCCGGTCAGCCAGAAGAAGAGCGACATCGCCGACGCGATCCGCGACCACCAGGTCGTGATCGTCGCCGGTGAGACCGGGTCCGGCAAGACCACGCAGATCCCCAAGATCTGTCTGGAGCTCGGCCGTGGCGTGAAGGGCATGATCGGGCACACCCAGCCCCGCCGTATCGCCGCCCGTACCGTCGCCGAGCGTGTCGCCGAGGAGCTGGACACCCCGCTCGGGGAGGCCGTCGGCTGGAAGGTGCGCTTCACCGACCAGGTGAACCAGGACTCCACCTTCATCAAGCTGATGACCGACGGCATCCTGCTCGCCGAGATCCAGACCGACCGCGAGCTGCGCGCCTACGACACGATCATCATCGACGAGGCCCACGAGCGGTCCCTGAACATCGACTTCCTGCTCGGCTACCTGGCGCAGCTGCTGCCGCGCCGGCCCGACCTCAAGGTCGTCATCACCTCCGCGACCATCGACCCGGAGCGTTTCTCCCGGCACTTCGGCGACGCCCCGATCATCGAGGTGAGCGGACGGACGTATCCGGTGGAGGTCCGCTACCGGCCGCTCCTCGAAGAGGACTCGGACGACTCCGACCGCGACCAGATCACCGCGATCTGCGATGCCGTCGAGGAGCTCCAGGGCGAGGGGAAGGGCGACATCCTCGTCTTCCTCTCGGGCGAGCGCGAGATCCGGGACACGGCGGACGCGCTCACGCGCAAGCAGTACCCCCGCGCCGGAGGCGCTAATTGGCAGGGCACCGAGATCCTGCCCCTCTACGCCCGCCTCTCGCACGCCGAGCAGCACCGCGTCTTCCAGCCGCACACCGGGCGCAGGATCGTTCTGGCTACGAACGTCGCCGAGACGTCGCTGACGGTCCCGGGCATCAAGTACGTCATCGATCCCGGCTTCGCCCGCATCAGCCGCTACAGCCACCGCACCAAGGTCCAGCGGCTGCCCATCGAGCCGGTCTCCCAGGCCAGCGCCAACCAGCGCAAGGGCCGCTGCGGCCGTACGTCCGACGGCATCTGCATCCGCCTCTACTCCGAGGACGACTTCCTCGCCCGCCCGGAGTTCACGGACGCGGAGATCCTCCGTACGAACCTCGCGTCCGTCATCCTCCAGATGACCGCGGCCGGCCTCGGCGACATCGAGAAGTTCCCGTTCATCGATCCGCCGGACCACCGCAACATCCGCGACGGTGTCCAACTCCTCCAGGAACTGGGCGCGTTGGACCCGGCCGAGAAGGACGTACGCAAGCGGCTGACGCAGACCGGCCGCAAGCTGGCCCAGCTGCCCGTCGACCCGCGTCTGGCGCGCATGGTCCTGGAGGCCGACAAGAACGGCTGTGTCCGCGAGGTCATGGTCATAGCCGCCGCGCTGTCGATCCAGGACCCGCGCGAGCGCCCGGCGGAGAAGCAGGCGCAGGCCGACCAGCAGCACGCCCGCTTCAAGGACGAGACCAGCGACTTCCTCGCGTATCTGAACCTGTGGCGGTACGTCCGTGAGCAGCAGAAGGAGCGGGGGTCGTCGTCCTTCCGCCGGATGTGCAAGCAGGAGTACCTGAACTTCCTGCGCATCCGCGAATGGCAGGACATCTACACGCAGTTGAGGACCGTCGCCAAGCAGATGGGCATCCATCTGAACGAGGACGACGCACCCGACCAGTCCGTCCACGTCTCCCTCCTCGCCGGCCTGCTCTCGCACATCGGCATGAAGGACGTGAAGGACGGCGCGAAGAACGAGTATCTGGGCGCCCGCAACGCCAAGTTCGCGATCTTCCCCGGCTCGGCGCTCTTCAAGAAGCCGCCGCGGTTCGTGATGTCGGCGGAGCTGGTGGAGACTTCCCGCCTCTGGGCGCGCGTCAACGCGAAGATCGAGCCGGAGTGGGTCGAGCCCCTGGCCGAGCATTTGCTGAAGCGCACGTACTCCGAACCGCACTGGGAGAAGGACCAGGCGGCGGTGATGGCGTACGAGAAGGTCACGCTGTACGGCGTCCCGATCGTCGCCGACCGGAAGGTCAACTACGGCCGCATCGACCCGGAGGTCAGCCGCGAGCTGTTCATCCGCAACGCGCTGGTCGAGGGCGACTGGCGTACGCACCACAAGTTCTTCGCCGACAACCGCAAGCTGCTGAGCGAGGTCGAGGAGCTCGAACACCGCGCCCGGCGCCGGGACATCGTCGTGGACGACGACACGCTCTTCGACTTCTACGACGCCCGGGTGCCCGAACACGTCGTGTCCGGCGCGCACTTCGACTCCTGGTGGAAGCGGAAGCGGCACGAGCAGCCCGAATTCCTGGACTTCGAGCGGGAGATGCTCATCCGGGAGTCGGCGGAGGCGGTCACCAAGGCGGACTATCCGGACAGTTGGCGGCAGGGGCAGCTCAAGTTCCGTGTCACGTACCAGTTCGAGCCGGGCGCGGACGCGGACGGTGTGACGGTGCACATCCCGCTCCAGGTCCTCAACCAGGTCAAGGACGAGGGCTTCGACTGGCAGATCCCGGGCCTGCGGGAGGAGCTGGTGACGGAGCTGATCCGTTCCCTCCCGAAGCCGATCCGCCGCAACTACGTACCGGCGCCGAACTTCGCGAAGAGGTTCCTGGACACGGCTGTCCCGCTGCAGGAGCCCCTGACCACGACCATGGCCCGCGAGCTCAAGCGCATGGTCGGAGTCCCCTTCACCGCCGAGGACTTCGACTGGTCCCGGGTTCCCGAGCATCTGCGCATCACGTTCCGGATCGTGGACGAGCGGCGGCGGAAGCTGGCCGAGGACAAGGACCTGGAGACGCTGCGGCTGCGCCTGAAGCCGAAGGCCCGCCAGGCGCTGTCCCAGGCCGCCGCGGCCACCGCGTCCCGCGAGGGCGGCGAGTCCCTGGAGCGCAAGGGCCTGACGGACTGGACGATCGGCTCCCTGACCCGCGTCTTCGAGACGCGCCGGGCCGGCCAGCCGGTGAAGGCGTACCCGGCGCTGGTGGACGACGGCGACACGGTCTCCGTACGGCTCTTCGACACGGAGGCCGAGCAGGCGGAGGCGATGTGGAAGGGCACGCGCCGGCTGATCCTGCGCAACATCCCGGTGAACCCGGCGAAGTTCGCGTCGGAGAAGCTGACGAACGCCCAGAAGCTCGCGCTGTCCGCCAACCCGCACGGCTCGATCCAGGCCCTGTTCGACGACTGCGCGATGGCGGCGGCGGACAAGCTGATCGGGGACTTCGGGGGGCCGGCGTGGGACGAGGAGTCGTACCGGAAGCTGTACGACAAGGTGCGCGCGGAGATCGTGGACACGACGGTGCGTACGGTGGGGCAGGTGCAGCAGGTGCTGGCGGCCTGGCAGGCCTGTGAGCGGCGCCTGAAGTCCGTGAACAGCCCGGTGCTCCTGGCGAACCTCCAGGACGTACGCAAGCAGCTGGACGCGCTCGTGCGGCCGGGCTTCGTGACGGCGACGGGGATCCGGCGCCTGCCCGACCTGATGCGGTACCTGGTCGCCGCGGACCGGCGTCTCCAGCAGATGCCGACGAGCGTCCAGCGGGACACGACCCGCATGGAAAAGGTCCACGAGATGCAGGACGAGTACGCCTGGCTGCTGGAACAACTCCCCCAGGGCCGCCCGATCCCGTCCTCCGTCACGGACATCCGCTGGATGATCGAGGAGCTCCGGGTCAGCTACTTCGCCCACGCCCTCGGCACCGCGTACCCCGTCTCGGACAAGCGGATCGTGAAGGCGATCGACGCGGCCGCACCGTGACCGACCCCGCACACTGGGTGAGTTCGACTGGTGGGCACACCCTCCTGTACAGTCTCTTCTCGCAGCGCAACGCACCAATCGCACTGCGAAACCTGGTCCTGTGGAGCAGTTTGGAGTGCTCGCCACCCTGTCAAGGTGGAGGCCGCGGGTTCAAATCCCGTCAGGACCGCATGTAGGAGGAAGGCCCGCACCCGGCAAGGGTTTGCGGGCCTTTCTCATGCCATCAACCCTCGCCACCCTGTCAAGGTGGAGGCCGCGCCCGCGGCGGAGCCGCAATCGAACACAGCAAATCCCGTCAGGACCGCAGCAAGCAAGTAGGCCCACATCCCGTCAAAGGATGCGGGCCTTCTTCGTTCCCGCCCCACTCTCTGATCGCCACCCTGTCAAGGTGGAGGCCGCGCCCGCGGCGGAGCCGCAATCGAACACAGCAAATCCCGTCAGGACCGCATGCGTGAGGAAGGCCCGCACCCGGCAAGGGTTGCGGGCCTTCTTCATGTCTCGGTGCCGGGCCGCATCATCCAGCCCGTCTGGGGGTGCCCCCTCCGGGGGAGTTTGAGGACGAGGCCCGTTCAGGGCCGAAGCGGGGGTTTGGGGGCGGCAGCCCCCAGGGCGGTGACCGTGACGCCGGGCGCCGATGCACAGGCGGCCACACGCGCCCCCGGCGACCGGCGGAGCCCCACGCCGTCTTGACGGCTTCTGGCTGCGCCGGTACCCAGAAGACAGGGGCGCTCCCCGTGCGGCCCTTGGAGGTGGCGTATGGCGGCATCGGCCAGGCACGAGACGCGAGCTCTGCTCCGCGCGCATCTGTCGGCCGCGTCGTCCTTCGGGCATCTGACCCGCCACTGCCCGATCTGCCACCACCTGCTGCGGCTGGCGATGGACTCCGCACCAAGAACCGCTCAGGCGCCGGACGAGGTCATGGAGGACGAAAGTCCCGCCGGTGCGTGACCATCGGCGGCGCCCAACCCCCTTCTCCCCGTGGGACGCTGGAAAGCGCGCCTCCTCTATCGCACGCGGACCGACGGTAACAAGGACCCCAGCATGTGACGGGTGTCACCGCATGAGTTTCTGAAACCGCGGTACTTACCCCTCACCTACAACTGGTCAATTTAATATGTGCAATTGCACCACTCCCGGCACCTCACCCCACCGCGTCGAGGCGCCCGCTCCGAGGCCGTCCACAGGAGATCCGACAGCCCTCCCCAGACTCCGACAAGCCCGCTCACAGCGGCCCCGGCCCGGCACCCCGCGCGCACAAAAAAATCGCGCTGGACCCGGCGGAGTCCAGCGCGATCAACGACGCACCCTGTTCACAACTTGCTTGGGAAGCCCGGAGGGGCTTGGGCGTGGGCTCTGTTGGGGCAGAACCCGCGTCGCTTGGAGCTAGGGTTCGGGCACTTCGGCGCAGTTGGGGGACCTGCCGATTTGCCCTGGTATGGAGTTGTCAGGCCTCGCTGCGCTGCTGCGGGATGCCCGCGAGCAGAGCACGGACCTCCGCCTCGCGGTAGCGGCGGTGCCCGCCGAGCGTACGGATCGACGTGAGCTTGCCGGCCTTCGCCCACCGCGTGACCGTCTTCGGGTCAACGCGGAACATCGTGGCGACCTCAGCCGGGGTCAGCAGCGGCTCGGCATCAGGGGTGCGAGCGGTCATGAGCGGCCTCCTCGGGAGAACCGAACCTTCTCGGTTCTTTCCTCTAAATTCTGCACCTTGACCCGCGTTGCCCGAAATGGCGGACGCGAGTCGAGTCGGTTATAGGACGAACGGCTTGTCCTCGGCACTACAACTACACCATCTGTCCAGCCGCTCGGGCCAAACCGATGGAATTGCCCCTCCAGGTGTTCATCAGCGACGGAAGCCGATGGACCATGCCATAGCGGACAGTCACGCCACTGTGACGATCAGTCACAGAGCGATCAGGAGTCACCAGACCCCCCAAAGCGTGCAATGCGGGCGGAGTCCTCCCCGGACTCCTTGTCCTATTTTGGCATGAGGAGGGGCAAGAGACGCAAGGGCCGGGTACGTGCGTTCCGTCACGCTCGACACATAAGCCCGTATCGGGGCCTACGTCCGATGTTGACGAAACCTCAGGAACCTCGGTGCGAGGACGAAACCCCAAAACGGGCGATTCGTCAAACGCCCGTTCGTTACCTAGTTCGCCGAGCGCCGGTCCCTGACGGACCGCCAGCGCTCCACGAGACGCGCGTACGCCTCCCCGGCGGCCGCCCCGTCGCCCTGCCGCAGCGCCTCGATGCCCTCGGCCACATCGGCCGCCGAGTGGTCGTCCTCCAGCTCGCCGGCCGACAGGGTGTGCACCAGCCCGCCGTAGTCCAGCTCGACCAGTGAGCGCGGGTGGAACTCCTCCAGCCAGCGCCCCACGTCCACCAGCCCGTCGATCAGCGGACCCTCGTCCATGGCGTCCTTGAGCGCCCGCAGCGCCCGCGCCACCCGCCGCCGCGCCTGCACCATCGGCGTCCGGTAGCGCAGCGCCGCGGGGATCTCGCCCGAGCCCTTGTCGAAGCGCCGCTCCTGGTCGGAGACCAGCACGAACCAGTGCAGCGGCACCTGCCAGGTCCCGGTGCGGATCCACGGCCGGGCATCCGGGTTGCGCACCAGCCAGCGCTCGTAGTCGCCGGTCGCCTGGCGCCGTACGAACTCCGGCAGAGCCGCGTCCAGGACCGCCCGCGGCAGCTCCTCGGGCAGCTCCTGCAGCGCCTGCCAGCCGCGCAGCCGGGTCCGCCAGGGGCACACGCACACGACACCGTCCACGTCGAGCACGAACGCGTCGCTGCTCTCGTGCACCGGCACCGGGATCGGCGGGGTGGGCAGCAAGTCGGCCAGCGAACGGCGCAGTTCGTCCTGGTACGTCGGCCGGTCGGGGCGGCGGGCGTAGCGCGCCCAGTGGGTGCGCTCGGGCTCCGGGAAGGCTGCCAGCGGTTCGTAGACGCGGAGGTACGTCGCGTACGGGACGATCACCGAGGACACCTTGGGCACGCCTGCTCCCTCCCCCGCCCACCACCGGGAAAACCTGCGGAACCCGCTCACAAACGTGCGGGAAATCTATGCAAATCGTCGCACGGACGTACTCCGGTGGTAGGTGATCCTGAGCACTGCGCGGATGGCGGGGCCGCGAGGGTCTAAATTCGTGCTCACAGCCCCCGCCACCCACACGGGGAGCTGGTCTCCACCCGCCGCTACTTACTTCAGGAGTCACCACAGTGACCGACGTAACCGGCGCACCTGCTGATGTACTGCACACCCTGTTCCACTCGGACCAGGGCGGACATGAGCAAGTCGTGCTCTGCCAGGACCGCGCCAGCGGCCTCAAGGCCGTGATCGCCATCCACTCCACCGCGCTGGGCCCCGCCCTCGGCGGTACGCGCTTCTACCCGTACGCGACCGAGGCGGAGGCCGTCGCCGACGCGCTCAACCTCGCGCGCGGGATGTCGTACAAGAACGCCATGGCCGGGCTCGACCACGGCGGCGGCAAGGCCGTGATCATCGGCGACCCGGACCGCGACAAGAGCGAGGAGCTGCTGCTCGCCTACGGCCGCATGGTCGCCTCCCTCGGCGGGCGCTACGTCACCGCCTGCGACGTCGGCACGTACGTCGCCGACATGGACGTCGTGGCCCGCGAGTGCCGCTGGACGACCGGGCGTTCCCCCGAGAACGGCGGCGCCGGCGACTCCTCCGTGCTCACCGCGTTCGGCGTCTACCAGGGCATGCGGGCCAGCGCCCAGCACCTGTGGGGCGACCCCTCGCTGCGCGGCCGCAAGGTCGGCATCGCCGGCGTCGGCAAGGTCGGCCACCACCTGGTGGCGCACCTGCGCGAGGAGGGCGCCGAGGTCGTGATCACCGATGTGCGCGAGGAGGCCGTGGGCCGGATCCTCGCCGCGCACCCGGAGGGCGTGACGGCCGTCGCCGACACCGCGACCCTGATCCGCGTCGAGGGCCTGGACATCTACGCCCCCTGCGCGCTCGGCGGCGCCCTGAACGACGACACCGTGCCCGCGCTCACCGCGCGGATCGTCTGCGGGGCCGCCAACAACCAGCTCGAACACCCGGGTGTGGAGAAGGACCTCGCCGACCGCGGGATCCTCTACGCGCCGGACTACGTGGTGAACGCCGGCGGGGTCATCCAGGTCGCCGACGAGCTGCACGGCTTCGACTTCGACCGGTGCAGGGCCAAGGCGGCGAAGATCTTCGACACCACGCTGGCCATATTCGCACGTGCGAAGGCGGACGGGATTCCGCCGGCCGCGGCGGCCGACCGGATCGCGGAACAGCGGATGCACGAGGCGGCCACGAAACAGGCGCTCTGAACGTTTGGCCGGTACCCGTCGGCGGGCACTTAGAGAGAACTCTCACGTTCGTCGGCGGGTCGCCCGCCGAGAAGTGGTTAAAATCGCGGTTGACCAGCGGGGACGGGGCGCCCCGAGGGTCCTGGACCCGGGCCCGTCCTGCGGGCGACGTACCGTATGGGCGCGGGCTCAGGTACCGTGGAAGCCCTACGGACCGGTCTCTCTGCGGAGAGCCCGTTCCAGATCATGAACGCGTGTCAAGACTCTGGGGCCGTCGAGCCCCGTCACCGAGGGGGTCGAGCCATGGGGCGCGGCCGGGCCAAGGCCAAGCAGACGAAGGTCGCCCGCCAGCTGAAGTACAACAGCGGCGGGACTGACCTGTCGCGTCTGGCCAACGAGCTGGGCGCTTCGACTTCGAACCAGCCGCCGAACGGCGAGCCGTTCGAGGACGACGAAGACGAAGACGACCCGTACGCCCAGTACGCGGATCTCTACAACGACGACGATGAGGACGAGGACGACGAGTCCGGCCCTTCGTCGCAACATCGCCGCGGCGCTTGACGCACCAGCTGTGCTTGACCCGGTCCGGGGTGGTTCCCACCACCGGACCGGGTTTTGCGCTGCCTGTCAGGCGTCGTAGTCGCCGACCAGTTCCGCACCCGTGGTGTGCTCGCCGCGGTCGGTGATCTCGCCGGCCACCCACGCCTCGACGCCGCGGTCCGCCAGTGTCGCCAGGGCCACGTCCGTCGACTCCTCGGGGACGATGGCGATCATGCCCACGCCCATGTTGAGGGTCTTCTCCAGCTCCAGTCGCTCGACCTGACCGGTCCGGCCGACGAGGTCGAAGACCGGGGCCGGGGTCCAGGTGGAGCGGTCGACGACCGCGTGCAGGCCGTCCGGGATCACGCGGGCCAGGTTGGCGGCCAGACCGCCACCGGTGATGTGCGAGAAGGCGTGCACATCGGTCGTCCGCGTGAGCGCCAGGCAGTCCAGCGAGTAGATCTTGGTGGGCTCCAGGAGCTCCTCGCCGAGGGTGCGGCCGAGCTCCTCGACGCGCGCGTCGAGGGAGAGGCCGGCCTGGTCGAGGAGGACGTGCCGGACCAGCGAGTACCCGTTCGAGTGAAGACCGGAGGCCGCCATGGCGATCACGGTGTCACCCGTACGGATGCGATCCGCGCCGAGCAGCCGGTCGGCCTCCACGACGCCCGTACCGGCGCCGGCGACGTCGAAGTCGTCCGGGCCGAGCAGCCCGGGGTGTTCGGCCGTCTCGCCGCCCACCAGGGCGCAGCCGGCCAGCACACAGCCCTCGGCGATGCCCTTGACGATCGCGGCGACCCGCTCGGGGTGGACCTTGCCGACGCAGATGTAGTCGGTCATGAACAGCGGCTCGGCGCCGCACACCACGATGTCGTCCATGACCATCGCGACCAGGTCGTGGCCGATGGTGTCGTACACGCCGAGCCGGCGCGCGATGTCGACCTTCGTGCCGACGCCGTCCGTGGCGGAGGCCAGCAGGGGACGGTCGTAACCCTTGAGGGCGGAGGCGTCGAAGAGGCCGGCGAAACCGCCGAGGCCGCCGAGGACCTCGGGGCGCTGGGTCTTCCTGACCCACTCCTTCATGAGTTCTACGGCGCGGTCGCCCGCTTCGATGTCGACGCCCGCGCTCGCATAGCTGGCACCAGTTGTCTCAGACATGGGGTGAGAACTTTCGTGTCGTACTACGGGGCTTACGGGCGACGGATCGCGTCGGCCGCCGCCGTGGCTGCCGGACCGGCGGCCAGTTCGGTCTCCAGGAGCTGCTTGCCGAGCAGCTCGGGGTCCGGGAGCTCCATCGGGTACTCGCCGTCGAAGCAGGCGCGGCAGAGGTTCGGCTTGGCGATGGTGGTCGCCTCGATCATGCCGTCGATGGAGATGTAGGCCAGGGAGTCGGCGCCGAGCGAGGTGCCGATCTCGTCGATGGTCATGCCGTTGGCGATCAGCTCCGCGCGGGTGGCGAAGTCGATGCCGAAGAAGCAGGGCCACTTCACGGGCGGGGAGGAGATCCGGATGTGGACCTCGGCGGCGCCGGCCTCGCGGAGCATCCGGACCAGGGCGCGCTGGGTGTTGCCGCGCACGATCGAGTCGTCGACGACGACCAGGCGCTTGCCCTTGATGACTTCCTTGAGGGGGTTCAGCTTGAGCCGGATGCCCAGCTGGCGGATGGTCTGGGACGGCTGGATGAAGGTCCGGCCGACATAGGCGTTCTTCACCAGGCCGGCGCCGAACGGAATACCGCTGGCCTCCGCGTAGCCGATGGCGGCCGGGGTGCCGGACTCCGGGGTCGCTATCACCAGGTCGGCCTCCACGGGGGCTTCCTTGGCGAGCTTGCGGCCCATCTCCACGCGGGAGAGGTAGACGTTCCGGCCGGCGATGTCGGTGTCGGGGCGCGCGAGATACACGTACTCGAAGACGCAGCCCTTGGGCTTCGCTTCCGCGAATCGGGAGGTACGGAGGCCGTTCTCGTCGATCGCCACGAACTCGCCCGGCTCGATCTCGCGGACGTAAGAGGCGCCGCAGATGTCGAGGGCGGCGGACTCGGAGGCGACGACCCAGCCGCGCTCCAGGCGGCCCAGGACCAGCGGGCGGATGCCCTGCGGGTCGCGGGCGGCGTAGAGGGTGTGCTCGTCCATGAAGACGAGGGAGAAGGCCCCGCGGACCTTGGGGAGGACCGTGTGGGCGGCCTCCTCGATGGTCAGGGGCTTGCCGTCGGCGTCCTCCTGGGCCGCGAGCAGCGCGGTGAGGAGGTCGGTGTCGTTGGTTGCCGCGACGCGCGGGGTGCGGCCGCCCTCCTTCTTCGGGAGGTCGGCGACCATCTCGGCGAGCTGGGCGGTGTTCACCAGGTTGCCGTTGTGGCCGAGCGCGATGGAGCCGTGCGCGGTGGCGCGGAACGTCGGCTGCGCGTTCTCCCACACGGAGGCGCCGGTGGTCGAGTAGCGGGCGTGTCCGACCGCGATGTGACCCTGGAGCGAACCGAGCGAGGTCTCGTCGAAGACCTGGGAGACGAGGCCCATGTCCTTGAAGACGAGGATCTGGGAGCCGTTGCTGACCGCGATACCCGCGGATTCCTGGCCCCGATGCTGGAGGGCGTAGAGCCCGAAGTAAGTGAGCTTGGCGACCTCTTCGCCCGGAGCCCAGACTCCGAAGACGCCGCAGGCGTCCTGGGGGCCTTTCTCACCGGGGAGCAGATCATGATTGAGTCGACCGTCACCACGTGGCACGGCACCGAGTGTAGGCGAGATCGACCACTGGTCCGAATTGGGGTTACTCACCGGTAGTGGATCAGTCGGCGGCGACGGCCCGTACGCTCGTGCCGTTTTCGCTGGTCAGCGTGAGGGTGTCGTGATCGACTCGGTAGCTGACAGTGCCGTCGAAGAGGCCGAGCAGGGCCCGATCGGTGTCCATGAGTGAGGCGTCGCACATCATTCGGGTGGTGAGCGGTCGGCCGAGCGTGATGTGTCCGCCGCGTACCGTCGCCGTGGCGTTGACGTGGTTGCAGCCGAGCTTGCCGCCCACCTTGTGGGTCTTCGCGTCGAAGGCGAGGTGCGGTTTGCCGTGCGCGGTCTTCGTGGTTCCGTCCGCAGTGATGTCCCGGACGCTCCAGTCGACGCTGGTGACGGGCCGCTCGGCGTCGACCGAGCCGCTGCCGCTGTTGGCCTTCTCGCTGCCGCACGCCGCCACGAGCGGAAGGACGGTCAGGACGGCGAGGGTGAATCGCTGTTTGTCCATGCCGGTGGGACGGGAGGGACGCGGGACCGGTTCCCCGGCTCAGCTCATCACCGGTAGCAGCCCGCCCAGATCCGCCCGCTCGCCACTGGCACTGACCTGGGCCTCCTCGACGGCGTCCGCCCAGGCCACCCGCCCGGTCGCGAGCCGGATCCAGGTCAGCGGGTCGGTCTCGACGACGTTCGGCGGGGTGCCCCGGGTGTGCCGGAGCCCCTCGACGCACTGCACCACGGCGTACGGCGGGATCCGCACCTCGGTCGAGCCGCCGGGGGCCTTCGCGGCGAGCGCGTCGGCGAGCAGCCGGGTGCAGGCGGCGAGGGCCTGGCGGTCGTGGGGGATGTCGAGGCCGGGGACGGCGGCGTTCAGGTCGTCGGTGTGGACGACGAGTTCGACGGTACGGGTGACCAGGAAGTCGGCGAGGATGATGGCGCCGGTGCGGAAGTCGAGGACGCGGGGGCCAGGGGTCTCGGCCAGTGCGGTGGCGAGGCGCTCGGCGGTCGCGGCGAGGGAGGCGTCCGGGTCGGTGTTCCGGGCGGCGAGTTCATGGGCCGCCTCGGAGAGCGCGGAGGCGTTGGCTGCGGTGCCGAACGCCCAGTCCAGGAGCGTGATCTCGGGCTTGGGCGGCGCGGGCAGGGCGATGAGCCGGGGCACGACGTCCACACACATCCCGATGTGCGCGACCAGCTCCCGCACGGTCCACTCCCCGAGCCGCGTGGGCGACGCGAACTGCTCGGCCGTAAGCCTCCGCACGCCTTCCCGGACGTGCCCGAACTGCGCGGTCACGGCGGCACGGATCTTCACGGAGTCGTAGGTACGGGCGCGCTTCTTGGCCGGAGACATGGCGGGGAGCCTATGCCTTCACCGCGTAGCCGCTCAGCCCCTTTTCGATCAGCCCGAACGCCTGGCGGGTGCGCTCGGCGGCATCGGCGGCGACCTGGTCGGCGGACTCCCCGGCGGCGATACGGGCGTGGTGCTCCTCGATGAGCGCGTTACGGGCGGCGCTGAGCATGGCGGCGGCGACGGTGGCGAGCATGGCGTCGTCGGTCTCCTCGGCGAGCAGCGCGGCCAGGTCGCGGGTGCCCTTCTGCGCGGACAGGAAGGCGCGCTCCATCAGCGCCGGGGTGCCGAGGACGAGTTGGCGCAGCCGCCGGGCGAGCGGCTCGGGGTGCAGCCCGACCGCGGGGTCACGGGCTTCGACCATCTCCAGGAACTGCCGGCGCACCGCTTCCACGGCGGACTCGCCGGCCCGCCGCTCGCGTACGGCGCGGGCGGCGTCGCCGAAGTGCTCCTCCATGGGCAGGAAGACCAGGTCCTCCTTGGAGCCGAAGTAGTTGAACACGGTCATCTTGGAGACCTCGGCCGCTTCGGCGATCTCCTGGACCGAGACCGCGTCGAACCCACGCTCCAGGAACAGCTCGACCGCCGTCTCCCAGATCCGCTGCGCCGTCTGCAGCTTCTTCCGCTCGCGCAGCCCCATCGCCCGATCAGCCATAACAGCACTGTACCAAGGCGAAACTTGAGCCAGGCCGAACTTTAATCCCGACCGAAAGATTGACTGGGTACACAAACTCCGGGCATGGTGATGCCATGACCGACACCCAGCGCAAGATCGGCTTCCTCGTCTGCCTCGTCACGATCGTCCTGGCCGTCCTGGACCTGCAGATCGTGTCCGCGGCCACCGTCCCGATCGTCCGGGACCTCGATCCGGCCCACGGCATCGACAAGATCCCGTGGCTGGTCAGCGCGTTCGCGCTGGCGTCGGCCGCGCTGCTGCCGCTCTACGGCAAGCTGTGCGACGTACTCGGCCCGAAGCGCGTCTTCACCGCCGCCATCGCCACCTTCCTGCTCGGCTCCGCGCTGTGCGGCGCCGCCCAGTCCATGGACCAGCTCATCGCGGCCCGCGCGGTGCAGGGCCTGGGCGGCGGCGGCCTGATGAGCGTGACGATGGTGGTGATCGCCCACCTCAAGGGCCCGGAGGAGAAGGGCGGCGGCAAGGGCGCGAACATGGGCGGGCTGGTCGCGGGCGGCGCCATGGCGGTCGGCCCGTGGATCGGCGGTCTGCTCGCCGACCACGCGAGCTGGCGCTGGATCTTCTACGTCAACCTGCCGGTCGGCCTCGCCGTCCTCGCCGGCTCCGCGTTCGCCCTGAAACTCCCCGAGCAGCACGTCCGCCGCCCGCTCGACTACTCCGGCGCCCTGCTCGCGGCGGCCTTCTCCTGCGCGCTGCTCCTGGTCACCGACTGGGGCGGCAAGAAGTACGCCTGGTCGTCGCCGGAAGTGCTGGCCCTCTTCACCACGGCCGCCGTCGCCCTCGCCCTGTTCCTGTGGCGCCAGCTCCGCGCCCCCGAACCGGTCCTGCCCCTGGCCCTGTTCCGCATCCGCGAACTGCGCCTCGGCTTCGCCATCCAGGCGATCATGGGCGCCGCGATGATGGGCGCGATCTACTACGTCCTGATCTATCTCCAGCTCGTCCGCGGCATCAGCAGCTCCTCCGCCGGCCTCTACCTGCTCCCCATGGCGGTCGGCATGTCCGCGGCCGGCCTGCTCGCCGGCCCGCTCACCGCCCGCGGCTGGACCCCGCGCACCTTCACCGTCAGTGGTACGGCGACCACCGCGCTGGCCTTCGTGCTGCTCGCCACGACGACCGGCCCCGACACCTCGCTCTGGCTGGTCCGCGCCGAACTCCTGCTGACCGGCGCCGGTTTCGGCCAGCTGCTCGGCCAGCTGATCCTGCTCGTCCAGAACGCGTCCCCGCGCCACCAGCTGGGCGTCGCGACCACGTCCATCCGCTACTTCCAGAACATCGGCAGCGCCCTGGGAACCGCCCTCTTCGGCACCGTCCTGGCCCGCCTGTACGCCTCCCACGGCCCCGGCGGCGACGTCAGCGCCCTGGCCCGCCTCACCGGAGCGGCCCACACCAACGGCGTGCACGCCTTCATCGACGCGACGAGCGTGGTGTTCTGGTGCGGCGCGGCGATCATGGCCGCGGCCTCGCTGCTGGCGCTCCGGCTGCCCAGGTCCGGCCCCGAGCCGCTGACTTCGGAGCCGACGAAGGAACCGGTCGCCGTATGACGCAAACCCGAAGGCCCCGCCCGTTCGAAACGGGCGGGGCCTTCGTCGTCGTACGACCGCCTACTTGAGCAGCGCGGGGATGGTCTCCTCGTGCGCCCGGCGCAGCTCCTCCAGCGACAGCTCGAACTCGCCCTGGAGCTCGACCACCGCATTTGAATCAGACACAGTGCCGTCGACGACACCGATGCGGGTGGCGGGCAGACCGCGCGCACCGCACATGTCGTTGAAGCGGACCTCTTCGGAGCGCGGGACGGCCACGACAGCGCGGCCCGCCGACTCCGAGAACAGCAGCGTGAACGCGTCGAGCCCGTCCGGTACGACCAGACGCGCACCCTTGCCGCCGAGCAGCGCCGACTCCACGACCGCCTGGATCAGACCGCCGTCGGAGAGGTCGTGCGCGGAGTCGATCATGCCGTCGCGGGAGGCCGCGATCAGGGTCTCCGCGAGCAGCCGCTCACGCTCCAGGTCGACCTTCGGGGGCAGCCCGCCGAGGTGGTCGTGCACCACCTGCGACCAGGCCGAACCGCCGAACTCCTCACGCGTGTCGCCGAGGAGGTAGAGCAGCTGCCCCTCCTCCTGGAAGGCGACCGGCGTACGGCGGGCGACGTCGTCGATGACGCCCAGGACCGCGACCACGGGGGTCGGGTGGATGGCGACCTCGCCCGTCTGGTTGTAGAGGGAGACGTTGCCGCCGGTCACCGGGGTGCCCAACTGCTGGCAGGCGTCGGCGAGTCCACGGATGGCCTCCGCGAACTGCCACATCACGGCGGGGTCTTCGGGCGAGCCGAAGTTCAGGCAGTCGGAGACCGCGAGGGGCTTGGCACCGGTGGTGGCGACATTGCGGTACGCCTCCGACAGCGCCAACTGGGCGCCCGCGTACGGGTCCAGCTTGGCGTACCGGCCGTTGCCGTCCGTCGCGATGGCGACGCCGAGGCCGCTCTCCTCGTCGATGCGGATCATGCCCGAGTCCTCGGGCTGCGCCAGCACGGTGTTGCCCTGCACGAAGTGGTCGTACTGCGAGGTGATCCACTTCTTGGAGGCCTGGTTGGGGGAGGCGACGAGCTGGAGCACCTGCTGCTTGAGCTCCTCCGAAGTCCCCGGCCGCGGCAGCTTGTTGGCGTCGTCGGCCTGGAGCTCGTCCTGCCAGGACGGGCGGGCGTACGGGCGCTCGTAGACCGGACCGTCGTGCGCGACCGTCCGCGGGTCGACGTCGACGATCTTGCCGCCGTGCCAGAAGATCTCCAGCCGGTCGCCGTCGGTGACCTCACCGATCACCGTGGCGATGACGTCCCACTTGTCGCAGATCTCCAGGAACCGGTCGACCTTCTCCGGCTCGACGACCGCGCACATGCGTTCCTGCGACTCGCTCATGAGGATCTCCTCGGGCGAGAGCGTCGAGTCGCGCAGGGGTACGTCGTCCAGGGTGACGCGCATGCCGCCGGAGCCGTTGGAGGCGAGCTCGGAGGTGGCACACGACAGACCGGCCGCGCCCAGGTCCTGGATGCCGACGACCAGCTTCTCCTGGAAGGCCTCCAGGGTGCACTCGATGAGGAGCTTCTCCTGGAAGGGGTCGCCGACCTGGACGGCAGGACGCTTGGAGGGCTTGGCGTCGTCGAAGGTCTCGGAGGCGAGGATGGACGCGCCGCCGATGCCGTCGCCGCCGGTCCGGGCCCCGTACAGGATGACCTTGTTGCCCGCGCCGGACGCCTTCGCGAGGTGGATGTCCTCGTGCCGCATCACGCCGATGGCACCGGCGTTGACCAGCGGGTTGCCCTGGTAGCAGGCGTCGAAGACGACTTCGCCGCCGATGTTCGGGAGGCCGAGGCAGTTGCCGTAACCGCCGATGCCGGCGACGACACCGGGCAGGACGCGCTTGGTGTCCGGGTGGTCGGCCGCACCGAACCGCAGCGGGTCCACGACGGCGACCGGCCTGGCACCCATCGCGATGATGTCGCGCACGATGCCGCCGACGCCGGTGGCCGCGCCCTGGTAGGGCTCGACGTACGACGGGTGGTTGTGCGACTCGACCTTGAAGGTCACCGCGTAGCCCTGGCCGACGTCGACGACACCGGCGTTCTCGCCGATGCCCACGAGCAGCGCATCGGACTGCGGGGCCTTCTCGCCGAACTGGCGCAGGTGCACCTTCGACGACTTGTACGAGCAGTGCTCGGACCACATGACCGAGTACATGGCGAGCTCGGCGCCGGTGGGCCGGCGGCCGAGGATCTCCACGACCCGCTCGTACTCGTCCTTCTTCAGACCGAGTTCGGCCCAGGGCAGCTCGACGTCGGGGGTCGCGGCCGCGTGCTCGACCGTGTCCAGAGGCGTCCGGCTCATGCGTTGACCAGCTTCTTGAGGATCGAGGTGAAGAAGGGCAGGCCGTCGGTGCGGCCAGAGCCGATGAGCGGCTCGACGGCGTGCTCCGGGTGCGGCATGAGGCCTACGACGTTCCCGGCCTCGTTGGTGATGCCGGCGATGTCGTTGAGCGAGCCGTTGGGGTTGAAGTCCAGGTAGCGGAACGCGACCCGCCCCTCGGCCTCCAGCTTGTCCAGCGTGTACTGGTCGGCGACGTAACGGCCGTCCATGTTCTTCAGCGGGATGAAGATCTCCTGGCCCTCGCTGTAGTCGCTGGTCCAGGAGGTGGTGGCGTTCTCCACCCGCAGCTTCTGGTCGCGGCAGATGAAGTGCAGGTGGTCGTTGCCGAGCATGCCGCCCGGGAGGAGGTGGGCCTCGGTGAGGATCTGGAAGCCGTTGCAGATGCCCAGGACCGGAAGACCGGCCTTCGCCTGCTCGATGACCGACTCCATCACCGGCGAGAAGCGGGAGATGGCGCCCGCCCGCAGATAGTCGCCGTAGGAGAAACCGCCGGGGAGTACGACCGCGTCGACCTGGTGGAGGTTCTTGTCCTTGTGCCAGAGGGCGACCGGTTCGGCGCCCGCGAGGCGGATCGCGCGCTGGGTGTCCCGGTCGTCGAGACTTCCCGGGAAAGTGACGACGCCAATACGAGCGGTCACTTCGCGGCCTCCGCGACTTCATCCACCCGAACCGTGAAGTCCTCGATCACGGTGTTGGCGAGGAAGGATTCCGCAAGATCATGGATGCGGGCGAGGACGGCCTCGTCGACCGGTCCGTCAACTTCCAGTTCGAATCGCTTTCCCTGACGTACGTCGGAGATGCCTTCGAAACCCAGCCGCGGCAGTGCGCGCTGCACCGCCTGGCCCTGGGGGTCGAGGATCTCCGGCTTGAGCATGACGTCGACTACGACGCGTGCCACGTGCACTCCCGGTGTGTGGTGCTGAGCAGGTTCCTGCAGGTGGTTTCAGACTACCTGCACAAAATTTCTACGCGCGTCGACTTGTAGGAATCTACGTGACGGCTGTCACGAACCGGCGACAGGGCGGCCCTCGGCGAAAAGTTCCTGGAAAGTTCGGAGATCGGTACCCGATACCTATTGCGCTCCGGACACGCGGGAGGATTTAGTCAGGCTTCACATTGCATTGTCGGGCACTGTACAAATGAATTGGCAACGTGCCGTACGAAGGGACCGATATTCGTGGCGCAGAAGGTCGTGGTCACTCTCTTTGACGACATCGACGGCTCGGAAGCGGCGGAAACGATCGCCTTCGGACTCGACGGCAAGTCGTACGAGATCGACCTGAATCAAGCCAATGCCAAGAAACTGCGTAAGGCGCTCGCGCCCTACGTGGAGGCCGGCCGCAAGCGGTCGAAGTCGGGCAAGACGTACCGGCAGACCGAGGTCGCCCCGGACCCGGCCGCCGTGCGCGCCTGGGCCCAGGCCAACAAGATGGACGTACCGGCCCGCGGACGCATCCCCAAGAAGGTCTACGAGGCGTTCGCCGCGGCCCAGTGAGCGGCAGGGCAGCCGCTGCCGACGCCGGGTCACCCGCCCCTCGGGACAACCGACTTGCGTTGCACCCCACCTGGTCAGCTAGAGTCTGGAGCACGCCGAGGGGCGAGGCCGGAAAGGCCCAGTCCACGGAGTACATGCGGGTGTAGTTCAGTAGCAGAACATCCCCCTTCCAGGGGGAAGGCGCAGTGTGCAATTCCTGTCACCCGCTCTGCACCGCCGGTCCTGGGTCCCTTGTGGATCAGGTAGGCTGGTGCTCGCGCCGATCGGTGGGAGCCGGTCGGAGGCAATGCGGACGTAGCTCAGTTGGTAGAGCGCAACCTTGCCAAGGTTGAGGTCGCGAGTTCGAGCCTCGTCGTCCGCTCGGGAGCAAGACCCCGGTCCACTGGACCGGGGTCTTTTTCGTGCGCCGGCCGCTTCTGACATTTGTCATGCCGGGCGATGACACCGCGCACTGCTTCCGGGCCCGTGGCGCCGGGACGCTTGAGCCATGGACATCAACGAACACGGACACGTGATTGAGGTCACTGACCTGCGGCGTGTGTACGGGGGCGGGTTCGAGGCGGTGCGCGGAATCACCTTTTCCGTGGCCCGGGGCGAGATCTTCGCGCTGCTCGGCACCAATGGCGCGGGCAAGACGTCGACCGTCGAGCTGCTGGAGGGGCTCGCGCGGCCGGCCGGGGGGCGGGTGCGGGTGCTCGGGCACGATCCTTACGCCGAGCGGGCCGCCGTACGACCGCGCACGGGCGTGATGCTCCAGGAGGGCGGCTTTCCGTCCGAGCTGACCGTGGCGGAGACCGCGCGGATGTGGGCGGGGTGCGTGAGCCGGTCGCGGCCTCAGGCGGAGGCGCTCGCGCTGGTCGGGCTGGAGCGGCGGGCCGGCGTACGGGTGAAGCAGTTGTCCGGGGGTGAGCGGCGGCGGCTTGACCTCGCGCTCGCGCTGCTCGGGGAGCCCGAGGTGCTGTTCCTGGACGAGCCGACGACAGGGCTCGACGCGGAAGGGCGCCGGGACACCTGGGAGCTGGTGCGAGCGCTGCGCGACGCGGGTACGACCGTGCTGCTCACCACGCACTACCTGGAGGAGGCGGAGCAGCTCGCCGACCGGCTCGCGATCCTCCACGAGGGGCGCATCGCGGCGACCGGAACGCCGGCCGAGGTCACCGCCGGGCAGCCGTCACGGATCTCCTTCCGGCTGCCCCACGGCTACTTCCTGGGGGATCTGCCACCGCTCGGCGAACTGGGGGTGTGCGGGCACGAGGTGGACGGGGAGGTCGTACGCCTGCGAACGCGAGAACTGCAGCGGACGGCGACGGGTGTGCTGGTGTGGGCGGAGGGGGCGCGGGTGGAGTTGCGGGGGCTGGATGTGCGGTCGGCCTCGCTGGAGGAGGCGTTTCTGGGGATCGCGCGGGAGCAGGGGGTGGGGGTGTGAGCGGGAATCGTGTGGTGGCCGGTCTGGTGCCCGGTGGGCGGCGGTTGCGGGCGTTGGGGCGGGCCGAGTTGACGTTGCTCGGGCGGAATCGGACCGCTGTGGTCACGGCGCTGCTGTTGCCGCTCGCGCTGCCGTTCAGTGTGCGGCCCGCCGTCGACAAGATCGACCTGGAGGCGGAGGGGCTGAGCATCGGGACGGTGACGCTGACGGCGGCCATCGGGTTCTCGCTGCTCTTCGCCGTGTACAGCTCCCTGGTGAGCGCCTTCGTCGCCCGCCGCGAGGAACTCGTCCTCAAGCGGCTGCGCACCGGGGAACTCGGCGACCCCGAGATCCTCGCCGGCACCGCGCTGCCCGCCATGGGCCTCGGCCTCGCGCAGGCGGTCGTGCTCGCCGTGGGCTGCACGGTGCTCCTCGACATGGGCGCGCCCCCGGCGCCGTATCTCACCGTCCTCGGTGTGCTGTTCGGCCTGGTGCTGTGCGCACTGCTCGCCGCCGTCACCGCGTCCTTCACCCGGACCGTGGAGAGCGCCCAGGTCACCGCGCTGCCGCTGGTGCTCGTGTCGATGATGGGCTCCGGCATCGGGATCCCGACCCAGGTCCTCCCCGACCGGCTGGCCTCCCTCTGCGAACTCCTCCCGCTCTCCCCCGCGATCCGCCTGATCCAGGGCGGCCTGACCGGCCACCTCAGCGGTTACGAGGCCCTCGGCGCCGCCGGCACCGCGCTGGCCTGGACCGGGCTCGCGGTGTTTGCTGTGCGGGGGTGGTTCCGGTGGGAGCCGCGGCGGTAGGCGACGACGGGGGAGCCGTGTTCGGGCGGATCAGAGGGTGGCAGCGGCGGCACTGGCGGGAGTTGAGCAAGGCTCAGCGGGTCGAGTTGCAGTCCGTGGTGACCTGGTACGTCACCACCTGGTCGTTCTCGCTGTTCTGGCTGGCGCTGCCGCTCGTGGGCGGACTCCACCGGCGGCCCACCGCACTCGTCCTCGGCGGGCTGCTGCTCCTGGTCGGCGCCGCGCAGTGCGTCGAGGCCAACCGGCTCACCCGGCCCGTCCTCGACCACTACCTGGGCCGCGCCGAACTCCCGCCCCGCGCCCTGCGCCCCGCCGCCGTCCTGCTCACCCTCGCCCTCGCACTGGCCCTGACGCTCGCCGCACTCGGCGGCACCGACGCGCTCACCGCGCGGCTCGCCATCGGCGCCTCGCTGCTCCCCTTCGGGCTGCTGTACGGGCTGGTCGCGCCGATGGCGGTGTTCCTGCGCCGGTCCGCCCTGCTCGCCGTGGCGCTGATGGCCGTGTCCGCCGCTGTCGACCCCGATCCCGCCGGGATCGTCATGGTCGGGGTCATGGCCCTGTTCGGCACCCTCTTCTCCCTGCTCGCCGGCCGCTGCGGCGCCTGGACCCTGTCCGTGCTCTGGGACGCGGAACGCTCCCGCGAGGTCCAGGCACGGCTCGCCGTCGCGGAGGAACGGCTGCGGTTCGGGCGCGACCTGCACGACGTGATGGGCCGGAACCTCGCCGTGATCGCCCTGAAGAGCGAGCTCGCCGTCCAGCTGGCCCTGCGCGGGCGGCCCGAGGCGGTGGAGCAGATGATCGAGGTGCAGCGGATCGCGCAGGAGTCACAGCGGGAGGTCCGGGAGGTCGTACGGGGGTATCGGGAGGCCGACCTGGGGGTCGAACTCGCCGGTGCGCAGGGGGTGTTGAGTGCGGCCGGGATTCGGTGCGGGGTTACCGGGGAGGTCGGGGCGGCCGCGGGGCTGGGTGGGGAGGTGCAGTCCGTGCTGGGGTGGGTGGTGCGGGAGGCGACGACGAATGTGCTGCGCCACGGAGATGCAGTGCAATGTGACATATCACTGCATGTGCATCAGAACCGCGTGGTGCTGACGGTGGCGAACGACGGCGTCACGAGCCCCACGGGTGACACCGGCTCCGGCCTCGCCGGCCTGCGCGAACGGCTCTCCGCGGTCGGCGGCACCCTGGAGGCCGGACCGGCCGGCGGGGACGGCTTCCGGGTCACGGCCGAGGTGCCGCTGAGCGTGAGAGAGGTCACCGCATGACGACGCCCGTACGGCTGCTGCTCGCCGACGACGAGCATCTGATCCGGGGTGCGCTCGCCGCGCTGCTCGCGCTGGAGGACGACCTGGTGATCGTCGCCGAGGCGGCATCCGGACCCGAGGCGCTCGCGATGGCGCGGGCCCACTCACCCGACGTAGCCGTGCTGGATCTCCAGATGCCGGGCGCGGACGGTGTGAAGGTCGCCACATCCCTGCGCGCCGAACTGCCCGGCTGCCAGGTACTGATCGTCACCAGCCACGGGCGGCCCGGACATCTGAAGCGGGCGCTCGCGGCGGGCGTGCGCGGGTTCGTGCCCAAGACCGTCAGCGCGCAGCGGCTCGCGGAGATCATCCGCACGGTGCACGCCGGACAGCGTTACGTGGACCCCGAGTTGGCGGCCGACGCGATCGCCTCCGGCGACTCCCCGCTGACCGCGCGGGAGGCCGAGGTGCTGGAACTCGCCGCCGACGGAGCACCCGTCGCGGAGATCGCCGAACGGGCCGCGCTCTCCCAGGGAACCGTACGGAACTACCTGTCCTCGGCCGTCTCGAAGCTCGGGGCGGAGAACCGTCACTCCGCGGTGCGCCTCGCCCGGGAGCGAGGTTGGGTATAGTGGTCATCGCGCTTCGGCGCAGTGCGAACGTAGCTCAGTTGGTAGAGCGCAACCTTGCCAAGGTTGAGGTCGCGAGTTCGAACCTCGTCGTTCGCTCCATGTGAAAGCCCCCGGTTCCCCGGGGGCTTTTCGCGTTACGACCAGCTCGTGCCCGTCAGCCGCTCGTACGCCTCCACGTACTTGGCGCGCGTCCGGTCCACGATCTCCTGCGGCAGCGGCGGCGGGGGCTGCTCGCTCTTCCGGTCCCAGCCGGACTCCGGCGAGGTCAGCCAGTCCCGCACGAACTGCTTGTCGTACGACGGCTGCGCGCGCCCCGGCTCCCACTGGTCGGCCGGCCAGAAGCGGGAGGAGTCCGGGGTCAGGATCTCGTCCGCGAGGACCAGGGTGTCGCCCTCGAAGCCGAACTCGAACTTGGTGTCCGCGAGGATGATCCCGCGGTCCCGGGCGATGTCCCGGCCCCGGGAGTAGACCGCGAGGGTGGCCTGGCGCAGCTGGGCGGCGGTGTCGGCGCCGACCTGGCGGGCGACCTCCTCGTAGGAGACGTTCTCGTCGTGCTCGCCGACCTCGGCCTTGGTGGCCGGGGTGAAGATCGGGGCGGGGAGTTCGCTGCCGTCGACCAGGCCCTCGGGGAGGGCGAGGCCGCAGACCGTGCGGGACTCGTTGTACTCCAGCAGGCCCGAGCCGGTGAGATAGCCGCGGGCGACCGCCTCGACGGGGACCATCTGCAGCGACTTGCAGACAAGGGTGCGGCCGGCCCAGTCGGCGGGGGCGCCTTCGGGCAGGTCGGTGCTGAGCACGTGGTTGGGGATCAGGTCGGCGATCTGGTCGAACCACCACAGGGACAGCTGGGTGAGGACCCGGCCCTTGTCGGTGATCTCGGTCGGCAGCACCCAGTCGAAGGCGGAGATGCGGTCACTGGCGACCATCACGAGGTCGCCGGCCTCGTTCTGGTACAGCTCACGCACCTTGCCGGTGTGGAGATGCACCAGGCCCGGAACCTGAATCGGCTCGGGCTTTTCTACGAATCCGGACACGGTTCCTCCCCGTGGTTCTGTCCAATGGCTCGATTCTCCCGTATGCGAGGGATCGCCCTTGGCTCGGGGTGGGCTTCATAGGGCGGGTGATCTGGGCGTACGTGAGCTCAGTCACGTTTGCAGATGCGGTCCAGGAGGTTGGCGGTGGCGCGCTGGACGCGGGTGTCGACGTGGCCCGGGCGGTCCAGTGAGGGTGACCAGGCGAAGGTCCCGGACGCGAAGACCAGGGCACCGGAGGGGGCCCGGTAGAGAGACGTCTCCTGGTGGCGGAGGACGCCCTCGGAGTCGGTGTACGGGGAGTGGGCGAGCAGGATGCGGTCCTCGTGCTCCGGCAGCGGGGTGCGCGGGAAGTAGCGGTCCGCCTCGCCGGCGACCAGTCCCTCGATCTCGTCGCCCTCGTGCGCTCCGGTCGCCTCCCACAGCCAGTGGTCGGCGTTGCGGACGATCAGCGGGTGGGGCTCGGGGACCCTTCCGGCGTACTGGATGCCGACCAACTGCTGCTCGGGCCGGTCGATTTCGCGCCAGAGGACCGGCCGTCCCGGGCCTTTGCGTTTTCGGCAGGTCAGCAGGCGGTCGGGGACGCCGGACGGGGACGGGCCCAACTCCACCTGCCAGTACATGGTGTTGGCGGAGAGGAAGACCAGCGACGTGCCGTGCTCGCGGGCGATCTCGCAGGTGCGGCGCATGGCGGCCGACCAGTACTCGTCGTGCCCGGGGAAGACGAGGCCGCGGTAGCGGCTGGGGTCCACATGGCCCGCGTGCAGGTCGCGGGCGTCGGCGTAGGCGAGGTCGTAGCCGTAGCGCTCGGCCCAGCGGATGAAGTCGTAGGCGTGGCCGACGTGCATGGGCAGGCCCGCGCCGGCGTACGGGCGGTCGAAGGAGACCGTGGTCGCGGCGTCGGCCTCGCCGAGGAGCCGGCCGTCCTCGTCCCAGGCGTGGTAGAGGCTCGCGCCGGTGCGGCCGTCCTCCGGATAGAGGTTGTACGCCTGCCAGGTCACGTCGGGCAGCAGGAGCAGCAGGTCGGCGGGGTGGTTGTCGCGGACCGTGAAGGGGATGTGGGAGCGGTAGCCGTCGGCGGTGGTGAGGACGGCGACGTATGCCCCGATGCTCCAGTAGCTCGGGATCTGCAGCCGCCAGGACAGCCACCAGTGGTGGCAGGAGACCGTGCGGTCCGCGGTGAGGGGCGGGGGCTGGACGATGCCGGAGAGGCGGGGGCTGGTGGTGATCTTCGATGCGCCGTCGCCGCCGTAGTGGCCGATGCGGTAGATGTCGACGGCGAATTCCTGGGGCGGGTCGACCGTGACGTGGAAGTCGACGGCCTCGCCGGGGGCTACGGCGCCGGTGGAGATGAAGCCCTTGATCTGGCGGCCGACGTCGTCCGCGGAGCGGGGGCCGCCGGCGGCTCGGGGGGCGGGCACGCGGGGGGTGCCGGCTGCGGTGGGGTGGCCGGGCGGTTGCGTATGCGGCTGTGGCTGCGGGGTGCCGTCGACGTACCAGGGGACGACCTGGCCGGTGTCGCCGAAGTACGTCTCCGTGCCGCGGAGCCAGGGGACGGGGCCCTGGCCGAAGGGGTCGGTCACGGCGTGTGCCAGCGTTCCGGATTCCCAGCGGCGGATCTCGTCCGACCCCATGGTCGCTCCCCTCCCTCGTGCCCCCGTGGTCGCGTGTGGTGTGTCTGTCCTGTGCCGTAAGCCCTTGCCATGTGCGCGATCGGTCCCAGCACATCACATTACGCACGCGACTGGTCACACTTCGTTGCGAATTGGCCGAAAGTGGAACCGGGGGTTCCGGCATGGGACCGGGGTCGGCGGCGTCGAGTCCGGCATCGGGTCAGACGAGGCGGACCGGCTTCTCCGGGCGTATGCCGGTTTCCAGGAGCCAGGCTCGGAGGGGGGCGGGGTCGCCGTCCTCTACGAGGCTGAGGACTCGGGGGGTGAGGTCGGCCGCTCGTTCGCCGTTGATGAGGAGGGAGGGGCCGTCGAGCCAGTCCAGGCCGGGGGTGGCGCCTGCAGTGTCCATGGCGGCGCAGCAGACCATCGCGGTGACGTGGTCGGTGAGCAACTCGCGGGCTGTGCGGGGGGGTTGGAGCGGGAAGAGGGGGAGGGGGGTGTCGTCCCAGAGGGCGGGGTCGGGGGCGGGGGGGTCGGTGGGGGTTGTCGTGCTGGGGGTGGCTTCCTCGCGGGCCAGCTGGGTGGTGAGGGCTGCGGCGAGGGTGGTGGCCCGTTCGTTCTCGGCTTCGCCTTCGAACGATTCGCTCCCACCCGCACCACCCGTGACAGTTTCGTCGTCGGGTGCGGGTGGCCCCTGTGGGGCGGACTCGCCATCGGCGACTGCGGGCTCGTTCGAGTGCATCGCTGCGGGCTCGTTCGAGTACGTCGCTGCGGGCTCGTTCGCCGATGCGGCTGAGAGCTCATCCACCGGCCCGGCTGAGAGCTCATCCGCTGACGCGGCTGGGGCCTCGTCCGCTGGCGCGGCTGGGACCTCCTCCACCGGCTCCGCTGAGAGGTCGTCCGCCAACGCGGCTGTGGGCTCGTTCGCCGGCTCGGCTGCCAGCTCGTTCGTCGGCTCGGCCGTGGGCTCTTCCTGGGGTGTCGACAAGTGGTCCAGGATTCTGGACAACGTCGGGGCGTCGGCGTCCGGGGTTGTGGGGTTTGGCGTGCCGTTTATGCCCATCGTGTTCAGGACCTTGTGGAGGCGGGCCGCGTCTGTGCGCCATTTGCGGTCCACCACCTCCTCCGGGTACTCCTGCCAGTCGACCGGGGACCAGTCCGGGCCCGGTTCGGCGGGGCCGCCGTGGAAGAGGCGGGCGGCCAGGAGGGATGCCGCCTCGTCGATCGCGCCGGGTTCCTCCAGGAGGTCGCAGGCGGGGCGTTCGCCCAGGCGGGAGGCGAAGCCCTCGGCCAGGCGGTCTCGGCGGGACAGCTCGGTGAGGGCCGCCACCACGCCCGCGTCCAGGCGGGACGGCCAGCGGCCCATGCGCCAGGCGGGGAGCGCGACTCGGGTCAGGAGGCGGTCCCAGCCGGCGTAGGCCAGGCCGACCTGTTCCTGGGCGACGATGCGCAGGCCGTAATCCACAGCCTGTGCACGCTCCGCCGCCGCTGCCGCGACCCCGCGCTCCATCAGCGCCGCATGCTCCCGGCAGCTGCGCAGGAGCAGCCGGGCCACCGCGCCGACCCCCGCGCAGACCGCACGGGTCAGCGGGCAGCGGCCCGGCGTCGAGGCGACGGCCACCGCCGCGTCCAGGCCCCGTACGAAGCGGCGGGCCGCGGCTATGTCCGGGTGCGCCGAAGGTCCCGTACCGGCGACGACCGGGGCGAGGACCGCGCGCAGCTCGCCGACGCGCATCCACCACAGGAACGGGGAGCCGATGACGAGCACCGGGGCCGCGGGGCCACGGCGGTGCGGGGCGTGGGCGCCCGCTATCTCGTCGTGCCGGTCCTCCGCCGGGGGCGGGCCGTGCGCCGGGTGGGTGCGGTCCTCCAGCCAGCTGTCGCAGTCGGGGGTCAGGGCTATCGCGGAGGGCGCGGGGACGTCCAGGCGGTCCGCGAGGTCACGCACCATCCGGTACAGGTCAGGGGCGGACTCCTCCGCGATCGGGACCGTCGGGCTCACGGCCGGGCGGGCCCGGGCGACGACCAGGGCGATGGCGCCGGCGGCGAGCAGCACGAGGACGGCGACGGGGGTCATGACCCAGCGGGCGGCATGCCAGAACGGGCCCACCAGATGTCCCGTGGAACCGCCCGCCAGCAGGATCACGGCGGCCGCCGCGGGCAGCAGCGCCACCGCCAGCGCGCGGCTGCGGATGCGCAGCACGGCGAGGGCCCTGGAGCGCGCGGCCTGCGCGCCCGCCTCCACTCCCATACCGGTACCGGTCACGACCGGTCCTCACCCCCTCCCCAGCTGTGCCGACTGCCTGGCTGTCCTGGCGTTGCTCACTCCCCCACTGTGGCACCCGCCACTGACATCGCAATGCCGGTGGGCCAAGTGCCGGAACGCCTGCGCCGCACCATAGTTGGGGTCCTGGGCCCCGTCAGCCGGATGGGGGAGCGCTCACTCGATGGAATGGCTTTGGTCAGAGCTGGATGACGGGTTGCGATGATCAGGCCTCTGTTTTTGACTCGGGTTCTAAGAGAATCGGTCCTGCCGTGCCGGACTTTCGCCAGTGAGTGCGCACAGCAGTGGGCCCCGCATCCGAAGACGGACACGGGGCCTGCGGGGTTCACTGCGGGCCGCGGAAGCCGGGTCAGGCGTCCGCCTCGCGGGCCGCCTTCGCGGCGATGTCCGTGCGGTGCTGGGAGCCGTCGAGGCGGATACGGGCGACCGCCTTGTATGCGCGGTCGCGGGCCTCGGTGAGGTCCTTGCCGGTCGCCGTGACGGACAGCACACGGCCGCCCGCGCTGACGATCGCGTCGCCGTCCTTCCTGGTGCCGGCGTGCAGCACGTATGCGTGCGGGGCGTCCTCCGCGGCCACCTCGTCGAGGCCGGTGATCGGGTCGCCGGTGCGCGGGGTGCCGGGGTAGTTGTGCGAGGCCACGACCACGGTGACCGCGGCGTCGTCGCTCCAGCGCAGGGGCGGCAGGTCCGCGAGGTCGCCGGTGGCGGCCGCCAGCAGCACGCCGGCCAGCGGGGTCTTCAGACGGGCCAGCACGACCTGGGTCTCCGGGTCGCCGAAGCGGGCGTTGAACTCGATGACCCGTACGCCTCGGGAAGTGATCGCGAGACCGGCGTAGAGGAGACCGGAGAACGGGGTGCCGCGCCTGCGCATCTCGTCGACCGTCGGCTGCAGGACGGTGTCGAGGACCTCCTGGACGAGCTTCGGGTCGGCCCAGGGCAGCGGGGAGTACGCGCCCATGCCGCCGGTGTTCGGGCCCTCGTCGCCGTCGAGGGCGCGCTTGAAGTCCTGCGCGGGCTGGAGCGGGACGACCGTCTCGCCGTCGGTGATGGCGAAGAGGGAGACCTCGGGGCCGTCGAGGAACTCCTCGATGACGACGCGCTCGCAGGAGTTGGCGTGGGCCCGGGCGGCGTCGAGGTCGGAGGTGACGACGACGCCCTTGCCGGCCGCGAGGCCGTCGTCCTTGACGACGTAGGGGGCACCGAAGGCGTCCAGGGCCTCCTCGACCTCGTCGGGGTTTGTGCATACGTACGAACGTGCCGTGGGCACCCCGGCGCCCGCCATCACGTCCTTCGCGAAGGCTTTCGAGCCCTCGATCTGCGCGGCGTCCCCGGCCGGCCCGAAGACCGGGATCCCGGCCTCGCGCACGGCGTCGGCGACCCCGGCGACGAGCGGGGCCTCCGGGCCTACGACCACGAGGTCGGCCTGGAGCTGCCTGGCCAGCGCGGATACGGCCGTGCCGTCGAGGGCGTCGACCTGGTGCAGCTCAGCCACCTCGGCGATGCCCGCGTTGCCGGGGGCGCAGTGCAGGGCGGTGACGGCGGGGTCGAGGGAGAGGGAACGGCACAGGGCGTGTTCGCGGGCGCCGTTTCCGATGACGAGGACCTTCACGGGGGTCAGCGTAGCCGGGTGGCTGTCCTGGAGGTTCGTCCAAGGGGTGCTCGGCGTTGGTGTGGCCGTGTAACTGGGGGCTTGCAGCCCCCAGACCCCCGCTTCGGCCCTGAAGGGGCCTCGTCCTCAAACGCCGGACGGGCTGAAAGCCCCTACTCGTTCGTGAACTCCTCCATCACCGTCGCCCCCAGCTCCCGCACGATCAGTTCGTGGCCGGAGAGGGCCGATTCGTTGAGGTCGGGGTCGTCGTCCTCGGGGATGTCGTCCTCGATGGAGACAGGGGGGGTGGGAGCGGGGGCGGCGGGCTGGGGCGCCGGAGTGGGAGCCGGGGCAGGCGTGGTGGAGGGCGCCGGGGTCGACGGGGTCGGCTGCGGGGGTGCCGGGCGCTGTGGGGCGGCCGTACCACCGGCGCCGTAACCGCTCGCGTTGCCGCCTCCGCCGTAACCACCACCACCGGCATTGCCCGCGCCGCCGTAGCCGCCGGGGGCTGCGCCGCCTCCGCCGTTGAAGCCGGGCGTGCCGCCGGTCGGGGCGGGGGCCGAGCCGCCCGACGGGTCGACGATCGCCTCGATCTTCCACTGCACGTTGAACTGCTCGGCCAGCGCCTGCCGCAGCACGTCCTCGCTGCCGCTGCTCGCGAAGTTGTCCCGGGCGCCTGCATTCACGAAGCCCAGCTGGAGGGTCGTGCCGTCGAAGCCGGCCACCTGGGCGTTCTGGCTGAGCAGGATCCAGGTGAAGCGGCGGCGGTTCTTGACCGCTTCCAGGATGTTCGGCCAGAGCATGCGGGGGTCGAGGCCGCCGGTCGGGGGAGCGTAGGCGGCGGGGGCCGATGTGGTGGGTGGGGGCGCGGCTGCCGGGGTGGAAGGCGGGGTCGGTTCCTGTGCCGGGGCCGATGCGGTGGGGTTCGGCTGAGGCTGTCCGCCCCCTGCCGGGGCCGCCGTCGGCCAGCCGCCCGGGCGTCGGCCGCTGCCCGCGGTGACGGCGGTGGGCCAGGCGCCGGGGGCTGCTGCGGTCGGGGATGAGGGGGGCGACTGGGGCTGCTGGGGCGGTTGGACGGCGGGGGCGGAAGGCATGGCGGAGGCAGCGGCGGCAGCGGGCTCTGCAGCGGCCGGTGCCTGGGGCGCAGGCGGCGCACCTTGACCTCCCTGGCCAACCTGGCCGCCCTGACCGTGACCGGTGTGGCCTCCCGGCCCGGCCGAGCCCGCGCCGAGCCCGGCGGCCGTACCGCTGCCGGGAACGCCACCACCCGCGGTGCCCGGAGCACCGGGGGCACCAGGGGCACTCGGCGCACCAGGCCCGCTTGAAGCCCGTACCGCCGCTCGTGCCGCAGCCGGGCCCCCGCCGGGCGGAACCGGCGCGCCACCGAATCCACCACCGCCACCAGGCCCACCACCCGGCGCACCCGGTACACCCGGCACCACGCCCCCGCCCGCATGTGCCTCGGGCCCCGGCGCGTACCCCATGGCCGGCAGGCCGCCGCCCGCGGAGAAGTTCACGCCTCGCTCCAGGCGGTCCAGGCGGGCCATGACGGAGCGCTCGTCGCCGTATGCGGCGGGCAGCATCACGCGGGCGCAGATCAGTTCCAGTTGGAGGCGGGGGGAGTTGGCGCCGCGCATCTCGGTCAGGCCCTCGTTGACGAGGTCGGCCGCGCGGCTGAGCTCGGCGGCGCCGAAGGTGCCGGCCTGGGCCTGCATCCGCTCGATGACGTCGGCGGGGGCGTCGATGAGCCCCTTCTCGGCGGCGTCGGGAACGGCGGCGAGGATGACCAGGTCCCGCAGCCGCTCCAGCAGGTCGGCGACGAAGCGGCGCGGGTCGTTGCCGCCCTCGATGACGCGGTCGACGACCTCGAAGGCGGCGGCGCCGTCACCGGTCGCGAAGGCCTCCACGACGGAGTCGAGGAGCGAGCCGTCGGTGTAGCCGAGGAGGGAGGTGGCCATGGCATACGTCACACCCTCCTCGCGCGCACTGGCGAGGAGCTGGTCCATGACGGACATGGAGTCACGGACGGACCCCTGACCGGCCCGCACGACGAGCGGGAGCACCCCTTCCTCGACGGGGATGTTCTCCTTGCCGCACACCTCGCCCAGGTACTCCCGCAGGGTGCCGGGCGGCACGAGGCGGAAGGGGTAGTGATGGGTCCGCGACCGGATGGTCCCGATGACCTTCTCGGGCTCGGTCGTGGCGAAGATGAACTTGAGGTGCTCCGGGGGCTCCTCGACGACCTTCAGCAGCGCGTTGAACCCGGCCGACGTGACCATGTGGGCCTCGTCGATGATGTAGATCTTGTAGCGGCTGGCGGCGGGCCCGAAGAAGGCCTTCTCACGCAGCTCACGGGCGTCGTCCACACCACCGTGGGAAGCGGCGTCGATCTCGATGACGTCGATGGACCCCGGGCCGTTCCTGGCGAGGTCCCGGCACGACTGACACTCTCCACAGGGGGTCGGCGTCGGCCCCTGCTCACAGTTCAGACACCGCGCCAGGATGCGCGCGCTGGTCGTCTTGCCGCATCCGCGCGGACCGCTGAACAGGTACGCGTGATTGACCCGGTTGTTCCGCAGCGCCTGCTGCAGCGGGTCGGTGACATGCTCCTGCCCGATGACCTCGGCGAACGACTCCGGGCGATAGCGGCGGTACAGCGCGAGAGACGACACGCATACGAGGTTATAGGCGCCCACTGACAACGAGCTCCCGCCCGCGGGCTCCACCCCCACCCGCACCGCGAACGCAAGCGCCCCCCACGCACCCGCCAGAGCCAACCTACCCTTGCTGCCTTCCGGCCCTGGGGGAGTTCAGTCAGATAGCGCCGCGTGAGGGGCTCCGCAAAGAGTACCCGACGTCAGCGGGTGGGAACGAGTTCGCGAGCACTCCTCTCGGTCATGTAATGTTTCCGGCGGAGGATTCGCCTAGAGGCCTAGGGCGCACGCTTGGAAAGCGTGTTGGGGGCAACCCCTCACGAGTTCGAATCTCGTATCCTCCGCCAGTTCAGAGGGTCGGACCGCGAAAGTGGTCCGGCCCTCTGGCTTTGTGGGCGTGGCTCATGTTCCGAGGGCCCGGGTCAGCAGCATGACCCGGTTGTTCGTCGAGGTTTTCGTGAAGATTGATTTCAGGTGGTCCTGGACCGTGTGTTCGGACAGGGACATGTGGTGGGCCACCGTGTGGCTGTCGCCGCCCCTTGCCAGGTGGGTCAGGACGTCCGCTTCCCGAGGGGTCAGGGCGAAGGCTCTCGTGAACAGGGTCAGGCGGTCCGTGGGGGACGTCTCCTCGATCGTCACGGCGATCGTGTTGCGGCGGTGCGTGGGGGTCGCATCGTCTATGCGGGCCGCGCTCAGGGTCAGCCAGAGGCCGTCCGCGAGGTGGGCGCGGGTGCGGGGTGGGTGGGTGTCGATGCCGGCCTCCACGGCCAGCAGCTGGGCCGCCACGTCGTAGACGCTCGCGTGGATCGCCGCCCTGCCGCCGTGCGCGGGAGGCGACATACGGCTCAGGAAGGTGGGCGTGGCCGCCGTCTGCGCGAGGACCCGCAGGTCGGGGGAGAGCAGCAGGGCGAGCGGGCCGGAGCTGCGGGTGTGCGGCCGGCGTACGACGAAGGTGTGGGCCTGGGTGCGGCGCAGTGCCGTCGTCACCGGTGCGGTGAGGCGGGAGAGGTAGGACGATTCCTCGGCGGTGAAGTGACCGTCCCGGCGGTAGAGGTCCAGGCGGCCCCAGCAGCCGAAGCGGTCCTTGAACGCCATCGCCGCGATGTCCCGTACTCCGTGGTGCCGCAGCAGTTCGTGCCACAGGGGGCTCACGGCGGGGTCGGGGAGGTCGCTGAGCAGGGCGACTCCGTCCAGGGCCGTCCAGCGGTGGACCTCGGTCAGGTACTTGAGGCGGGTCATCCTGGGCAGTTCCGGGAGGCAGGGGACCTCCGTGATCGGGGAGCAGCCCACCGTGGTCTCGGGGTCGGTGAGGAGGAAGGCGTACGCCTCGAAGGCGGTCGCCCTGCGCAGTTCGGCGATGAGTCGCGTGCGCAGGGTCCGGGAGTCGGTGGCGGTCTCGCAGAGCCGGACGACACGGTCGTACGACCGCGCGTACGGGACGACAGGAACCGCCATGAATCGAGCGTACGTCGCAAATCCCCAGATTTCTGGGATGGGCCGGGCTCCGGGCCAGGTCAAGCATGGAGGGAGCGGATCGAGGAGTCAGCCATGAACATCAATCCGAACCCCGCCAAGGCGGCCGGTGGTCGTCGGCGGGCGGTCGTGGCAGGCGCCGCGCTCGCCCTCGCCGCCGCGGCCGCGCTCACCACCGCCGGGCCCGCCGGCGCCGGGACCGTCGCCGCGACCCAGCAGAGCACGGTGTACGCGTGGATCGACGGCTGGGGCGGCGGCACCGTCACCAGCAGCCCGGCCGGGATCAGCTGCCACACGACGGCCTGGGACCCCTACGGCAGCGAGGAACCGCAGCCGGGCTCGACCGGGCCGTGCTCCGCGAGCTTCCCGGTCGGTACGACCGTCACCTTCACCGCCACCCCGGACACCGGATCCGCCGTCAACGGCGGCCCCGACCCGGCCTCCCTGACCGTCCGGGCCGGTTACAACAGCGTGTGGGCCATGTTCTGCCCGAACGACGGCCTCTGCTCCAGCTGGTGAGCGCGCGGGACGGCGGTCAGGGGCCGCCGTCCGCCACGTCCGCGTCGACCGCGGGCTCCCGCTCCGTGGACGGCTGCCGGTCCGCCGGCGCCTCCTCGCGGCGGCGTTGGCGGGCCAGTTCCGCGGCCGTCTTCTCCGAGTGCAGGCGCATTTCCGCCTCGGTGCGGAGATCGAACATCGTTGCCTCCCGTGGGTGCAGTGGTTGACTTTTCCTTGGTGTTCTTTACCATTGCATTACCCATGGTGAGGATCTTCAATCCTGGTCGGTCGCAGCTGTCGCGGTCAGGCGCCCCGCCGCTCCCGCACCACCGCCACCCCGCCCGCCGGAACCCGCGCCGAACCCGACAGCCGCTTCCCCGTGAGGAGTTCGGTCGACTCCGGGGCCACCTGGACCTCCGCTTCGCGGTCCGTGTGGTTGATCAGGAAGAGATAGTCGGACTCCGGGGCTCGGCGCAGGGCCACCTCCACGCCCTCCGGGGCCGTCCGGACCGGCTGCACGCCCGCCTCCGCGCGGATACGGTCCAGGATGGTCGTGAGGGTCGCCGCGTCCGGCTGGGTTGCCAGGTACCACGTCGTGCCCGTGCCGTGCGCGTTGCGGGTCACCGCCGGGACCCCGGTCAGGGGGCCGTCCGTGTACCTCGTCACCGCCTCCGCGCCCTCCAGGCGGAGGCGCTCCGACCACAGCGTGCCCGTGCCGCCGCCGTCCAGGCCCACCGACTCGCCCGGCAGCAGCGGGAACAGTTCGTCCGTGCGGATACCCAGGGCCGTGCGGAAGGCTCCCGGGTAACCGCCCAGGCGGACATGGCAGTTGGCGTCCACCATGCCGCTGTGGAAGCCGACCGCGAGGGTGCCGCCCCGCTCGGCGAAGGACGTCAGGTTCGCCGCGCCCGCCTCGTCGACCAGGTAGAGCGAAGGCGCCAGGACCAGGCGGTACGGCGCCAGGTCCGCGTCCGGGCGGACGAAGTCCACCGCGATGCCCGCGCGCCACAGGGGCTCGTACCAGGCCCGGACCAGGTCGTGGAAGCGGAGTTCGCCGCTCGGCTGGGAGGGCAGCTCCAGCGCCCAGCGGGCGTCCCAGTCCCAGACCACCGCCACCTCGGCGGTACCCGTGCTGCCCCGCACCTCCGCCAACGCCCGCAGGTCCGCGCCCAGTTGGACCACGTCCCGCCAGATCTGGCTGTCGGTGCCCGCGTGCGGGAGCATCGCCGAGTGCCACTGCTCGGCGCCCGCCTTCGCCGCCCGCCACTGGAAGTACGCGATGCCGTCGGCGCCCCGGGCCACATGCGCGAGCGCGTTGCGGCGCAACTCCCCCGTCGTCTTGGCCCGGTTGACCGGCTGCCAGTTCACCGCGCCCGTCGAGTGCTCCATCAGCAGCCAGGGGCCGCCGGCGAGGGAGCGGACCAGGTCGCCGCTCAGGGCGATGTCGATCTGCGACTCGGGATCGGCCGACTGGAGGTAGTGGTCATTGGAGACGATGTCCAGCTCCGGGGCCCAGCGCCAGTAGTCCAGGGCGTCGAAGTTGAACATCACCATGAAGTTGGTGGTCGCGGGCGTCGCCGGGGCCGCCTCCGACAGGACGTCGCGCTCCGCCTCGTACAGGGAGAGCAGGGCGTCGCTGCAGAAGCGGCGCCAGTCCAGCTGGTGGGTCGGGTTGGGGACCGCGCCGGTCGCGCGCGGGGGCAGGATCTGGTCCCAGTCGTAGTACCACTGGCTCCAGAAGGTCGTCCCCCAGGCGTGGTTGAGCTCGGCCAGGCTGTCGTAGCGGTCGCGCAGCCAGCCGCGGAAGGCCTCCGCGCTGGTGTCGCAGTAGCACTCGGCGTTGTGACAGCCGTACTCGTTGTGGATGTGCCACATGACGACGGCCGGGTGGTCGGCGTAGCGCTCCCCCAGCACCCGCGCCATCCGCAGTGCCGCCTCGCGGTAGGCGGGGCTGGACGGGCAGAAGGTCTGGCGGCTGCCGTACGACAGTCCGCGGCCGTCCCTGTCGACCGGCAGCGCGTCCGGGTGCTTGACGAAGAACCAGGCCGGCGGGGCCGCCGTCGGGGTCGCCAGGTCGGCGGCGATGCCGTGGGAGTGGAGGAGGTCGAGGATGCGGTCGAGGCGCGAGAAGTCGTACTCGCCCTCGGTGGGTTCCAGCAGCGCCCAGGAGAAGATGTTGACGCTGACCATGGTGACCCCGGCCTCGGCCATGAGGCGCATGTCCTCGGCCCAGACCTCCTCGGGCCACTGCTCGGGGTTGTAGTCGCCGCCGTACGCGATGCCCGGGACGTTCAGCGGCACGCTCATGCGTCGACTCCCGACAGCAGACGGCGCGTTGTGGTCACGCCCCACTCGTCCAGGGACAGCAGGCGGTCGCTGGACGCCATCAGGCCGCCCGTCGCCTCGACGTGCGCCGCCCAGCGCTCCCGGGTCTCGACCGCCGGCCGGGCCATCAGGCAGTCGGGGTCGTTGACCCAGAAGCGGCCGTGCTGCCACTGGCGGCCGACGCCGGTGAACTCGGCCGGGTCCTGGCCGGGTTGGCTGTAGTCGTCGGCCTCGGGGCGGCGGTGCGGGGCCGTGTCGGGGCTGACGCGCATCGCGTCGAACAGGCCGATGGAGGGGAGGATCGGGGCGCCGCAGCCGAGGAGGTAGGCGTCCGGGCCGATCGCCTCGCGGATCAGCTCGATGCCGGAGCGGTACGCCGTGAGGGCGTCCCCCTCTGCATGCCGTACGCCGTCCAGGGCGCCCGCGTAGAGGAAGTCGACCTTGAAGTAGTCGTAACCCTCGGAACGGAGCGTGCGGAAGACGTCCGTCAGGTACGCGGCCGCCTCGGGGTGGGTCGTGTCGAGGACGCGCAGGTCGTGGCCCCAGTTGCGGCCGGCGTGGGTGAAGCCGCCGTCGGGGTCGTGGACCAGCCAGTCGGGGTGCTCGGTGGCCAGGTCGCTCGCCGGGTCGACCAGGAAGGGGGCCGTCCAGATGCCGGCGCGGCGGCCGCGGGCGCGGATCGCGTCGGCGATGCCCGCGCGGGAGCGGAAGCGGCCGGAGAGGGTGAGCCAGTCGCCGAGGGCGGACTGGTAGCCGTCGTCGATCTGGACGACGTCGATGGGCAGGTCGAGGGTGTCCATCGCACGGAGGTTCTCGTGGATGTCGTCCTCGGTGACGTTCGTGAAGTACTCGTACCAGGAGCACCAGACGGTGGGCGCGGGGCGCGGGGCCGGCACCTCCTGCGCGGCGGCCCAGTCCGCCAGCACCGACTGGATGTCCGTGCCGGTCCACTCCTTCACCGGGCCGTCGGCGCCGACCTCCGCCACGCCGTCCGTGACCGTCAGACGGACGGACGGCACCTCGGCGGTGGGGTCGACGGCCGCCCACAGGCGTACGGCCGAGCCGTCGCCGGGGTCGAGCGCCAGCAGGCCCTCGCCCTGGAAGATGCCGTCGGGGACGGTGACGCCCGGGCGGTAACAGACCGTCGCCCAGTTGGCGTTGGTCGGGCGGTAGGGCCGCTCGTCCAGGGCGTAGGCGCCGCTGGGGCTCCAGGACTGCCAACCCTCCTCGTGGACGCGGGCGTTGGCCGGGTCCACGGGGACGGAGGCGACGGGGGTGAAGGGGTGGGACACGTCGTTCTCTTTCAGAGGTCAGGGCGTCAGCCCTTGTTGGCGCCCAGCGTCAGACCGCTCACGAACTGCCGCTGCAGCACGAAGTACACGATCAGCGTCGGGATGGCGGTCAGCAACGCGCCCGCGGCGACCAGGTTCGGGTCCGTGAAGTACTGGCCGGAGAGGTTGTTCAGGGCCGAGGTGATCGGCATGTTCTCGCCGGTGGAGATCAGCACGATCGCCCAGAAGAAGTCGTTGTAGATCCAGATGGACAGCAGCGTCGCCAGGGCGGCCATCGCCGGCTTGCACAGCGGCAGCACGATCTGCCAGTACATCCGCCACACCGAGGCGCCGTCGACCAGCGCGGCCTCGGTCAGCTCGTGCGGCAGCATCCGCATGTAGTTGCTGAGCACGAAGGCGCAGAAGCCGGACTGGAACGCCACGTGGATCAGGACCAGGCCCAGCGCGGAGTCGTACAGCTTGCCGCTGGCCGTGATGCCCGGCAGGTCGATCAGCAGGTACATCCGGTACAGCGGGGTGATGATGACCTGCTGGGGCAGCAGGTTGCCCGCGGTGAACAGCAGCAGCAGCGCGATGTTGAGGCGGAAGTCGAAGCGGCTGACGTAGAACGCGACCATCGACGAGAACAGCAGGGTCAGCAGCACGGCCGGCACCGCGATGATCAGCGTGTTGCCGAAGTAGTGCAGCATGTCCGACTGTTCGAACGCGTTCTTGAAGTTGTCGAAGGTCAGCTTGTCCGGCCAGGACACGTAACCCTTGTTGCTGGTCTCCGAGTACGGCCGCAGGGCCGCGAAGATCGCCCACAGCAGCGGGGCGAGCCAGGCCAGCGAGGTGACCACGAGGAACGTGTGCAGCAGGACGCGGGCCGGGCGGACCGGGGTGCGCTGCTTCAGCACAGCGGCATCGGTGCTCATGCGCGCCGCTCCTTCCGGAAGGTCGCGATCAGGTAGGGGATGATGACCGCGAGGGAGATCACCAGGAGGACCACGGCGATCGCGGAGCCGTATCCGATCCGGCTGGACTCGCCGATGATGTTGTTGGTGATCAGGATCGACAGCAACTCGGTTCCCTGGGCGCCCTTGTTGAAGACGAAGACCAGGTCGAAGGCGCGCAGCGCCTCGATGATGGTGACCACCAGGACGACCGTGTTGGTCGGGCGCAGGGTGGGGAAGATGACGTTCTTGAACGTCTGCCACTCGTTCGCGCCGTCCAGGGCGGAGGCCTCCCGCAGGGAGGGGTCGACGCCCTTCAGGCCGGCCAGGTAGAGGATCATCATGTAGCCGGTGTGCCGCCAGGACGCGGCGATCAGCACGGCCCACAGGTTGAGCTTGGGATCGCCGATCCAGTCGATGTAGTGGCCGGGCTTGTTGGCCCCGATGATGCTGTTGATCAGGCCGGTGTCGGGGTTGTAGACCAGCTGCCAGACGAAGCCGGTGACCGCGAGGGAGACCACGACCGGCAGGAAGAAGGCGGTCTGGTAGACGCGGCTGAAGCGGATGTTCTTGTCCAGCTGCACGGCCAGGAACAGGCCGAAGGGCGTCGGGATCAGGATCAGCACGACGAACCAGATGACGTTGTGCTGTACGGCCGGCCAGAACTGCGGGTTGTCGGTGAACAACTGACGGAAGTTGTCCAGGCCGACCCACTTGATGGAGTCGAAGCCGATGCCGTCCCAGGTGGTGAAGGCCAGCGCGATCGAGGCGATCGCGGTGATCCAGACCAGGGCGACGTGCAGGACGGTGGGCACACCCGCCATGAAGGCGAGCGTGACGCGGTCACGACGGGTCAGCAGGCGCTTGTGGCCCTGCGGGACCCGCGTGACGACAGGCGCGGGGCCCGGAGGCGGCACGTCGGCCGCCTCCGGGCTCTTCGTGGGGGTCTCGGAGCTCATCAGGACGCGAAGATCGTCTTCTTCTGGCGCTCGATCGAGGAGAGCAGGCTGTCGACGCCCTTGGGGTTCTGCAGGAACTTCTGCAGACCGGGCTGCATCACCGTGGAGGTGAAGTCCGGGCGGGAGTCGCGGTCCATGAACTGGGTCAGGGACTTGGCCTGGCCGATCATGTCGAACGCCTTCTTCTGCAGCGTCGAGTACGCGGCGGTGGAGGCCTTGTTGGAGGCGGCCACGACGCTCGGGTCGCCCTTGAGGTAGAGCTCCTCGGCGGCCGGGGTGCCCAGGTACTCCATGAGCTTGGCGACGCCGTCCTTGTTCTTCGGGGACTTGGAGACCATGAAGCCGTCGGTGGGCGCCTCGACCGTGTCCTGCCCGTACGCGGAGTTGATCTCCGGGAAGGCGAAGAAGTCGAGGTCGTCCAGGTCGGCCTTGTTGGTGAACTGCTGCGCCACGAAGGTGCCCAGCAGGTACATGCCGGCCTTCTTCGACACCAGGGTCTGGGCGGCGTCCTGCCAGGTGCGGCCCATGAAGCCGTCCTGGTGGTAGGGGAGCAGCTCGGCCCAGTGGTCGAAGACGGCCTTGACCTTGGCGTCCGTCCAGGCGGCCTTGCCGGCCATCAGCTCGACGTGGAAGTCGTAGCCGTTGAGGCGGAAGTTGATCTGGTCGAAGGTGCCCATCGCGGGCCAGGCGTCCTTGTCACCGAAGGCGATCGGAACCAGGCCGTCCTTCTTCATCTGCTTGCACAGGGCGACCAACTGGTCCCAGGTGGTGGGGACTTCGTAGCCCTTGGCGGCGAAGACGCTCTTGCGGTAGAAGATCGCCCAGGGGTACGTGGTCATCGGCACGAAGTAGTACTTGCCGTCCGCGCCCTTGCTGAGCTTCTTCATCGCGTCGGGGAAGTTGCCCCCGATCTTCTCCCAGACGTCGTCGATCGGGGAGGCGAGGCTCTTGGCCGCGAAGAACTGCATGCGGTAGCCGGCGAACCACTTGAACACGTCGTCCGGCGTGCCCTGCAGGTAGGAGTTGATCTGCTCCTGGAAGGTGTTGTGGTCCTTGGTGTTGACCTTGACGGTGAGCCCGGACTGCTTCTGGAAGGCCGAGTACACGGCCGCGTACGCCTTCTTCGGCACGGCGTCCGAGTCGTTGGAGCCGACGCTGACGGTCTTGCTGTCGGACGAGCTACCACTGCTGCCGCAGGCGCTCAGCAGCGGGATTCCCGCACCGGCGACAAGGGCAGCGCCTCCGACTCCCCGCAGCAGGCTGCGGCGGCTCGGGGAGGGGAGGGAGAGACCCGAGGGGGAGAGGTCTGTCATTACGGCTCCTGAGGGCAGGGTTCGGTCAGGCTGAGCCACGTCGAAAAAAGTCGAAACCGACCAGAAACCAACTCGACCGAACATCGTGGCGGTAATAACAGCCCCATGTCCGGTCATGGGTCAATAGGCACCCAAGAGCTTTGTGGAAACGTAACCGTCACGATTGTGATCATTCTTGTTCGACTGTTCGAACATACGATCACGGATTGTGCCGGAATGCGTCCTACCGGATGCGCACGGCCTTGGTGACGCTCACCTGGTCGATGTCGGAGGTGCGCACCGTGACCTTCATCGTCCAGGTGCCGGCGATGGGAAGGGTGAGGCTGTTGGTGCCCCAGTAGCCGCCCAGATTCGTCAGCCCCGCGTCCAGCGGACCGATCTTCTGGGCCGGGAGGCTGAAGGAAAGCCGCAGCTCAGGGACGGTGGAGATACCGCCGTCGGGGCCGAAGACCACCGCCTGGACGTTGTTGTCGCCGACCCGGCCGGGGTCGAGGGTGATCTGGACCTTGCCGTGACCGCCGGGGGTGCCGACGTCGAACGGGATCGTGGTGACGGAGGCGGCGGGCAGTCCGACGGCGGACGCCGGCTGCTCGGCCGCCTCGGCGGCGGCACGGCCCGGGAGGGTGCCGGTGAGCACGGTCGTGATCACGAGCACGAGAACCCCGACGGCGACTTCGGCGAGGACGGACCGGCGCAGGGCCCGGCGGTGGGGGCCGGGGGCGGAGGTGCCGGTGGTGCCCTCGGGGCCGGTGGTGGATTCGGTGGGTTGCCCGGGCGCGGGCCGGTCCGACGCGGGCAGCGCGGGCCCGCCGACGGCCTCCGGTACGCGCGCGCGTACGGCCGTCTCCGCGACGTCCGCGGGGGCGGCGACCATGCGGGCCGTCCACCGCCGCGACATCCCCGCCAGCGCCAGCAGAAGCACCACGGCGGCGACCTTGGCGAGCAGGAGACGCCCGTACGTCGTCCCGGTGAACGCACTCCAGGAGCCGAGGCCGCGCCAGGACTGGTAGACGCCGGTGACGACCAGGACGGTCACGGAGGCGAAGGCGAGCCGCGAGAAGCGGGCCACGACGGCCGCGGACACGTCGGTGCCGCGCAACAGGATCAGCAGCGCGGTGAGCCCTCCGAGCCAGACCGCCATGGCGAGCAGATGCAGCACGGAGGACACGACGGCCACGGGCACCTGGATGCCGGCGGAGGCATGCTCGGCGAGGGCCCAGGTGAGGGCGAGGGCCACGGCGTGGGCGGCGCCGGCGAGCAGAAGCGGGCGGGGGGCACGCTCACGGCCGGCTTCCCCGGCAGGCGGCGAGAGCCGGCCCGCTGATCGTTTGCGAAGGGTTACGAAGGCTGCGGCGGCGAGCAGCAGCAAAGCGAGGCGGGCGAGGAGGGTCAGGCCCGGGCGGCCCGTCAGGGTGTGGGTGAAGGCCGAGGCGCTGAAGGCCGTTCCAGGGGCCGTTCCCGTCTCGTAGGGGGACCGGAGGACCAGGAGGACGACGCTCGTGCCCAGGAGCGTCCACCAGCCGGTCAGAAGGGGCTTGCGGAGGGGCGCGCGGTCGGCCGGGCGGCACAGGGCCGCGAAGGCCGCCGTGCCGATCAGGAGGGCCGCGGCGAGGTAGGCGAGGTAGCGGGCGATGTTGTAGAGGCTGGCGGTCGCCGGGTTCTCGACGGGGCCGGTGCTCACCGAGGCGACCGTCGCCGAGGGTTTGCCGACCGAGAAGGTGAACGCGCCCGACACGGGGTGGCTGTCCGCCGAGACCACCCGCCAGGCCACCACGTACGTGCCCTCGGCGAGCTTCGCCGGCAGCGTCACCTGCGCCGTGTCGGAACGGCCGGACGCGTGCCGGGCCTCACCCGTGCTCACCCGCCGGTTCTCTGGGTCCAGGACGCGGAAGGAGTCGTCGAGCAGGCCGACGGACTCCGTGAAGGTCAGGGTGACGGAGCGGGGTGCCGACTTGAGGACGGCGGAGTCGGAGGGGTCGGAGGACTTGAGGGCCGCGTGGGCCGACGCGGGTCCCGCCCCGCCGAGGACGAGCAGGACCAGCACGGCGCCCAGCAGCACCAGCCCTTGAATTCGCCGGCGTCCGCGGGGGTTTCGGGGCGGCTGGGGGCTGCGGCGCCCGGCGAGGCCAAGGAGTCCGGGGAGGCCGCGAAGCCTGCCGGACCTTCGGGGTTCGCCGGGCTCGGGGTGTCCGCCGAAGCCGCCGAGTCCGAAGCGCCCGCCTGGTCCGGGGCGCCCGCCGAACCCTCGCCCCTCGCTGAAGCCGCGCGGTCCCTGGCGCTCCCGGCCAAGTCCGCGGAGCCCCCGCCCTCGCACTCCGCCATCCGCACCGTCACACCCCACGTCGTATCTCCGTCGTCGGACTCGCCGCCTTCCCGATACGTACGGACGCGAGCGCCCTCGTACTCACCGCGTGGCCCTCACCACGTCGGGCGGGCCGAGATCCCGCCGTCCACGAGCAGGTCGTGGCCCGTCACGAAGGACGCGAGCCGCGAGGCCAGGAACACACACGCGTCCCCCACGTCCTCCGGTCGCCCCAGCCGCCCGAGCGGCACCGCCTCCCGCCATCGCCGCACCCCCTCCGGCCAGGCCTCCGCCAGCCCCTCGCGCCCGATCAGGCCCGGCGAGACCGTGTTGACGCGGATCCCGTACGGCCCGTACTCCAGGGCCGCCGACCGGGCGTGCATCACGACCGCCGCCTTGGAGGCGCTGTAGTGCGCGTGCCCCGGCGCGGGCTGCCGTCCCTCGATGGAGGCGATGTGCGTCACCGATCCCCCGGCGCCGCGCTCCCGCATGACCTCCGCGGCGGCCTGCGTGCACGCGAACACGCTCGACAGGTTGGCGTCCACCACCGCCCGCCACTCCCCGGCCGTCATCCCGGGCAGCTCCCGCACCGGCTGCACGCCCGCGTTGTTGACCAGCGCGTCCAGGCCACCGCCCCACTCGGCCGCCTCCCGCACCACTCGCGCGCACACGAGTTCGTCGGTGAGGTCGCCCTCCACCACGACGGCCCGCCCGCCCGACTCCTCGATCCGGTCCGCCACTTCGCGCGCCGCCGCCACCGCCGTACGGCAGTGCAGCGCGACCGCGGCGCCCTCCTCGGCGAACCGCAGCGCGATCCCCCGGCCGATGCCGCCGCCCGCGCCCGTGACCAGGGCGACCTGTCCTTCGAGGAGTGTCATGGACGGGAGAGTTCCAGGATCCGGGCGGCCCGGTCCGGATACCGCGCCGTCAACTCCGCCGCGTCCCCGTGCTCGTAACCCTCGAAGGTGAAGCCGGGCGCCATCGTGCAGCCGAACAAGGTCCACGCGCCGTCGGCGAGGACCCGGGCGCCCATCCAGGTCCCGGCGGGCACGGTCAGCTGCACCTGCTGGCCGCCGAGGACGTCCGGACCGAGGACCGCCGTCGACGAGGTGCCGTCGGGGGCGAGGAGGAGGAGTTCGAGCGGGTCGCCGAGGTAGTGGTGCCAGATCTCGTCACTCGGGAGGCGGTGCAGGGCCGAGAAGTCGTCCGACGTGAGGAGGGCGACGATCGCCGTGCCCTCCGGGCGTCCGTCGGGGCGGTCGGGGCCCGCCCAGGTCTGGCGGTAGAGGCCGCCCTCGCGCGGTATCGGTGTGAGGCCGTAGTGGGCGACGAGGTCTTCGGGGGTCACGCCGGGAAGGCTACCGCCCGCTCCAGGAACGCCAGTTGTGCCTTCTTCTCGGTCAGGTACACGTCCGGGATGTCGATCTCCGGCAGCACCACGACCTCGCCGGCCACGAAGCCCTGGCGCAGGAAGCGGGCGATCGCCTTCTCGTTCCGCACGTCCGGATCGACCACGATCCGGCGCCGGTCGAGCCCGACCAGGACGTACGACACGACGACGCCGAGCAGCTCCGCCGACCAGCCGGACCGCTCGCCGCCCTCCCCCGCGGGCGCGAGCAGCACGTGCACGCCGATGTCGCCGTCGCGCACCTCGTAGCACTCGCTGACGCGGTCGGCCTCCGGTTCGTAGGTCTGGAGCAGGCCGACCGGTTCGCCGTCCCTCACCAGCAGGAAGGCGTGATGGGTGTCGAGGGTGTCCATGTGGGCGTAGATCTCGGCCACTTGGTCGCGGGTGAGGCCGTTCATGCCCCAGAAGGCGGCCCGCTCCTCACGCACCCAGCGGTGCAGCACGTCCGCGTCGGCGTGCGCGTCCAGGGGCAGGACGCGCACGGCGCCCGACGCGTGGACGGCGGTACGGGTGTCGTACGGGTCAGACATCGCTCTCCTTGCCGAGCCGGTCGAAGTCGGTGACGACCGGGACGAGATCTCCCCTGAGCCACAAGGGGAGTTGATCGGTGTGATGGGGCGAGCCGGGCAGGCCGGACGCCCCGAGCGGCACCACCCACAGGCTGTCCTCGCGCCGGGCCAGGTCCCACACATAGCGGGCGGCGGGACCGCGCGCGCTCAGGTCGGTCAGCCCGGGCACGGCCGAGGTGCACAGCACGCAGTCGTGGTCGCCGGACAGACCCGGTCCTTCGTACGACGGCTGCGGCAGCGCCCGCCAGGGGGCGAGGCGGTGGGTGTCGCCCCAGGTGCCGGCGGGCGGCGCGGCGGCCACCTCCTCCAGGGCGGCCCGTACGGCCTCCGCGCGGTCGACGCCGTACAACTCCTCTGCTCGCAGCAGGTGTTCGAGGGCGAAGGCGATGCGCGGGAGCAGGGCGAGCCAGGGGAGGAGGACCTCGGGGTAGGCGGGCGGAGTGGCGAGGGCGGCGAACGCCGGGTGGGCCGCGAGCCGTCGTACGACCGCGCCGCGCACCGCCGCGTAGACGGCCGCGTCGGTGGAGGCGGCGTCCATGCGGCGGTCCCAGCGCAGGAGGCGGTCGCGGAGGGCGGTGGCCTCCGGGGACAGGTCGGTGAGGGCCGCCAGGTGGTCCAACAGGGGTGCGGCGGAGGCGAGATGGGTGTCCATGTGGATCGCGGGCATGTCGGCGGCCGACCAGTGGTCCTTCTCCGCCAGCCGGGCGGCGATGCGGTCGGCGCGGTGCGGCGGGGCGAACTCCACGCCGAACGGGGTCGCCGGGCCGCGCTGGTTGGCCATCACGGCGACGCCGTCGGCCAGCCCGGCGTGCGGCATCCCGGCCCAGCCCCGCCACTCGTGCCCCGGCTCCCAGGCGGGCACCGGCCGCACCCGGTTGGCCTCGGCGCGCACCGGCACGCGCCCGGCGACCCGGTGCAGCAGCCCGCCCTCGGTGTCGGCGGCCTGCACGACGTTGACGGGCTCGGCCCACAGGTCGAGGGCCCGGTCGACGTCGGCGACGCGGCGGGCGCGCAGGAGGGGGAGGAGGGCGCCGAAGCCGAGGTCGGAGGTGACGCGGGGTGGGTGGCGCAGGGACAGGGCGAGGGGTGCGTGGGATTCCCCCACGGGGACCATCCCGTCGGCCTCGACCACCCCGCTCTCCAGCCCCTCCGGCCCCCCGACGATCACCGGCCCCCGTTCCGTCTCGATCACCTCGACCTCGACCGGTGTCTCCCCCGCCACCTCCACGGTCTCCGTGTGCCGGGAGGCGCGGCGCCAAGTGCCGTCCGGGCCGAGGGCCTCCACGCCCGCACCCGTGCGCCGCAGCCGCTCGCGGTACAGGTCCTGGTAGTCGGCCATGGCGTTGGTGATGGCCCAGGCGACCGTGCCGGTGTGGCCGAAGTGGGCGATGCCCGGGACGCCGGGGACGGCGAGGCCGACGACGTCGAACTCCGGGCAGGAGAGGTGGATCTGCTGGTAGACGCCGGGGTCCTCGACGAAGCGGTGCGGGTCCCCGGCGATCAGCGCGTGCCCGGTGCCGGTCCGCTCGCCGCTGACCAGCCAGCCGTTGCTGCCGGAGGTGCCGGGCCCGTCCGTGGCGAACAGCCCGACGGCCTCCTCACCCAGGTGCCGGATCGCCTGCTCGCGCCAGAGCTTGGCCGGGAACCCGGCGAAGAGGATGTGCGTGGCGAGCCAGACGCCGAGCGGGGTCCAGGGCTCCCAGCGGCCGGGGGAGAGGCCGGCCCGCTCGAACTCCGGCGCCGTGCTGCCCGGCAGCTCCGCGTTGATCCCGTCGACGTACGCCCGTACCCACTCGGCCGTCTCGGGGTCGTGCTCCTCCAGCGCGGCCCAGCAGCGGCGGGCGGTGTCGTCGAGGCGGGCCCGGCGGGCGAGCAGGTCCCAGTGCAGGGCGTCGGTGCCGAGGAAGGCCGCCGAGGTGCCCTGCGCGCGGTGCCGTTCGGCCTCCAGCTGCCAGGCGCGGTCGCGGGCGGTGACGACGCCCTGGGCGCGGGCGAGTTCACGGGCGCTGCCGGCCCGCAGATGCGGGATGCCCCAGGCGTCCCGGTAGATCTCGGTCGTCACGCTGCGATCCCCTTGCGCATTAAGCTTAGCCTTACCTTAGTAAGCGGTGGTGGAATCGTACGCGAGCCGTGAAAGGGGGATGATCGGGGTCATGGACGTCACCCTGCACCTCGCCCAGGACCCCGAGGCCGACGAGCTCCTCGGGCGTTCCCCGCTCGCCGCGCTGACCGGGATGCTGCTGGACCAGCAGGTCCCGATGGAGTGGGCGTTCAAGGGGCCGCGCACGATCGCCGACCGGCTCGGGCTGGACGACCTGGACGCGCACGAGATCGCCGCCCAGGACCCGGAGGCCTTCGCCGCGCTGCTCTCGCAGAAGCCGGCCGTGCACCGCTACCCGGGCTCGATGGCCAAGCGGATCCAGCAGCTGTGCCAGTACCTCGTCGAGCACTACGACGGGAACGCAGAGCTGGTCTGGAAGGGCGTCACCGACGGCCGTGAGCTGCTGCGCCGTCTGGAGGAGCTGCCCGGCTTCGGCAGGCAGAAGGCGCAGATCTTCCTGGCGCTGCTGGGCAAGCAGCTCGGCGTACGGCCCAAGGGGTGGCAGGAGGCGGCGGGCGCCTACGGCGAGAAGGGCTGCCACCGCTCCGTCGCCGACATCACGGGCCCCGACTCGCTGGCCAAGGTGCGTGCGCACAAGCAGGAGATGAAGGCGGCGGCCAAGGCGGCGAAGGCCGCCGGGAAGTAGCCGTCAGCCGGGTGGGTCCCAGGGGTGGCGCCACGGCCCCGGCCGGTCCAAGCATGGAGCATGACCGACCCGCCGAATACCTCGTCCTGGGGTCCGGAGTTCGACGACCGGAAGGTCCACGCCGCCGGACCCGCGACGGGCGCCCTGCCGCCCGAACCGCCCTTCGAGGGCCCCCTGCACGCTCTGTCCAAGGCCGCCTGGCAGGTCGTCCTGCTCACCGGCGTCGCCTCCCTGATCCTGGGCGTCCTGGTCCTCGTCTGGCCGGGCGCCTCCCTCCTCGCGGCCGGCGTGCTGTTCGGCCTCTACCTCCTGTTCAGCGGCGTCTTCCAGCTGATCGCCGCGTTCGGCACGCACAGGTCGACCTCGCTGCGCGTCCTGGCCTTCATCAGCGGCGCCCTGTCGATCCTGCTCGGACTGTTCTGTCTGCGCGGCCCGATGCGCTCGATCCTGCTGCTCGCCCTGTGGATCGGCATCGGCTGGCTCATCCGCGGCATCACCCAGACCCTGGCCGCGGCCTCCGACAGCTCCATGCCGGCCCGCGGCTGGCAGATCTTCCTCGGCGTCCTCACCTTCGTCGCCGGCATCGTCCTGATCGACTCCCCCTTCGAGTCCGTCGCCGTCCTCACCCTGGTCGGCGGCATCTGGCTGGTCGCTGTCGGTGTCGTCGAGATCATTACAGCGATCCGCATCCGGGGCCGGGCCCGGGAGATTCCCTGGTCCATGTAGCCCGTACGGGCGGATCTCGCCCCCGACGTGCTGAACGACGGGCGTGTCGGGGGCAGACCACCTCCCGTGAGCACCGCACGCCGTCTCCCGCACAGCCGCACCTGGCTGCGGGTGCTCGTGCTGCTGTTCGCCCTGCTGGTGCCGGGCGCCCACACCGAGGTGCACGCGGCGCCGGTCGCGTCCGTGGAGACCGTCGAGTACGACGCCCTGGACGCGGCCGTACGGCCACCGGCCGACGCCGTCCGCCGGGCCGCCGTACCCCTGCGCCCCGCGCCTCTCCCGGCCCCCGCGCCGCACGCCGCGCCGGGCCGCCCCCGGCCCGCGGTGCCGGGGCCGTCGTACCCCCTGCGCTGCCTGCGCACCGTCGTCCTGCGCTGCTGACGGACCCCGCTCCGGGAAAGGTCAGTCACGACGCAAGGAACACAGCCATGCCCACCGACCCGTACGCGGTCCTGCGCGCCCTGCTGCGCGCCGAGGCCGCCCGCAACGCACCGAAGCCCACCGAGAAGAAACCACACCCCAAGCAGCCCACGGAGAAACAGGGCCGCTGAGTGCGCGCAGGCCCGGCGGGGGCTAGCGCCTCCGTCGGGCCGTGCCGAAGAGGGAGCGGGTGATCTCGCGGCCGATCTGGGTGCCGACCGAGCGGGCCAGGGACTTGAACATGCCGCTGCCGACGACCTGTTGGACCATGGACGGCTCTTCCTTGGCCTTGGACTCGGCCTCCGGTGTCTCCTGCGGCTTCGGCGGCGCGGTGGTCAGCTTCTCGTACGCCGATTCTCTGTCCACAGCCTGTGCGTAACGTCCGTACAGCTGCGAGGACTTCACCGCCTGGTCCAGGGCCGTGCCCTCGACCGGCCCCATCAGGGACTCGGGCGCGCGCAGGCGGGTCGCGGCGACCGGGGTCGGGGCGCCCTTCTCGCTCAGGACCGTCACCACGGCCTCGCCCGTCCCGAGGCCGGTGAGGAGTTCCTCCAGGTCGTAGGCGGAGTCGGGGAAGGTCTTCACGGTCGCCTTGAGGGCCTTCTGGTCGTCCGGCGTGAAAGCCCTGAGCGCGTGTTGGACACGGTTGCCGAGCTGGGCGAGGACGTCGGACGGTACGTCCTTCGGGGTCTGCGTGACGAAGAAGACACCGACCCCTTTCGAGCGAATCAGCCGGACGGTCTGCGTGATCGAGTCCAGGAAGGCCTTGGAGGCGTCGTTGAAGAGCAGATGCGCCTCGTCGAAGAAGAAGACCAGCTTCGGCTTGTCGGCGTCGCCGACCTCCGGCAGATCGTGGAAGAGATCCGCGAGCAGCCACATCAGGAAGGTCGAGAACAGCTGCGGCTTGTCCTGTACGGCGGGCAGTTCGAGGACGGAGACGACGCCCCGCCCGTCCGGCGCCGCACGCAGCAACTCGCTCGTGTCGAACTCCGGCTCCCCGAAGAAGTCGGCCATCCCCTGCGCCTCGAAGGCGGTAAGCGAGCGCAGGATCACCCCCGCCGTGGCCGTCGAGAGACCACCGATGTTCTTCAGCTCCGCCTTGCCCTCGTCGGAGGTGAGGAAGGCCACGACCGCCCGCAGGTCCTTGAGGTCGATCAGCTCCAGGCCCTTGGTGTCGGCGTAGTGGAAGATCAGGCCGAGGGACTGCTCCTGGGTCTGGTTGAGCTGGAGCACCTTGGAGAGCAGGACCGGGCCGAAGCTGGTGATCGTGGCCCGTACGGGGATGCCGTGGCCGTATCCGCCGAGCGCGAGGAACTCCGCCGGGAAGCCGGTCGGCGTCCACTCCTGGTGGACCTCGGCGGCACGGCCCTGGACCTTGTCGTTCGGCTGCCCGGCGGCGGAGATCCCGGACAGGTCGCCCTTGATGTCGGCCAGGAAGACCGGCACGCCCTGCGCGGAGAGCTGCTCGGCGATCAGCTGGAGCGTCTTGGTCTTGCCGGTGCCGGTGGCGCCCGCGACGAGTCCGTGCCGGTTGAGCATGGGCAGGGGGATGCGGATCTGCGCGTCGGACAGGCAGTTTTCGGCCCACATCAGGGCGCCGAGGTCCAGCGCCGGACCGGTGAAGGCATACCCGGACGCGATCTCCAGCGCCTCCCGCGGGAGAGCGGAAGCGCTGCCCGGAGCCTCGGGCGCGGTTGCCGGTGGCATGGTCTCGCGGTCGCTCATGTCAGACCCTCTGTTCCCTTTTTGCCCCTGTTTACGGCATCTTTTCCAGCGTCGCACTCCGTCTCCATGGCTGCGCCCGGAACGTCTTGACCGGTAGGCTTTCCGTGTGATCTTCAAGCGCATCGGAAACGGCCGGCCGTACCCCGACCACGGCCGGGAAAGCACCCGGCAGTGGGCGGACGTCGCGCCGCGCCCGGTCCGCCTCGATCAGCTCGTGACGACGAAGGGGCAACTCGACCTGGAGACACTCCTGGCCGAGGACTCGACCTTCTACGGCGACCTGTTCGCACACGTGGTCAAGTGGCAGGGCGACCTGTACCTGGAGGACGGCCTGCACCGGGCTGTCCGGGCGGCGCTCCAGCAGCGCCAGGTGCTGCACGCACGCGTGCTCGAACTGGACTGACCCGCCCGCGTCGAGGGCCTGTCGGAAAGGGCTTGGCCCTTTCGGGTTCACCTGCGTGGCGTCGAATGATCATCTAGTAGGCATCGCCGCTCAGGCGCACTACGCTGCGCCCATGAGCATGCTGACTCCCCCAGGCATGGGCGGCAAATACCGGATCACGGGGGACAAGTACCCGCGCATGCGACGGCGTCGGCGGCGCGGCAGGCTCGTGCTCGCCATGGTGGCCTGCGTGGTCGCGCTCGGCGTGATCGGCTGGGGCACGCTGCAGCTCATCGACGTCTTCACCGGGGGCGGCAAGAAGGCGTCGGCCGCCGGGCCCAAGGCCGACTGCGCGACCAAGGCGAGCCCGTCCGCGTCCGCTTCCACGTCCACCGCCGCGCTGCCCGAGCCGGGTCAGATCACCGTCAACGTCTACAACGCCACGCCCCGCAGCGGGCTGGCCAAGGACACCGCGGACGAACTGGAGAAGCGGGGCTTCAAGATCGGTGACGTGGGGAACGCGAGCAAGGAGTTCGACAAGAAGGTCAAGGGCGCGGGGATACTGCTGGGCCCGTCGTCGTCCCTGAACACGTCACTGCCGGTGCTGGCGACGCAGCTGGCTTCCGCCGAGCGCCGTACGGACGCGGCGCGCAAGGGCACCGACGTGGACCTGATCATCGGCACGGCGTTCAAGAATCTGACGGCGAAGGCGGCGGCGGACAAGGCGCTGGCGGCGCTGGGACATCCGCAGCCGACGCCGACTGCTTCCAAGAAGAGCTGCTGAAGCGCCGCTGCTTTTAGGGGCGCGGGGAACTGCGCGACAAGCCACGACGAACCCGCAGCCGCCACACAACCGCACCCCTATGGCGCGAAGGCGTTATTCCGCAGCCCCATAGAGACGGTCCCCGGCATCTCCCAGGCCCGGCACGATGTAGCCGTGCTCGTTGAGCCGCTCGTCCACCGCCGCCGTCACCACTGTCACCGGCGTCCCCGCCAGCTCGCGTTCCATGACCTCGACGCCCTCGGGGGCGGCCAGGAGGACCACCGCCGTCACATCGTCCGCACCGCGCTTGATCAGTTCCTGGATCGCCGCCACCAGCGTGCCGCCCGTCGCCAGCATCGGGTCCAGGACGTACACCTGACGGCCGGAGAGGTCCTCGGGCATGCGGGAGGCGTACGTGGACGCCTGCAGCGTCTCCTCGTCGCGGATCATGCCCAGGAAGCCCACCTCGGCGGTCGGCAGGAGGCGGACCATGCCGTCCAGCATGCCGAGGCCGGCCCGGAGGATCGGCACGACCAGCGGGCGCGGGTAGGACAGCTTGACGCCCGTCGTCGAGGCGACCGGCGTCGTGATGTCGACCTGCTCGGTGCGCACGTCGCGCGTGGCCTCGTAGGCGAGCAGGGTGACCAGCTCGTCGGCGAGACGGCGGAAGGTCGCGGAGTCGGTGCGCTGGTCGCGCAGCGTGGTGAGCTTGTGGGCGACCAGAGGGTGGTCGACGACGTGGAGACGCATGCCCTAACAGTAACCGCGCCCAGGTGAGGCTCGCGCTGGCATCAAACCGCCCATCAGAGGGAAAGTGGGAGGGACACAGCGGGGTGGTGAGCTTATGGCCGAGCCCGGGTCCCGAGGGGACGCGTCACAACAGGAGCGGTCGGAGACCGACGCCGAGCGCAGGCGCCGCAGGGCGCAGTTCCTGCGTGATCTCGCCGAGGCCCGCGAGCTGCGGGACCGGGTACAGCCCAGGCGTGCCAAGGTCGCCCGCATGCGACACGCGATGCGCATGCGCACCTTCCGCTGGTAGACGTAAGCCGCCTCACAGCCGTCGTAACGCCAACCGGGTGCATGCGTCTCATGATTGCCGCGTACGATCCCGCTGGTGGTCGATCAAAACGGGCGGACACAGGGAGCCGAAGACGTCCCCTGAACGCCTTGTTTCTGCCACGATTCCGAGTGGGCGGGGCTCGGAGCACAGCTCTCCCCGCCCAAGCCTCCGCCGGGGGGACCCCCAACCGGCACGCCTATGACCAGTGGGAGAGTCACGGTGTACTTCGCCGCACTGCTCGCGCGCACCGAAGACGGGTGGGAAGCGAGCGACACAGAGCTCGACGATGTGGAGACCCTGTCGGATCTGGCCGATCTCGCCCGGGAGGCCTCGGCCGAGGACGACACGGTGCTCGTACTCATCGAGCAGGAAGAGACGTGGTTCGGCGTGGTCCGGATCGACGGCGAGGACGACCCTCGTATCTACGTCTCGGACGCCGCCGCCGCTGCCCGCAGCAGTTACGGCGAGATCCTGCTCACCGACGAACTGCTCGGCCGGGAGCCCGGTGACGACGGCCCCGACCTGGACGCCCTCGACCTCGACGGGACCGAGGACGGCGAGGACGAGGAGGACGGCGACGACGACGCCCCTTCCGCCGAGTCCGTGCCGCACAGCCCCGTCGGCGACGTCGAGATCCTCGACGACCTCGGTGTCAGCGCCAAGGAGCTGCGCGCCCTGGACGAGGACGCCCTGAGCGCGATCGCCGAGGCGCTGGGTGCCTCGGAGGTCCTGGAGACCGTCCGCTGACACCGGCGACCGAAGCCGGCGGACCGGGCACACCGGACCCGGTACGTGACCGCTGGCGGGCCGCGATGCGGCTCGCCCTGGACCAGGCCGAGCGGGCCGGCGGGGACGTCCCCGTCGGTGCCGTCGTGCTGGCCGCGGACGGTACGACCGTGCTCGGCGCCGGGCACAACGAGCGCGAGGCCACCGGCGATCCGACGGCGCATGCCGAGGTCCTCGCGATCCGCCGGGCCGCGGCCGACCTCGGCGAGTGGCGGCTTACGGGCTGCACGCTCGTCGTCACCCTCGAACCCTGCACGATGTGCGCGGGCGCGATCGTGCAGTCCCGGGTGGACCGGGTCGTCTACGGCGCCCGTGACGAGAAGGCCGGCGCGGCGGGCTCCCTCTGGGACGTCGTACGCGACCGGCGGCTCAACCACCGGCCCGAGGTGATCGAGGGCGTGCTCGCCGAGGAGTGCGCCCGTCTCCTCACGGACTTCTTCCGGGACCGCTGACCCCGTTCCCCCTTCCCCGAATACCGATTTCAAAGCATGGCCTGGCGTGCTGTAAGGTCTCTCTCGGTAGCGTGTCCGAGCGGCCGAAGGAGCTCGCCTCGAAAGCGAGTGTGGCGCAAGTCACCGAGGGTTCAAATCCCTCCGCTACCGCAGGTAGACGAGGGGCCCGGTCCGTGGACCGGGCCCCTCGTGGTCTTCCGTCTCACGGGAACCGAGTCCCAGACTCTGACGAGACGGATGTCGCCACGTCCACCGCTCTGCGTCCTGATGGCCGGGCTGCCCGGCTCCGGCAAGACCACGCTCTCCCGCGCCCTGAATGATCACGGGTTCGTTCGTCTGTGCCCGGACGAAGAGACGTACCGCCAGCACGGCGTCTACGGGGTCGACTTCCCTCGTGGCACATTCCCCGCCCTTGAGCGACCGGTGCTCGAAGGCGTGGCAGGTTGAACTCAGGGATCTGCTCGAGGCCGGCCACGACGTCGTCGTCGACCACGGCTTCTGGATCCCGGAAGACCGGGCCGGATGGCAAGCCATCGCCGTCGACTCCGGTGCCATCCCTGTGCTGATCCATCTCGCGGCCGACCATGACCAACTCTGGGCGCGCATCCGCAAAGCGCAACGAGTTCCACGCGGACGATCCGAATTCGATCTACTTCTCCGAGGGCGATCTTCGGCGGTACCGGGCGCGGTTCACCCCCCTCGGGAGACGAACCGCACCTCCTCCACGACGGCGATGTTGCGGGCGTGATCGCGGTCATGGAAGCCGACCTGCATCAGCCCTGACCCGCAGGGACTTACCACCAACCCCGTTTGACTGACACCCACGCCAGCCACACCAGGCCACCGGTGATCAAATAGTTCCTGGTCCGCAACCAGTCCACGTTCACTTGAGACAGCGCCGCCACCAGCATGAACGCGACGGCCACGCCGGGCCATACGAGGACGCCCCAGGATCCGGTCCGGCGGCGTCGGGCGGGCGCCGCACCTGCGATCTCCGCCGCGACGTAGGGGGCTATGTACCCGCTGCGCACCCCTGCGATCACAGCGTCGGCTATGTCCTCCTTGTCGGCTCTGGTCAGAGCTTTCTCTGCCTTCGAGATCGTGTAGACGTCACCGTGAAGGAAGACATCTCTGCCTGCGGTGACGTTTCCAGTGCCGGATACGTTGACCCGGACCTTTTCCGTGTCAGCCGACCCCGTTCCACTGCCCGGGCTCTGTTGGCTCAGGGGAGCTGGTTGTTCCACGTCAGTTGGTCCCGCCCTGCTGACCGGGCCCTGCTGACGGATCGGGGCCGTGGATGACGTCGCGACCTGCAGCGGTGATCCCCGTGCCCTTCGAGGTCACGATCGTGATCGGACCGTTGCCCGTCTGGTTCCTCCGATTGAAGGTGATCCTCAGGGCAACCGCCGCTCCCCCGAGCGCCGCCACGACGATGGAAGCCACCGCTATCAAAGAACCCTGATCCATTTCGCCCACCGATGCCGGCTTTGTTCTTTCTATGCGACATAAACGATATTCAGATCATAGTGATGGATAATTGTGGGCAGCAGGACGAGTGAACGCAAGACTTCCCTCTTCCGGGTCACCTCTCCGCCGGAGGCTTGACATCTGCGCCTCTGTGCTCCCTAGAAGGGCCCCCTCGAAAGACGGGGCCCTTCGTGCGTTCCGGACCCGCAAGTGCGCGTCGCCGACGGGGGAGAGCGGCGGCGCGTACCCCGCAGTGGGGTCCGTTCCGGCCCTGCGGATTCCTGCCAGTTCCGCTGGGCATGTCTCCATGGTCTCTCCCGGAGCGCCGCTCCGGAGCCGCCGAAGGCCCTTCACCTGCGGGCCGTTGGTCCTTAAAGGGGGCGTGAAGGTTACACTCGCGCCCGGCAACAGGGGGCCCTAGGGGCACATCAGTCACACAGGAGGCCGCGATGGCGGTGAACGCGAAGAAGATCGCCGTCTATTTGCTCGTGGTCTTCGTGATGTACGTGATCATCAAGGACCCGGCGAAGGCCGCCGACTACGTCCAGATAGGGTTCGAGGGCATTTCGGACGCCGCCAAGGCCATCGGGGACTTCTTCAGCTGGATCGCCGACGGCGCCCACTAGCCCGGAGCCCAGGAGCACACATGATCCGCCACCTCGTCCTCTTCAAGCTCGATGACGGCGTCGAGCGTGACGACCCGCGTGTCCTGGAGGGCGTCGACGCCTTCCGGTCGCTGGACGGGAAGATCCCCGAGATCCGGTTCTGGGAGCTCGGCTGGAACCTCAGCGACCGGCCCATCGCCTACGACTTCGCGATCAACTCCGGGTTCGAGGACGCGGCCGCGCTGCGCGCCTACGTCGAGCACCCGGAGCACCAGGCGGGCGTGACCCTGTGGAAGGAGTTCTCCACCTGGGTGATCGCCGACTACGAGTACTGAGCCACCGCGCTCCACAGCCTCCCGCCGGAACGGCGGGAGGCTGTTCTGCGTCTCAACACGGAGCAACGATGCGTTATGCGGTGCTTGCACACAGTGGACATGTCTTGTGATGCTATGACCGCTTTTGACGGATGAGTTGACCGATAAAGAGGTGGCGTTGACCGTGTCGGCCAGTACTGCGCCTCCCCAGGAGGCCACGGAAGCCGCGCCTGCCGTACCGCAGCGCAGCCGCGGCGCCGACACCCGGGCGCTCACCCAGGTGCTCTTCGGCGAGCTCAAGGGGCTCCGGCCCGGCACGCCGGAGCACAACCGGGTACGGGGAGCGCTCATCGAGGCCAACCTCCCGCTCGTGCGCTACGCCGCCGCCCGCTTCCGCTCCCGCAACGAGCCGATGGAGGACGTGGTCCAGGTCGGCACCATCGGCCTCATCAACGCGATCGACCGCTTCGACCCGGACCGGGGCGTGCAGTTCCCGACCTTCGCGATGCCGACCGTGGTCGGCGAGATCAAGCGGTACTTCCGGGACAACGTACGGACCGTGCACGTACCGCGCCGGCTGCACGAGCTGTGGGTGCAGGTCAACAGCGCGACCGAGGACCTCACCACCGCCTTCGGGCGCACCCCGACCACCGCCGAGATCGCCGAGCGGCTGCGCATCTCCGAGGACGAGGTGCTGTCCTGCATCGAGGCCGGCCGCTCGTACCACGCGACGTCCCTGGAGGCCGCCCAGGAGGGCGACGGACTGCCGGGACTGCTGGACCGGCTCGGCTACGAGGACCCGGCCCTGGACGGCGTCGAGCATCGCGACCTCGTCCGCCATCTCCTCGTCCAACTCCCGGAGCGCGAACAGCGGATCCTTCTGCTGCGCTACTACAGCAATCTCACCCAGTCCCAGATCAGCGCCGAACTCGGAGTGTCGCAGATGCACGTATCGCGGCTACTCGCGCGTAGCTTCCAGCGGCTGCGATCCGCGAATCGGATCGAGGCATAAGAGGCGCACGGGCGCACGCGCGGAATCACTCGCGGAACACCGCAGTTCGCAAGCAGGATCGAGTTGTCACCGGCGCGAGCGAATCGCTCACCAGGGCTGTTCCCGACAGTTCTGGGCTGAAAAACGCTCAGACCCCCTCTTTCCAGGGCCGATTCGCATCTCGCATGTCGACATGTCACTACAGCGTGTTGCCGACATGTGACATTCTTCCGCCAACGCGTTTGCCGTGGCTTCGGCTCCGGTATTCAGGTGAAGGCTGAACTCCTCGCCGAGGGGAGCTTCGGCCGCGACCGTCCCGCGACCCAGAGGGGGTGGCATGTCCGCAGACCAGGGCAGCTCCAAGGTGCTCACGCTCACGAAGAGCGACTCCGCGCCCGGCGCCGTTCTCGACGACGTCACGGCCCTGGAGGCCGTACCGGCCCCGGCCCTCCCGTCCTCGGGAGCCATCGACACCCGCACCCTGTCCCGCTCCCTTTTCCTGCGGCTCGCCGCACTGGACGAGAACAGCCCCGAGCGCGCGTACGTCCGGGACACGCTGATCGAGCTCAACCTCCCGCTGGTGCGCTACGCGGCGGCCCGCTTCCGCTCGCGCAACGAGCCGATGGAGGACATCGTCCAGGTCGGCACGATCGGCCTGATCAAGGCGATCGACCGGTTCGACTGCGAACGGGGCGTGGAGTTCCCGACGTTCGCGATGCCGACGGTCGTCGGCGAGATCAAGCGGTTCTTCCGCGACACCTCCTGGTCGGTGCGCGTCCCGCGCCGCCTCCAGGAGCTGCGTCTGGCCCTCACCAAGGCCAGCGACGAGCTCTCGCAGAAACTGGACCGCTCCCCCACCGTCCCCGAACTCGCCGCCGTGCTCGGCGTGTCCGAGGAGGACGTGGTCGACGGCCTCGCCGTCGGCAACGCGTACACGGCGTCCTCGCTGGACTCGCCGGCCCCGGAGGACGACGGCGGCGAGGGCTCCCTCGCGGACCGGCTCGGCTACGAGGACACGGCGCTCGAAGGCGTCGAGTACCGCGAGTCGTTGAAGCCGCTGCTGGCCAAACTCCCGCCCCGCGAGCGGCAGATCATCATGCTCCGCTTCTTCGCGAACATGACCCAGTCGCAGATCGGCGAGGAGGTCGGCATCTCGCAGATGCACGTCTCCCGCCTGCTGACCCGCACGCTGGCGCAGCTGCGTGAGGGCCTCATCTCCGACTGAGCCAAGAGCGCTTCAGGGGTTCCTATTTGACGGAGTGTCAGCCACCATGGCGCGATGCTGCGTGGAACTCCTGGGACCACATGGACCACCCGGACGACCCGGACACATGGCCGTCGAGGCGCCGCGATCGGCGCGTCGGCGGCCGTCGTCTGCCTGGCCGCGGCGCTCGCCGCGTGCGGGGGCGGCGCGCGTGAGGGCTACGTCGCGACCGGCATGGTGGGCGGCCCTCAGCCTTCCGGTACGGCGGTGCGGCCGACGGGGAGCGTGACGCTGGTGCCGCTGGAGGGCGAGCGGGCGGCGAGCGGGCGCGCCGGGGCCACCAACTCCCCTGCGGGGAGCGGCGATACGGAGGGCAGCTCGCCGGAGGCGACGGTGACCGCAAGCCCCGGCCCGTCGGCCGACGGCGCCAAGTCCGGTCGTACGACTACGGGTTCACCGTCCGCGACGACCGCCCCCAGCCCTGCCACCCCCGCCGCCCTCACCTGGGGCGATCCCGCCCGCAAGGCCACCGACAAGCGGTGGTGCGAGGACGTGACGCTGGAGTTCGTCAACTCCGGGGGCACCGCGGTGCGTTCGGGTGAGGTGACCTTCGGGACGCACATCATCGGGGCGCTCGGGCTCGACTGGGGGACGGTCGAGTCGACCGCCGGGCTTCCGGTGCCGATCAAGGCCGGCGCCGAGAAGGAGAAGACCTGGACGGTGTGCGTCGAGTCCTGGCGCGTGCCGCTGGGCATGCACATCGAGACCCGGGACGTCGCCGTCCGGTGGAAGTAGTGCCGTGCGCTACTTGAGCGCGAGCCAGGCCACCGCGGCCACGACCGCCACGGCGACCACGATGCCGACGATCAGGCCGATGCGGGGGCCGGAGGACGCGGGCGCCTGCTGCTGCTGACGGCCCTGCGGACCCTCGTCCACGAACGCGCGGAACATCTGGGTGCTGCCGGCGGGGTCGTAGTTGCCCTGGGGGTTCTGGGGGTTAGCCATAGCTGGAGACCCTAGCGAATACGCGTGTGCTGCCCAAGTGGGGGTCCGCCGGTACCCGTAGCCGCCGCCACCTGCGTGTTTACGCTCGCAATACTTGCCTTTGCCAAGTTTTTATGCCACCCCCACCCCAGATTGTTTGCCTGTAGCAACCAACAACTCTTATGGTTGCCCTAAGCAACGAATGCGGGAGGTGTGATGGCCGAGCGGGCACAGTACGAGGAGCTGGTACGTCAGTTCAGCGCCTTCGGTGCCGTGAAGCGGGAGCTGGGACGGATCCTGCCGTCCGACTGCCCGAGCGGCAGCGCTGCCGTGCTGACGCTCCTTGGCCGCCACGGCGACATGCGCATGAGCCGGCTCGCGGAGCTGCTCGCGGTGGACATGTCGGTCACCAGCCGGCATGTCACGCACCTCGCCGAGCGCGGCTGGATCGACCGCTCCCCCGACCCCGCGGACAAGCGGTCCCGGATCCTGCACCTCACCCCGGCCGGCACGGCCCGCCTGGAGGCGCTGTCCGAGCGGACCACCCAGCTGCTGGCCGAGCGGCTCGCGGACTGGAGCGACGAGGAGGTCGCCCAGCTCACCCGGCTGATGGCGCGCCTGCGCTCCAGCTTCGACGACAGCCGCGTCGCCGCCCTGCCGCCCAGGCTGCCGCCCCCCGCGCTCGAAGAACCCGAACCGACCACCCGTACACCCGCGAACACGTAAGAGAAGGAAGTCCATGGCAACGACCACACCAGCCGGTGTGCGGGCTCATGCCAAGCACGGGGGAGGCTCCGCCGCCGAGTACGCCCCGATGTCCCATCGGCAGATCATGGAGGCCATCTCCGGTCTGCTGCTCGGCATGTTCGTGGCGATCCTGTCGTCGACGATCGTCACCAACGCCCTGCCGCACATCATCAGCGACCTCGGCGGCGGCCAGTCCGCCTACACCTGGGTCGTCACCGCCGCCCTGCTGTCGATGACCGCGGCCACCCCGCTGTGGGGCAAGCTCGCCGACCTGTACAGCAAGAAGGCGCTCGTCCAGATAGCGCTCGTCATCTATGTGCTGGGGTCCGCGGCCGCGGGTCTGTCGCAGAACGCCGGCATGCTGATCGCCTGCCGTGTCGTCCAGGGCATCGGCGTCGGCGGTCTGTCCGCCCTCGCCCAGATCGTCATGGCCGCGATGATCTCCCCGCGTGAGCGCGGGCGTTACTCCGGCTACCTCGGCGCCACCTTCGCGGTCGCGACCGTCGGCGGCCCGCTGCTCGGCGGTGTCATCACCGACACCTCGTGGCTGGGCTGGCGCTGGTGCTTCTACGTCGGTGTCCCCTTCGCCGTCATCGCGCTGATCGTGCTGCAGAAGACGCTGCACCTGCCGGTCGTGAAGCGGGACGTCAAGGTCGACTGGGCCGGCGCGTTCTTCATCGCCGCGGCCGTCTCGCTGCTGCTGGTCTGGGTCACCTTCGCCGGTGACAAGTACGACTGGATCTCGTGGCAGACGTACGCGATGGTCGGCGGATCGATCGTCCTCGGGCTCGTCTTCGTGCTCATCGAGTCGAAGGCCAGTGAGCCGATCATCCCGCTGCGCCTGTTCCGCAACCGCACCATCACGCTCGCGTCGCTGGCCTCGCTGTTCGTCGGTATCGCGATGTTCACCGGCACGGTCTTCTTCAGCCAGTACTTCCAGCTCGCCCGCGACAAGTCCCCGACGATGTCCGGCGTCATGACCATCCCGATGATCGGCGGGCTCTTCGTCTCCTCCACCGTCTCCGGGCAGTTCATCACCCGCACCGGGCGCTGGAAGGCCTGGCTGGTCAGCGGTGGCGTGCTGGTGACGGCGGGCCTGGGCCTGCTCGGGACCATCCGGTACGACACGGCCTACTGGAAGATGTCGATCTTCATGGCCCTGCTGGGTCTCGGCATCGGCATGATGATGCAGAACCTGGTGCTGTGCACGCAGAACCAGGTCGAGCCGGGCGACCTCGGCTCCGCGAGCTCGACGGTCACCTTCTTCCGTTCCCTCGGCGGTGCGGTCGGCGTCTCGGCGCTCGGCGCGGTGATGTCCCACCGGATCACGCACTACGTCACGGACGGCATCGCCTCCCTCGACCCCAAGTACCGGGCCGCGCTGGCCGGTTCGAGCTCCTCGACCGACAGCATCCCGGACCTCGCCAAGCTGCCCGGCCCGATCCGCACGCTCATGGAGAGCGCGTACGGCCACGGCATCGCCGACGTCTTCCTGATCGCCGGCTGCCTCGCGGCCTTCGCGTTCCTGATCACCCTGTTCATCAAGGAGGTCCCGCTGAGGACCAAGGGCGCGCTGGCGCAGGCCGCGGCGGCGGACGAGACGCCGGCGGAGGCCTCTGTCGAGGCGCAGGCCCCGGCGGCGGCGGCGCAGGCTCCGGCCGCGGAGCATGTCCCGAGCTGGGCCGTGACCACCTCCGAGACGGAGACCGCCGCCGACGGCACGCAGCGGCTGGCGGCCGTGGCGACCATCGCGCGGCCCGAGGAGTCCGCGGCCAGCGGCGGGATTCCGGTACGGGGCTTCGTGCGCGGCAACGAGAGCGCGCCGGTGCCGCAGGCCGCCGTCACCCTGATCTCGCTGGCCGGACGCCAGCTGGGGCGGTCGGTGACGCAGGCCGACGGGTCGTACGCGGTGGACGCGCCGAGCGTCGGGTCGTACGTCCTGATCGCGGCGGCGGACGGGTTCCAGCCGCAGGCGTCCACCGTCGTCGTCAACGGCGAGCCGGTCTCGTACGACATCCTCCTGAGCGGTACCAGCGGTCTCAACGGGCTGGTGCGGGCCGCGGAGAGCGGGCTGGCGGTCAAGGACGCGATGGTCATCGTGACCGATGTGCGCGGGGATCTGCTGGCCACCCAGGCCACCGGTGAGCAGGGCGAGTTCTCCTTCGCCGAGCTGGTGCCGGGGGCGGTGACCGTCGCGGTGAACGCCGCCGGGTACCGGCCGCGGGCGCTGCCCGTCGAGGTCGGCGGCGCCGGGGTCACCCGGATCGAGGTCGACCTGGACTCCGGGGCCCAGCTCCAGGGCGTCGTACGGGCGCCGCACGGTCCGCTGGCCGACGCGCGGGTCACGCTGGTCGACGCGGCGGGCAACGTGGTCGGCACCGCCACCACCGGTCCGGACGGGGCGTACGCCTTCACCGACCTGAACGGCGGCGACTACACGGTCATCGCGACGGGCTACCCGCCGGTCGCGACGGCGCTGACGGTGAACGGCCGCGGTGTCGACGACCACGACATCGAACTGGCCCACCCGGGCGAGTAGTTCGGACCCCGGCCCGTGGCGGGCGGTGTGCGCGCGCTCTGAGCGGAGGCGCGCGCCCGGCGCCACGGGCCGGTTTCTTTTCACGACCATTGCAGCACCGCAGGGAGAGAACGGGATGAGACTGACCGCGAGGATCCGTACCAGGGACGGATGGGCCGTGTCGCACGCGGTCGTCACGGTGACCGACATGAGCGGCACGCAGGTGCTGCGGGCCGAGGCGGACGCGGAGGGGGCCGTGCGGGACACGACCTCGCTGACGCCGGGGCCGTACGTCGTCATCGTCACCGCCGTCGGATACGCGCCCGCCGCCTCCACGGCCATCGTCACGGCGAGCGGGCGGGCCGAGCTGGGGAACGTCACGCTGGCCCGGCAGGGCGGTACGGAGCTGCCGCCGCCGGGGCCATGGACCATCGACCCGGCGCACTCGAGCGTGGGGGCCGTGGCCCAGCACCTGGGGATCTCCAGCGTGCACGGGCGGTTCACCGAGTTCGCGGGGCGGATCGAGATCGCGCCGGACGAGGTGGAGAAGTCGCGGGTGGAGGCGGTGATCCGGGCAGAGTCCATCGACACGGGGAACGGGATGCGGGACCAGCATCTGCGGTCGGCGGACTTCCTGGACGTGGAGCGGTTCGCGGAGATCACTTATCGGTCCAGTGGGCTTGCGGCCGCCGGTTCCGACCGGTGGACCGTGCACGGGGAGCTGACGCTGCACGGGGTGGTGCGGCCGGTGGATCTGGACCTGGCGTACCTGGGCACGGGGTCCGACCCGTGGGGCGGGACGCGGGCGGCTTTCCGCGCCACGACCGAGCTGCGGCGGGAGGACTTCGCCATGAACTACAACCAGGTGGTGCAGGCGGGGATCGCGGCGATCGGTACGACGCTCAAGGTGGAACTCGACATTCAGGCGGTGCAGGGGGAGTCGCTGCCTCAGGCCTAGGCTGAGGGCATGGCACCCAACATCGCTACGAACACGTCTGTCTCCCTCGAAGAGTTGCTGGACTTCGTACGGCCCCGGCACCGGGCGATCCTGCTGACGCGGCGGGCCGACGGCAGCCCGCAGGCCTCGCCGCTGACCTGTGGCGTCGACGACTCGGGGCGGATCGTCGTCTCGACGTATCCCGAGCGGGCGAAGACGCGGAACGCGAAGCGGGACGAGCGGGTCAGCGTCGTCGTGCTGAGCGACGAGTGGAACGGGCCGTGGGTCCAGGTGGACGGGACGGCCGAGGTCATCGACTCGCCGGAGTCCGTGGAGCCGCTGGTGGAGTACTTCCGGAACATCTCGGGGGAGCACCCGGACTGGGACGAGTACCGCGAGGCGATGGTGAAGCAGGGCAAGTCGATCATCCGGGTCACGCCGGTGAAGTGGGGGCCGGTGGCTACCGGGGGATTCCCGGCGAGGCTGGTCTCCGACCAGTAGTCAGCCGCGAGTCAGCGGCGGGAGACCATCGCCTCGATTCCGGCCACCAGCAGGTCCAGGGCGAACGTGAAGTCCCGCTCCCGCATCTCCTCCACCGTGTCGCCCCCTCGGGCCGCCATGATGTCGGCGTTCTCCTTGATGATCGCGGCGGCCTCGGGGGCCTGGGTCACCGCGCTCATCGCGTGCTGGAAGTACTCGTCCTGGGACATGCCCGCCGTGGCGCAGCGCGCGATGAAGTGGCCCTCGATCGTGCCGAAGCCGTACACGAACTGGAAGACGGCCGAGATGGCGCCGGACAGTCCGTGCACGGGCAGGCCCGTCTTGCGGATGACCTGCTGGACGACCCGGGAGAAGGCGAGGCTGTTCGGGCCGATGTTCAGGAACGTGCCGGCCAGCGGGGACAGCCACGGGTGGCGGACCAGGAGGGCGCGGTACTCCGTTGCCAGGGTGCGGAGTTGGGCCCGCCAGTCCTCGTCGGTCCCGGGGTCGGGCAGGGCCAGCTCGCCATAGGCCGCGTCCAGGGCGAGTTCGAGGAGGTCGTCCTTGGTGTCGACGTACCAGTAGACGGACATCGCGGTGACGTTCAGCTCCCCGGCCAGGCGCCGCATGGAGAACTTGGCGAGTCCCTCGGAGTCCAGGAGCCGCACGGTGACCTCGGTGATGCGGTCGCGGTCGAGGCCGGACGGCTGACCGCCGCGCCCGCCCCGCCGGACCTTGCCCTCCAGCCACACACTGGTCCGCGCCGCCCGCTCGGCTGCCCTCACCATTGGCGCACCTTCCTCGACTTCCACGGTTCACTGATCAAGATGCTAGGCCGCAGCCATCTCCGAGTCTGCCCGCTGAGCCCGGCGCAGCAACGCCGCGGCCACGAACCCGCCCAGCAACACGGCCACGGCACCCACCAGCTGACCGGCCTTCAGCCCCTCGGCCAGCTGCCCGGAGGAGCTGAGCACCGCACCCAGCACCGCTACCCCGAGTCCGTTCCCGAACTCGGCCAGGGTGCCGTTGATTCCGGCTCCCACCCCCGCCTTCTCCGGCGGGATCGAGCTCATGATGGCGTGCGCCATGGCCGGGTTGGCGATCGCGCAGCCACCACCGATCAGCAGCAGCCCGAGCAGCGTCGCGCCGTAACCACCGGTGTCGAACACGGCGATCGACACCAGCCCGCCCGCCATCAGCACCATCCCCAGCGCGATCGACACCGGTGTGCCGAGCCTGGCCGCCCACTTCGCCGACAGGCCCGAGAAGTTCAGGACGACGACGGTCAGCGCGAGCGGCGCCGTGCGCAGGCCGGCCTCCAAGGGGCCGTACCCGAGCACGAACTGCAGATGCTGGGTGAGCAGGAAGAGCGCGCCGCCCATGCCGAAGGTGATCAGGACCGCTCCGGTGACCGCGCCCGTGAAACGGCGGTCCCGGAAGAAGTCCAGGTCGAGCATGGGGTACGGGATCCGGCTCTCCCACCACGCGAACGCGCTCAGGACCAGCACGGCGACCGCTGCCGTCAGCAGGACCCGGCCCGACAGCCAGCCGTGGTCCGGGCCGGAGATGATCGCGAACACGAGGGAGGCCATGCCGATCGTGGAGAGCAGGGCGCCGAGGAGGTCGGGGCGGTCGCCGGTCGGGTTCTTGGATTCCGGGACGAGGGCTACGACCGCCACCAGGCCCAGGGCCACCACCGGCAGGTTGATCAGGAAGATCGCGCCCCACCAGAAGTGGTTCAGCATGAAGCCGCCGATGAGCGGGCCCGCCGCGAAGCCGAGCGCGTTGACCGCCGCCCAGACGCCGATCGCCTTGGGCTGCTCCGCGGGCGCGAAGATCTGCATCGCCACGGCCAGGGTGGTGGTCAGCAGCAGCGCGCCGCCGATGCCCATGCCGGCCCGCGCGGCGATCAACTGGCCGGTGGAACCGGCGAATCCGGCGACCAGCGAGCCGAGGCCGAACAGGGCGAGTCCGGCCAGCAGCATCTTCTTGCGGCCGTAGCGGTCGGCCGCGCTGCCGGCCGTGAGCAGCAGGCCGGACTGGACGAGCGAGTACGCGTTGATCATCCACTGGATGTCCGAGGTCTCGGCGTGCAGCTCCCGGGTGAGGGAGGGGATCGCCACGTTCAGGACGGTGTTGTCGAGCAGCACGGTGAGCTGGGCGAGGCAGATGACACCGAGGATCAGCCAGCGCTGGGGATGGCCGTGGGGGGACGCGGACGTAGACATGCCGTACACCGTATAGCTGGTTGCTATACGGTGTACAACACTTTCTCCGTCAGCCGTTGACCGTCAGCTGCTCGCCTTCTGCGTCAGGTCGTAGAACGTGGACGAACCCACCGTCACCTTCTTGAAGTTCTTCTCGACCCACGAGGTGATCTGCGAGGACGTGCCGCTGCTGCTGCCGCCCATGCCGCCGCTGCTGCCGGACGAGATGAAGTAGTGGATCTTCCCGTCCGCCACGTACTGCTTGAACTGGGCCAGCGTCGGGGACGGGTCCGTGCCGTTGAAGCCGCCGATCGCCATGACCGACTGGTCGGTGGCGAGCTGGTAGCTCGCGGCGTTCTGGGCGCCGATGGCCGCGGCGACCCAGGTGTACTTCGAGGAGTCCGTCTCCAGCAGCTTCTTGGCCTGGGAGCTCACGGTCGCGCCGTTCAGCAGGCCGCCGACGCCGCCGCCCATGCCGCCGCCGTCGCCCATCTGACCCCGGCCGCCCTGCTGGTTCTGGGTGGTGCCGTTGCCGTTCTGCTGGCCCGGCATTCCGCCGCCGAAGCCGCCGTTGCCGTTGCCGGTCGTGCCGCCGCCCGGGAAGCCGTTGCCGTTCTGGGTGGTGCCGCCGGTGCCGTTCTGGCCCGGCATACCGCCGCCGAAGCCGCCGCGGTTGCCACCGCCGCCGGGGCCGCCACCCATGCCCATCATGCTCGCGCCGGCCGGACCGGCCGTCGGGATGGAGCCGGTGTGCGCGGAGTTGACCGTGCTCAGGGTGTACGCCGCCGGGCCCGCCAGCGCGGCCACCAGGCCCACCGCGGCCGCCCCGAGGGCGAGTTGGCGGTTGATGCGGCCGGCGAAGATCAGGCCGAGCGCGGCGGTCAGACCGCCGATCAGGATCAGGTACTTCAGCCAGGGCAGGTAGGTGGAGGTGCGGTTGAGGAGGACGTAACCCCAGACCGCTGCCGAGACGACGGCGGCGGCGAGGGTGATCGACGCCCACAGCTCGGCGCGCTTCTCCCACAGGAGCCCGGCGCCCATGCCGACCACGGCGGCGATGTAGGGGGCGAGGGCGATCGTGTAGTACTGGTGGAAGATGCCCGCCATGTAGCTGAACACGATCATGGTCATCAGCAGCGAGCCGCCCCAGACCAGGAACGACGCCCGGGTCACCGAGGTCCGCTTCAGCTTGCGGGTCGCCACCAGACCGGCGACGAGCAGGATCAGCGCGGCCGGGATCAGCCAGGAGATCTGGCTGCCGATCTCGGAGTTGAACATCCGGTCCCAGCCGGTAGCGCCCCAGCGGCCGGAGCCCGTGCCGCCGCCACCGCCGCCGACGCTGCCGGTCTCGTCACCGCTGATGCGGCCGAGGCCGTTGTAGCCGAAGGTCAGCGACAGGAAGCTGTTGTCCTGCGAACCGCCGATGTAGGGGCGGGAGGAGGCCGGCCACAGCTCGACGATCGCGACCCACCAGCCGCCGGAGACGACCAGCGCGACCGTGGCCAGGGCGAGCTGTCCGATCCGCTTCTTCAGCTTGTGCGGGCCGACGGCCGCGTAGACGAAGGCGAGCGCCGGCAGGATCAGGAAGGCCTGCAGCGTCTTGGCGAGGAAGGCGAAACCGATCGCCACACCGGCGTACACCAGCCACTTGGTCTTGCCGTCCTCGACGGCCCGTACGACGAAGTAGCAGGCCAGCGCCATGAGCAGGGCCAGCATCGCGTCCGGGTTGTTGAACCGGAACATCAGCGCCGCGACGGGAGTGAGCGCGAGCACCGCACCCGCGATCAGACCTGCCCCGGGGCTGAAGCGTCGGCGCACGGAGGCGTAGACGACGGCGACCGTGCCGACGCCCATGAGGACCTCGGGGCCGAGGATCGTCCACGAGTTCAGGCCGAAGATCCGGGCCGCGATCTCCATCGGCCACATGAACGCCGAGGGCTTGTCGACGGTGATCGCGTTGCCCGCGTCCAGCGAGCCGAAGAACATCGCCTTCCAGCTCTTGGTGCCGGCCTGGACGGCCGCCGAGTAGAAGGAGTTGGCGTAGCCGGACGCGCTCAGGTTGTAGAAGTACAGCGCCGCGGTGGCGAGCAGCAGGCCCCAGAACGCGGGGCGTACCCAGCGGGGGTCCTCGGGGCGGCCGCGCCACAGTCTCCGCGCGAAGGGCTGCTTGGGCTCACCGGCCTGGGGCTCGGCGGGGAGGGCCGGCTCCGGCTCCTGCACGGGCGAGTCGATCGTCTGCGACGGCCCCCAGGAGGACGGACCGGGCCCGGACCCTCCCTCGTAGGTCGTCTGGTCGTAGTGGGTGGTCATCGTCAGTCCCTCGGATCGGTGTCGGTCGGGCGCACCGGCTGCAGATGCATGGTGGCGTCCTCCCAGCGGCGGTCCGCGACTTCACCGGCGCGGAACTGGGTCGTCTCATGGCTCTCATACGTGCCGTTCGGGCGGCCGACCGGACGCTGCGGCAGCGGCGGCTGCGGGCGGTACGACTGCTGGAACTGGTCCTGGTACTGGGGATGTGCGGGCACGCTCGTCGCGTAGGTCGGCGAGGACGGGTTGGGGCTGTGCGAGGCCACCACCGTCGACGGCTCACCGTCCCTGCGGTCGGAGAAGACCCAGGCGCGGAAGAGCAGGAAGCGCAGCACGGTCGCCGCGAGGTTGGCGGCCACCAGGACCGCCAGCTCGGTGGAGTGCGCGGGGTCGGAGGTCGCCGCGTTCAGGGCGGCGAGCGAACCGGCGGTCAGCGCGAGACCGATGCCGAAGACGACGAGCCCCTGCGCCTGGTGGCGCACGGCGCCGCCCTTGCCGCGCACCCCGAAGGTCAGGCGCCGGTTGGCCGCCGTGTTGGCGACGGCGGAGACCAGCAGCGCGAGCGCGTTGGCGACCTGCGAGCCGGAGAAGGTGCGGAAGCCGCTGTAGAGGAGGAGGTAGAAGAGGGTCGACAGACCGCCGATGACGCAGAACCCGACGAGCTGGCGGGCCAGCCCCTTCGGCACGTCCTGGATCTCGCGGTCGCGCGGGTCGTCGCCGAACGGCCGGGCGATCCGGTCCAGCGGCAGCGAGCCGGTGGCCAGTGCCTTGCCCACGCGCCACACCCCCTTGAGGTCCTCGGTCGCCGTCTTCACGATGTGGACGGTGGAGTTCGGGTCGTCGACCCAGTCGACGGGCACTTCGTGGATACGGAGCCCCGCGCGCTCGGCGATGACCAGCATCTCGGTGTCGAAGAACCAGCCGGTGTCCTCGACCAGCGGCAGCAGCACCTGGGCCACGTCACGGCGGATCGCCTTGAATCCGCACTGCGCGTCCGAGAAGCGGGCCTGGAGCGAGCCGCGCAGGATCAGGTTGTACGAGCGGCTGATGAACTCCCGCTTCGGGCCGCGCACCACTCGCGAGGAGCGGGCGAGCCGCGAGCCGATGGCCAGGTCGGAGTGGCCCGAGATCAGCGGGGCCACCAGCGGGAGCAGGGCGTTGAGGTCGGTGGACAGGTCCACGTCCATGTAGGCGAGGATCGGGGCGTCCGAGGCTGACCAGACAGTGCGCAGCGCGCGACCACGGCCCTTCTGCTCCAGGCGGAAGTTGCTGACCTCGGCGATCTCCGCCTCCAGCCGTGCCGCCACCTGGGGAGTGGTGTCGGTCGACGCGTTGTCCGCGATGGTGATGCGGAACGCGTACGGGAACGTGCGCTTGAGGTGCTCGTGCAGTCTCAGCACACACGGCTGGAGGTCCTTCTCCTCGTTGTAGACGGGGATCACTACGTCCAGGACAGGCGTACCGGCGTCGCCGGCCGGGAGGTGCTCCCGCGCCGGCAGGGTGCCGGGAGAAGAGTCGGTTCGCATGACAACGACTCTGGTCAAGTGCCCTGTTGCACCCATGTGGTGGCACTGTGCTGTACCTGTGAGTGCGATTGCCAATTCGTTTCGGGGGCGGGCTGCGGAATCGCGGGGGCAAGCGCCGGCAAATGCACGGTAAACACGGTGCAGCCCGGAACGCTGTCCACGGTCACGGCACCCCCGTGGGCGGTCGCGACGGCCTGCACGATAGCAAGTCCGAGGCCGGTGGAGCCGGTCGCCCGGGACCGCGCCGAGTCACCGCGCGCGAACCTCTCGAAGACGTGCGGGAGCAGGTCCGGCGGGATACCGGGGCCGTTGTCCTCGACGTCCACGCACATCCACGGGCCGCGCCGCTGGATGCGGGCGGTGACCGTCGTACCGGGCGGGGTGTGCTTGCGGGCGTTGCCGAGCAGATTGACCAGCACCTGCTGGACCCGCGCCGCGTCGGCCGAGACCAGGGCGGGTTCGTCGGGCAGGTCGAGCCGCCAGTTGTGCTCCATGCCGGCCGCGCGGGAGTCGCTGACGGTGTCGACGACCAGCGGGATGAGGTCGGTCTGCTCGAACTGCAGCGGACGGCCCGCGTCCAGCCGGGCGAGCAGGAGGAGATCCTCGACCAGCAGGGTCATCCGCCCCGCCTCGGACTCGATACGGCCCAGGGCGTGCCGGGTGTCGGGGCCGACCTGCTCTCTGCCGCGCCGGGTCAGCTCGGCGTAGCCGCGGATGGAGGCGAGCGGGGTCCTGAGCTCGTGGCTGGCGTCGGCGACGAACTGCCGTACCCGCATCTCGCTCTGCTGCCGTGCGTGCAGGGCGCCGTGGACGTGGTTCAGCATCCGGTTCAGCGCGGCGCCCACTTGGCCGACCTCGGTGTGCGGGTCGGTCTCCGACTCCGGGACCCGCTCGCTGAGGTTGACCTCGCCGGTGTGCAGGGGGAGTTCGGAGACACGGGTCGCGGTGGCGGCGACGCGGCGCAGCGGGCGGGTGGCGACGCCGACGAGCACGTAACCGGCGATGACGGCGGCACCGAGGCCTGCGGCGGTGACGCTGACCTCGACGAGGATCAGCGTGTTGATGGTGCTGTCGGCTTCCTTGGTGGGGATGGCCACGTAGAAGGCGGACTTGTCGTTGCTGGAGTACGTGACCTGATAAGTCCCCAGACCCGGCAGGTCGACCGTGTGGATCTTGCTGTCCTGGGGGACGGAGTTGAGAACCTTGATCTGGGCCTCGGTGAGCGGCTTGGGGTTCATCGAGAAGTTGTTCGTGGAGTCGGACTTCACCCCGCGCTGGGCGTCGGTGATGGTCCGGTTCACCACCTTGGCCGCGATCGTGCCGTCCGGCTGCCCGCCCCTGGTGACGAACTGGGAGGGCTTGGTCACCGGGATGTCTTCGGTCGTCTTCTGCTGCTCGCCGGGCAGGGTCTTGCCGTTGGGCGGCCCGTCGAATTCGCGGGGCGCCACCCGCGCCGCGACCTCGCCCAGCTTGTCGTTGAGCTGCTCGTAGAGGTGGGACCGCAGTGCGAGGGTCGTCACCGTGCCGATCACCGCGCACACCACGGCGATCAGCACCACGGAAGCGACGACGAGCCGCGTCCGCAGGGTGCGCGGCTGTCCCGCTCGTCGCTTCTGCGGACGTGGCCGTCGTCGCCCGCTCATGAGGCGGCGGGCTTGATCAGGTAACCGGCGCCACGCCGGGTGTGGATCATCGGCTCCCGGCCGGCGTCGATCTTCCGGCGCAGATACGAGATGTAGAGCTCGACCACGTTCGCCTGGCCGCCGAAGTCGTAGGACCAGACCCGGTCGAGGATCTGCGCCTTGCTGAGCACGCGCCGCGGGTTGCGCATCAGGAAGCGCAGCAGCTCGAACTCGGTGGCGGTGAGGTGGATGGACTCGCCGGCCCGGCTCACCTCGTGGCTGTCCTCGTCCAGCGTCAGGTCGCCGACGACGAGCACGGAGTCCGAGCGGCGGTCGGCGGCACCGGAACGGCGGATGAGACCACGCAGCCGGGCCACGACCTCTTCGAGGCTGAAGGGCTTGGTGACGTAGTCGTCGCCGCCGGCCGTCAGACCCGCGATGCGGTCCTCGACGGCGTCCTTGGCGGTGAGGAAGAGGACGGGTACGTCGGGCAGCTCGCGCCGCAGACGGCCGAGGACCGTCAGGCCGTCCATGTCCGGCAGCATCATGTCGAGAACGACGGCGTCGGGCCGGAACTCCCGGGCGGTCTGGATGGCACCCGTGCCATCTCCGGCGGCCCGGATCTGCCAGCCCTCGTAGCGGAGGGCCATGGAGAGCAGTTCGGTGATCGACAGCTCGTCGTCCACCACAAGCACTCGGACGGGGCTCCCGTCCGGCCTCAGCAGTTCGGTGCGCCCCTGGGGCGAGGTCGTGGTCATGGTGGACACACTGTCTGGATCCTCTGAGAGCACCCTTTCGACAACCTGTGATTTCCCTAAGAAACGCACAGGCACCTCTCAGGGAACCCCTGGGAATCTCTTGACCAGCGGTACCAGGGGGCACTTCTGCGGACTCGGATACATCATGTGCGGGTCAAGGTGATCAGGGCGTAAAGGGGGGCTGTGAGGAGGCTGGGGGTGTCGAGGGGGTGACATGAGTGGCGGCAGGGGGCGGTCTCACAGACCGAACAACGTCGCTCCGTTGTCGTGGCACACGGCCCTCAGCCAGTCGGCCCCGAGGCTCAGTCGCTCCAGGGCGTGGAGCTGGTGGAGGTACGGGTACGGGATGTTCGGGAAGTCGCTGCCCAGCAGGATCCGGTCCCCGAGCTCCGCCAGCCGCGGCAGCGCCCGCCGCGGGAACGGCGCGAACCGCTCGGCGAAGTCGGTGAACACCGACGTCGTGTCCAGCCGCACCTCCCCGTACCGCTCGGCCAGGTCGAGGAAGTCCTCGTACTCCGTCATCCCCATGTGCGCGATCACGAGCCGCAGCCGGGGATGCCGGGCCAGTACCCGCGCGACCGGCTCGGGCCCGGTGTGCTTGCCGGGCGCGGGCCCCGACCCGCAGTGGATGACCACGGGCACCCCGGCCTCGGCAAGCAACCCCCAAGCGGGGTCCAGGAGTTCACTCGCCGGGTCGTACACCCCCACCTGCACATGCGCCTTGAACACCCGCGCCCCGGCCTCGACCGCCTCCCGCACATAGCCCTCAACTCCCGGCTCTGGAAAGAGAGTCGAGGTGTGCAGGCAGTCAGGGGTACGGCCGGCGAACTCGACGGCCCAGTCGTTGAGCCACCGCGCCATCCCCGGCTTGTGCGGATAGAGCATGGCGGTGAAGCCCCGGACCCCGAACTCCCTTATCAACGCGACCCGTTCGGCCTCCTCCTTCCGATACGTGATCGGCCACTCCAGCCCGCCGGTCAGTGACCCGAGCGAGTCGAAGTACGCCCAGACCTTGCGCAGCACGCGCTCCGGCATGAAGTGCGTGTGCACATCGACGAGGCCGGGCAACCCGAGCCGCCCCCAGAACCGCCGAATCTCCTCGGCTTCAGTCATGGGACTTCCCTCGGCCGGCGGCGCGCTCGAACCCCTGGCTGTGCTCGACCCTGGCGATGTGCAGCGTGTACCGCTCGTACCAGTGCTCACGCCCGTACGCCTTGGCCGCCCGATGCTCCTCGTGCCGACGCCACTCCTCGATCCCTGCCAGGTCCCGGAAGTAGGCGACGGTGACGCCGAGCCCACCCGGCGTACGCGCGGCGTCCTCTCCCAGAAACCCCGGAATGCCCTTCACCAAGTCTCCGAGCCGCTCGGCGGTCCGGTCGTACCCGTCATCACTATCCCCATTGCCATCGCCATCCCCGTTGCCGTCGCCGTCCGCTCCGGTCCGTACGGAGGTGAAGACAACGGCGTAGTAGGGCGGCTCATGGGCGGCGACAGGCACGTTGGCAGACACGTTGACAGGCGCACTGGCAGGTGCACTGACAGGTGCCATCCGGTGATCACTCATGTCCCTCACGATCGTCCCCGCTCCGCCCCCACGTCCACCTCCTTGCCGAAAGGGATCCGGAAGGGATCCAACTCTTGACCGTCGCCTACGACTGCCGAACGGCCCGCCCGCCGGACCGGCCCGCCTACCGGACCGGCCCCTGCTCGTCCACGTGAAAGCTCGGCTCACCGAGGAACACCTCGGCGTCGACCGGCCCGTACGCGATGTTGAACGTGTCCAGCCAGTACGACCAGTCCTGCATGCCGGCCATGCTGCTGAACCGGAAGTTGAGCTGCCACCGCACCCACTGCCCGGGGTCGAGCCGCACGGCGGGCGGACGCCGTGGTCTCGGCGGCAGCCCGTAGAGCGGATCCACGTGCGGCGGCCGGACCCGCAACCGCCCGTTCCTCACCTGGAGTCGGACAGCCAGGTCCCTCAGCTCCGCCCGCCCGTTGTACGGGACGAAGCCCTCCCACTCGCGCATCCGAACCGTGTGCGCGTCCGGCGCCGCCAGGCCGTGCGGGACGGCGAAGCCGACAGGCAGGGCGTTGCGCCGGGCGGCCGCCTCGCCGCCGCGGGACTTCTTGGTCCAGCTGGTGCGTATCCACTGGACGGTGATGTCCATAGAGCCCCCCTCCTCCGAACACCTGCACCGGCGCCCCGGCGCACCGACAGTCAGAACAACCCGTCCTGAATCCCCGCAGCCTCCCTGAACTCCCGTACCGGCACCGTGAATCCGGTCTCGCCCCCGGTCGCCGGCACGAGGTTCCAGCCCGTCATCAGCCGGGTGTCGAGCACGACGACCCCGCGTCCGGTCGCGAGGTGCAGGTCGGGTCCCGCGGCGGCGACCAGTTCCCCGCTCACCCAGCCGCCCGGGATCAGCTCACCCACCTCCCCGACCGCCCCCGGCAGCTCCGCCAGCCCGAACACCCCGACGTGGTCGACCACTTGGCACGGCTCGCGTCTCAGCGACTCCGGCCACTCGGCCAGCCCCACGGCCCGCGCGTGGAGCGCCTCCACCTCGGCCGCGCGCTCCGCCTCCGACGCCGGCAACCGGGACCGCACGGCCCGCTTGTCGCCGTACGGAATCCGGTCCGGCACCCGGAGTGCGGCCCGCAGCAGTTCCTCCGTGCGCCGGGCGGCCATCAGCGGTCCGAGGCCCAGCCAGCTGAAGCAGACGGCCCCCTGCTCAAGCAGCCGCGCCGAGCCCCGCTCTTCGGCGGTGATCCCGACCTTGACCATGCCGGGCCCGAACCAGGCCAGATATACGTGGTACGGCCGCGGATCGTCCGCGATCGTGTCGGCGGCCACCGAGTGCGCCCGGTCCAGCCGCGCACACTCCTCGCACCGCGCCCCCGTACTCCGCCCCGGCACCACCGCCCGTACCGGACACGCATGCCCCCGCGCTCCCGCACACGTCCGCACACCCCCGTCCGCGGCCCCGAAGGCCACCCGTTTCCCCCAGGTCAGCGCGGAGCGCCGACCACCGTCCCACACCAGCACGGGACCACCTGCCGCCCACCGCAGCCCCGAGCACTTCCATGCCTGTGCCATTGCTCCCGAGAGTAGAGGCCGCCACTGACAACGGCCTCCGACGCGGGCATCAGCGCAGCTCAGCGGCTATCTTCGGCGGCGAGGGCAGGCGCGGATTCCGGGCTGCCGGTCACGGTGGGGCTGGCGGCCACGACCGGGCTGCCGGCCACGACCGGGCTACTGGCCACGACCGGATCGCCGGTCACGGCCGGATCGCCGTACGACACCGCCGTACGAACCCGTCGTCCCGCCAGCCGGCACCCCACGCACCCGGGGTGCCCGTCCCGCGCCGTCAGATCCCGCGTGCGCCACCCCCACTGTTCCCGCGGCCGCCGGCCCGGCGGTTTGCCCCAGCCGGTGAGGTGCAGCGCCCAGGTGACCAGGACGCTCACCACCACGATCCCGAGCCCGCCGGCCAGGATCGCGGCCGAGGCCGTACACACGCCTAGTCCCAGCACCGCCGTCCCGACGGTCGCGACCGCGAAACCGGTCCACCCGGCGACCGTATGCCCCTCGTCATACTGATGTGCACTCATGCGCCCGCCCTCCCGATCACGGCAAATATCTCACCACCTAAGAAATTTAGCCCAGAAATCTCTCACGCACTAAGGGAATCAGGGAATCCGGAATGCAAGCGAAGCCGCGCCCGTCCGCGACACCGGCCCAGGCGCTGTCCGCCATGGACCACCTCATCGCGACCAGCATGATCGGCCAGCAGGAGATGGCCCAGCGGGTGGGCCTGAACGTCACCGACCTGACCTGCTTCGCGTACGTCATCGAGGCCGGCGAGAACCTCCTCACGGCCGGCGACCTGGCGGCCCGCGCGCACGTCACGACCGGCGCGGTCACCGGAATCCTCAACCGCCTCGAACGCGCCGGTTACGTCACCCGCCGCCCCGACCCGAACGACCGCCGCCGGGTCCGCGTGGCGGCACAGCCGGACGCGGAGGCGCGCGTACGCGAGCTCTACGAGCCGTACTACGCCCGCCTGATGGCCCTGTTCGCCGACTACTCCCCCGACGAGATCGCGATCCTGACGGACTGGTTCACGCGCGCGAGTGCGCTGGCGGCGGGGTATCTGGAGGAGCACTGCGGGACGGAGTGAGGTGAAGGGGGGTGGGGTCAGGTGGGGTGGGGTGGGGTCAGGTGGAGTGGGGTCAGGTCGGCCGGGATGCCGGTTGACGGGTATCGCCCTCCAACCCCGCCCGGCCGGTCACCGCTTCAGCGCCCGGTACCGCTTCAGCAGCGCGGCTATCCGTGTGCTGTCGGCGGGCCCGTTGAGCTCGGTCAGGAGGTCGTCGGGGCAGAGTTCGTAGAGGTCGCCCCACCAGCGACGGCCGTGGTTGTCCCAGATCCGGTATCCGCCGGGCACGCCTCGGGCGACGTAACGCCTCCGCCCCATCGCCGCAGCCCCCCTCACCCTTCGTCGTCCCGCGCACGAGGGTACGTATGGTGGAGGGGATACGGCGCGCGAGTTCTGGCGCGTGCCGAGAAGCCTCAGGGGGAGGGCAGCCCCCCTCGGGGGTACGGCCAGCTCCACCATCGTTCCGGTAGGACGCTTCATGGTGACAAGGGGCCGGCCGACGGCATCGTAGAACCCATCGAGGAACGGACCGAGGAACCGATCGAGCCCAGGCCTCCACCACTTCCTGGAAGGGAACCCCGATGAAGCCGCTGCAGCCCACCAAGCCGAACACCACGACCGGCGAGGCGACCAAGGCCCCGCACGAGAACGACCTCGCCCCTCTGCTCACCGCCTGGGACCAGGCCCACCCGTCCCTCAGCGACCCGGACTGGCGCCACCTCCTGGACGAACTCGCCCACCCGAACACGACGCAGGCGTTCCACCGCCTGGCGGAGGCGGCGGCTTGATCCCGTACGCGACCGCTTTCAACTGCCCACCCAGCGCCGATGGAAGAGGCCCCGGGGAAGATCTCCAGATCTCCCGGGGCCTTTTCGATGCCGTCGGCCTCTCAGACGCCCGGGTGCTGGTGCGGCTGCTGCGGCTGGCCGTACGGCTGCGCGCCGGGGCCGCCGACGGCCTGGGCCTGCAGCTGCTCGGCCTGTTCCTTCGTCACCTTGTGCTCGGTGCCGCAGAAGGTGCACTGCGTCGCGTACTTCGTGGACAGCGGGAACAGCGGCACGAAGAACAGCGTGAACTTCGTGACGCGCTTCCTGAGGGTGTGCGCGGCGGGGTTGCCGCAGTTGCCGCACACCAGCGTCAGTATCGCGAGCTGGTACAGGTATCCCTTGGTGCCAAAGATGATCACGAGATCGGCCCTTCTCGGGTCAGTGCCTACTACTCATAACGCACGAGTCCCGGAAATCTCTCCGGGCCTTTCGAGGACGGACGCTAACGGACGCCACCGGACGAGGGCATGCCCCCTCCCCATGTCGATGTCGAGAATGGCTCGTCGGTTCCGTCTCAGGGGCGGCAGAGGCGGCAGGTACGCCGGAGTGACCGGGGAGGCCGGCCGCTCGGTGCGAAGGAGGTCCAGCATGGCGATCAAGCGGATGGACAACGTCCTCATCGTGGTCGACGATCTCGACGCGGTGATCGCGTTCTTCGTCGAACTCGGCATGGAACTGGAGGGCAGCGGACCGGTCGAGGGCCGCTGGGTGGAACGGATCATCGGGCTCGACGACGTACGCCAGGACGTCGCGATGCTGCGGGTCCCGGACGCGCCCGGACGGATCGAACTGGTGAGATTCCACCAACCGAAGGCCGTCCAGCCCGAGCCGAAGAACGCGCCCGCGAACACGCTGGGCATCCGCCGCATCATGTTCGCCGTCGACGACATCGAGGACGTCATCACCCGCCTGCGCACCCACGGGGCGGAACTCGTCGGCACGGTGGAGCAGTTCGAGAACATCTACCGGCTCTGCTACGTCCGCGGCCCTGAGGACATCGTCGTCGGCTTGGCCGAGGAACTCGGCTGACGGGGCAGGGCTCGCCTGACGGGGCAGGGCTCAGCTCTGCGGGCCCGCCCGGCGATGGACGCATAAATCGAACACGTGCTTGAATTCAGTCATGCGACCGTTCCCCACCGAGCTGCGCCGCCACCACCTCCACCGGCACTGCTGCAGGCACCTGCAACGGTCACCGGGGGCCACCGAATGACGGGCGGGAGCGCGGGACGGCCGTACGACCCGGACGACCCGGACGACCCGGAAGGTACGTCCGCCCCGATACGCGTGACCGTCCACCCACCGTCCCCCGCCGGCGGCCGCCGCGTCCGCGCTGACGGCGAACTCCTCGGCCTGGCCCACAACATCATCGACCTGACCGAGTTCCTCCGCCGAGCGGGCCTGGAGATCGACCCTTCGGAGGTCGCGGGGATGCCATGGATCGACTGGAAAGGGGTGGGGCCGGACCGATGGGGTCCGGGGGCGGGCGCCTGACGCCGTACCCAGCCGACACAGCGCCTTGAGCCGCCCCGCTTCACTGAGACTCGGGTACGGCTACGGGCCAAACGTCGCTTCGGGCCAACGCCGTTGCGATCGGGGAGGCGCTCCCATGAACCTTGGCACAGGCTGACCGACCATTGAAGGTCATGGCTCTACCGCAGCCGGTACAACATCTCCTGAGTCTCTGGCCTGGCTGCCCGCACGCTTCCCAGCCGGGCCGAATGAGACGGAATCTGAGACGGCTCGTCCACGGCCGTTGTCAGTGGTCTCCTTTAGTCTCCGGCCATGAGCATGATCGGTGAGTACCTGCGTGTCACGGCTGCTGAGCTGGACCGGGCGATCCAAGACCCCGACTGGGCTCTGGACTTCGTCGAAAAGGTTCAGGACACAGAGGAGGAGACGGAGCCCGAGCCGTCCGAGGCGCGTCACTTCAGCACCTACAAGACCTGGGACTTGCTCCGATTCCTGCTGGCGCGCGCCGAGTTCCCCGTGAACGTGATCCACGGTGAGGAACCGTTCGCCGAGGATGAGGACTGGGGGTACGGGCCGCCGAGGTACCTGCGACCTGAACGGGTCCAACTCGCGGCGGAAGCTCTGCGGGTCACCAGCTATGCCCAGCTCATCACTGGCGTGGACCCTGCTGAACTGACCCGCGCCGAGGTGTATCCCCTCGGATGGAGTGAGCCCGGCTCGCTGGACTGGGGGCGTCCCTGGTACGACGGCCTCTCACAGTTCTTCGAGGCTGCCGCCCAGGCGAACGACGCGATGCTCGTCTGGCTGGACTGACGGACGCGCGGACCGGACTCAGCATCCTGTCCACTGTGATGGGCGGCAGCGCCAACGACGCCGGCTGTTCACCGCCTGTGGCCGTGCTTCGCTGCCCTACGGCACGTCAAAGCCCCCTCCGGAATGATCCGGAGGGGGCTTTGACGTGCTGTGCACTCGGCAGGATTCGAACCTGCAACCTTCTGATCCGTAGCTCTACAGAGATCGGTCAGCGGGGGGCATAGGGGCTGCGGGGAGGGTCCTGAGGGCCGATGTGCGGTGTTGGCGGTTGCTGGGGTTGCTGTACCTCGTTGCTGTACAGCAGGATCCCGACCGGGGGTGCGGCCATGGAACGGGAACAGCTCGAACGGCTGCTGGGTGGTGGCGACGACACGTCGTCGGCCGCTCTCGCTGCAGTCCGCGCCGGCGCTTCATACGTCGTCTGGGACGGAACGACGTCACCCAGATCGCTCGCGACGGTCTACGGGCGCCGACTCCGTCACACCCTTCGGAGGGGGATCGAGACCTCCGGCTTGGCTCGGGCTGTGCAACGCCTCGACCTATACAGCCGACCGGTTCGACTGGGGCAGATCAGGACTGCCGACAGATCGTGGATCTTCATGCTGTTTCTCGACGCGGACGGCAGCACGCTGGTGGCGTGCACTGGCGTCCGCCAATCCCAGCCGGGCCCTGTACGACCAGACATCTGCTGAAGCCTCGCACCGCCGACACGCTTTCCAACTGTGGTGGTGGGGTGCTGGACGTCGTCCGGGGGCGTTCACCTGGGTTCAGGGGCGGCTGGCCATCGGCGTCGGGACGGCTTCGGGTCTCGCCTGAACGGCCGTGAACGGGGCTGAATGAGACGGAACTTGAGACGGAGCCCGGTGGGTAAGGGGCTCTGTCAGAGCCATGGTGAATGATCCCTGGCATGGGATACGAGCTTCACATCACGCGGGCATCGCACTGGATGGACAGCGAGGAGTACCCGATCGCGTTCGATGAGTGGATCGCGTTCGCTCACCGCTGCCCAGAGCTCCGCGAGGACGGGTACCTCGACCTGGTCGACGTCGGTCGGCAGCCGGGCTTCACTTGGATCAGTCCGGGAGGTGGCGCTGTCGGGCTTCATTGGTACGAGGGAAGTGTGACGCTGTCCGGCGCACACGCCCCTGATGTTGACAGGGTTGCCCTGGCCGACCTCGCAGCAGAGCTGGCGGCGAACCTTGTCGGGGACGACGGCGAGCACTACACGGGGACCCGCGGCAGTGTCGACGGCGTAGAGCACTGAGCTTGGGAAACTAAGGGTATTTGGGGCCTGCTCCGGGACTGACCTGCGGTGAATCAGCGCCGGGGCCTGGTGGGCGGTCGGCTGGTTCCCCGGTATTCCCCGCCAGATCTGGCACAGGTCTGGCACGCGGCTCACGGCCTCACCGCGTGGCAATGTCAGTGGTGCCGCCAATCTACCTACTGAATCCCATATGTTTGGGCGATGCAGATGTCCAAGTCGGCGGTGCAGAGACTCGGCAAGCGCCTTGAGGTGCCTGGTGAGGCCCCCGAAGAAGCGCTCATACAGCTTGAAGAACTCCTCGTCGACTACAGCGAGCTACTCACAGCCGCACGAGGTGTCATTGATGAGCTCTGCGACGCTCTGGACTGGCCCCTCAGCGTCACGCACCGTCTGAAGACCACCGACACCTTGGTACAGAAGCTGCAACGAGCCAAGGCACGAGGTGCAAGCACCAACCTGGCTCGCATCCAGGACATCGCTGGCATCCGGGTATCTGGCAATATCACGCTCACCGAGCAGGACCAGCTCTGCGACTGGATCATCGAACGCTTCGAAGCGCAGGGCCACACTTGCTCCATCAAGGACCGTAGAACCGATCCGATGGTTGGCTACCGCGCAGTCCACGTCATCGTCTCGATCGATGGCCGCTACGTAGAGGTACAGGTGCGCACCCTCAGCCAAGACCTGTGGGCCAACGTGTTTGAGCGGATCGCCGACATCTTCGGGCGCGGCATCCGCTACGGTGAGCCACCGGATTCAGGCGGAGAAGCTGTGGGCAACATCATCCGTATGTTGGAGGACTTCTCGGCTAACCTGTATGAAGAAGAGCGCTTCGCCTACACAGACGACGCCATGCGGGATGGTCGAGAAGCTACGCTGGAGGCTCAACGCCCGCTTCTCGCCCAGTTGCGCGAGCTGCTGCGAACCACGGAAGACATCACGGGAGGGCTGTCAACATGAGGGCACTTAAGCACTTCCTTCTTGTCTACAACCGACGCACGGGCGAGACAGTCGTTCAGCAAGAGTTCTCAGCTGCAGAGGGCCGACAGGCAGTCCGCGCGAGGTTTCAGCTTGAACGAGAGCTGCGTGGGCACGACGACATTGAGATCGTCGTCTTGACCGGGACGTCACTCGCGAGCCTTCGGAAGACCCACTCTCGTTACTTCTCTGGCGCAACCGATCGGGCACTTGCCGTCGCCTAAAGGCGCCCCTCATCAGCAATTATCACGGAGCGTAGCAGGTAGGGGTCGCTGCTGGATCACCCGCTGTTACGCTCCGTCGCTATGCTGATCTTCGATCACGGAGCGTAACAGCGGGTGATCCAGCAGCGAGGGGAAACAGAAGGATTGTAATCTAATCGTTACCCCGACTGACTCCAACGACTGCAGGTGACGGCCTGCGCTGGCTAGGCCGCAAGGTCGGTGGAACGGCTTTGGGCTGGAGCTGCTTTGGGGCGAGTGATCATGGCCCCTTAAGCTTCCGGCGAGTCGGGCAGTCTGTGGACCTGCCCGTTAAAGCACGACGTTGGGGCCATGATCTTAGAGGCTCGCCCCAAAGTGGCTGCCTAAAGCCGTGGAGCCGACCGCCCCAGCCACAGAGGGTGTCTCCCACCTCATGCCCGCAGCTCGCCAGCGCGCCGCCTTGGCGCGGCCAGCCGGGGCGAAGACAGAGGCAGGCCGCGCCGTCGAGGCGGCGCGCGCCCGCGCCGTGCGCGGGCCTTGAACCAGTAGAGAAAGTTGTAACTCAGTCGGACGTGTGGGGCTTGAAGTCGTGTGCGCAGGCTGGCAGTTCGATCCTCTGACGATGTGCGAGCGGCAGGAAGCGTACGGGCCGGATCGTCCACGTGATGCGGGTGTTGGCTTGGGTCACTGACACCGCGCAGGGTTCGAGGCTCAAGAGTGCTCGCCTGGTCTTGATGCGGCTGGAGTAGAGCCAGTGCCATGCCTGGTCGGAAGCGTCCGGGTCCAGGGCCGGCGTGATGGTGCGGAGTGTGGTCGCGACCCATCGGTCGGCCTGGGTGGCGGTGTAGGCGTCGAAGGAGGCGTGGAGCGTCGGTCGTTCGGTGTCGTCGGTGAGGTCTTGGGTCCAGCACTCGCACCAGAAGCCGGGCAGGGGCTTGTCCGTCAGCATGGGTGGCCTCCCCTGCGGGTGTCGGTGAAGAGCTCCGCGGTGATGGTGTGGCCGTTGTCGCTGTCGTGGACCACGACCCGGTGGGCGATCGCGCTGACCATGCCCAAGCCTCTGCCGTGCTCGGCCTCCTGGTCCTGGTGCTCGACCTTGGGGGCCGTGCCCGTGCCTCCCTCGTCCGTCACTGACAAGGCGACTGCCTGCGCTGATACCGCCAGGGCCAGGTGAAAGCTGCCACGGTCGCCCCCGCTGGCCGTGTGCAGGATCGCGTTCGCGCTCAGCTCGCTCACGATCAGTTCCGCGTCCTCCGCCAAGGGCGAGTCGCGCAGGATGTCGCGCGTCCAGCGGCGGGCCCTGCTGACCTCTTCCGGGAAACCTGGGCAAGTGAGCCCCCAGACCCGGGCTGTACTCGTATACTCGTGCATACAAGTTCCTTCGTGCTGGTAGGCCGCCATGTGCAGCGGGTTCGGGCTAGACGAGTTTCACGCCATCGTGAGCGCGGATGGCCGGCGGGGATGTCCCGTCGGTGGAGTCGAGTGCGTCCAGGACGCGGATCGCGTACGCCTCGTCGGCGAGGTCGGAGACTTCTTCGCGGGTGGCCCAGCGCAGCGCGCGGGTTTCGGAACCGGTGGTGGGTGTGCCGTCGGCTGCCTGGCAGCGGAAGACCAGCGAGACGATCAGGCCGGTCATGTTCTTGTAGACGCCGGTCAGGGTCGCCGGAAGGGCGATCTTGATGCCGGTTTCTTCGAGGACTTCGCGTTGCAGGGCCTCGGGGATGGTTTCCTCGCGTTCGAGGACGCCGCCCGGGGGTTCCCACTTGGCGTTGTCGCGGCGCTGGATCAAGAGGGCCCGGTTCTGGGCGTCAACGATCACTCCGGCGACGCTCACGGAGTGCGGACGGTCCATGCTCACGTTCCTCGGCCCTCTCGGCTGGCTAGGCTCTCCACCGTAGCAACAAGACTCGCCCACACGTCTAGATACCTAAAGGAGTACGCGTGAGCCCTCTTCCTTCCGGCCTCCTCGGCGACCTCGACCCCACGAGTGATCGTGCGGTCTTCCGCCAGATCGCCGACCAGCTGCGCGAGGCCATCGACCGTGGGCGATTCCACGAGGGCGACAAGCTGCCCTCGGAGGCCGACCTCGTCGAGCATTACGGGGTATCCCGAATGACGGTCCGCAACTCCTTCTCCATCCTCCAGGGGGAAGGGCTCGTGCACGCCGAGCACGGCAAGGGCGTCTTCGTCCGACCACGGCCCCCTGTGCGGCGCCTGGCCTCGGACAGGTTCGCGCGGCGGCATCGGGAGCAGGGCAAGTCCGCCTTCATCGTCGAGGCCGACGCCGCCGGCAGTCACCCCCAGGTCGACAGCCTTGAGGTCCAGGAAGAGAAGGCCAGTCCCGACGTCTCCGCGCGGCTCGGGTCCGTCCGGCGGGTGCTCGCCCGTCGACGGCGGTATCTGCTGGACGGGCGGCCGGTCGAGTTCGCCACCTCCTTCCTGCCCCTCGACATCGCGCGCGGCACGCAGATCGCCGAACCCAACCCCGGACCTGGCGGCATCTATGCCCGCCTCGAAGAACTGGGCCACCGCCTCGACCACTTCGAGGAGGAGATCCGGGCGCGGATGCCCTCGCCGGCCGAGGTCAAGACGCTCAGGCTGGCCTCCGGCGTCCCGGTCATCCACCTCATCCGGACCGCCTTCGACACCGAGGGGCGGGCCGTCGAGGTCTGCGACACGGTCATGGCGGCTGACGCATACGTGCTGTCGTACCAGCTTCCTGCGACCTGATCGTCATGGTTTGCGGTGGTGCGCGGGGACGTTCTCCCGAACTCGTACACCCCAACGTGCATACTCGTATAGACGAGTGGGCAAGTTGTGTGGCAGGGTGGTCCACGCGTTCCCGGCAATCGGGTCCGCAGATCACTACATGTATAGACGAGTAGATAGGAAAACTGCCTTGCGTACCATCCGTGTTGAGACCTCGGCCGCGACGATCCTGCTGACCGAGGCTCCCGAGCCCAAGGTCCGCGACCGTCAGACGGGCGAGATCGCCAAGGACGCCGTCAGCGGTGAGGCGCTGATGACGATCGGGGTCGTCCACATCGAGGACGGCGAGTCGTCGCTGATCAAGGTCACCGTTCCGGAGAGCGGTGTGTCCGAGGGGCTGATCCTCGGGGCGCCGGTCTCGCTGCCGGGGCTGGTGGCCCGGCCGTGGGAGTCCGTGTTCAACGGGCAGAAGCGGCACGGCATCGCCTTCCGCGCCGCCGCCGTCACCCCGGTCGCGTTCCCGGCCGCTGCGGGGGCCGCCGCCTGATGTCCGACCTGACGACGCTTCTGGAGGTGGGTGGTCCCCTCGCCGCGCTCGGCGGCGGGGCCGCCTACACCCGGGCCAAGCACCCGGGCGTGTACTGGTCCACCATCGGCCTGCCGATATCCACGGCCAAGCTCCTCGGCTCGTACGGCTCGGTCATGGAGGCCTGCGGATTGACCGTGGCGCCCTCGCGGCTGCGGGTCCTGGCGGTCAAGGCCACCACCAACCGGGAGGTGCGGCCAGTCCCGCCGCGCCGGGGCCTCATCCGGCCCACCTCGACCGGGCTGCGCATCCGGCTACGGCTCGCGCCGGGCCAGGAACCCGCCGACGTCGCCGCCTCCGCCGAACGGCTGCGGCACGCCTGGGGCGTTCACGCCGTCTACGTCACCACCGTCAAGCCCGGTGTCGTCGAACTCCGACTCGTCGGATATGACGTCCTGCGCAAGGTCCGTATGCCCCGCAAGGTCGGCGGCGGGTACCTGCGCATCCCGGTCGCGCTGCGCGAGGACGCCACGCCCTTCGTGCGCGACTACCGCACCATCCCGCACCAACTCACCCTCGGTGCAACGCTGTCCGGCAAGTCCATGTACCTGCGCCACCTCATCACCGGACTCGCCCCGCAACCGGTCGCCCTGGTCGGCATCGACTGCAAGCGCGGTGTGGAACTGGCGCCGTTCGCGACCCGGCTCTCAGCGCTCGCCACCGACCCGGAGCAGGCGGCCGAGCTGCTGCCCGTACTCGTCAAGGAAATGGAGGACCGATACGACCTGATCAAGGCCCGGCAGGGCATCGCCCCGGACACCCCCGACGAGGAGATCACCTCGGACATCTGGGGCCTGCCCGACCACCAACGCCCCACCCCCATCGTGCTGTTCGTCGACGAGGTTGCCGAACTCTTCCTCATCGCCACCAGGAAGGACGAGGACCGGAGGGACGAGATGGTCACCCAGCTCATCCGCCTCGCCCAACTCGGCCGCGCCGCCGGCATCTATCTGGAGGTGTGCGGGCAGCGCTTCGGCGCCGAACTCGGCAAGGGCGCCACCATGCTCCGCGCCCAGCTCACCGGCCGCGTCTGCCACCGCGTCAACGACGAAGCCTCCGCCAAGATGGCCCTCGGCGACATCGCACCCGAAGCCGTCATGGCCGCCTGCGCCATCGCCCCCGAACGCCCCGGCCTCGCCGTCGCCGGTGACACCTCCGGAGGCTGGTCCCGCATCCGCACCCCGTACCTCTCCCTCGGCGACGCCGCCGAGATCTGCCGCGACTCCGCGCACCTGGTCCCCGACCTGCCCGCGCTCAAGCCCTTCCGGCCCGACGTACCCGTACGACCGGTCGAGGCCCCGGACCCGGCTCCGGTCGTGAAGCCGCGCCCGGTGACCGACTGACCTTCCGCCCAACCCCGGTCGGCGTGACCGCCTCACGCCACGTCCCTACCCCTCCCATGCGTGAACCCGAAAAGGAGCCGCATCATGCGCGCCCTGCTGGCACGCGTCGACGCGGTGCTCGTCCAGGCGCTCATCGCCGCCGCGCTGTCCTTCGCCCACCTGCACGACATCGCTGCGGCGGCCGGACAGGACGGATGGAAAGCCTGGGCCTACCCGATCAGTGTCGACCTGCTGCTCGTCGCCGCCTGGCGTCGGCTGCGCTCCGGGGGAGCGAAGGCGTCCTCGTGGTGCTGGTTCGTCATCGCCCTGACCGCGTCCCTCGGCGCCAACGTCGCCACCGCCGGACTGCTCGACATGACCGACGTGCCGGCCTGGCTGCGCATCCTCGTCGCGGGCTGGCCCGCCGTCGCCTTCCTCGGCGGAACCCTCCTCGCCCACACCGCCCCCACGACGTCACCGGACCACGACGCCGAGCCCAACGTCGAGGTCATCGAGAACCAGGAGCACACGCCCGTAGCCGCCTCCGAGCCAGCCGCCCAACCGGCCCTCGTGCCACCGCCCGAACGTCCCGCCGTCCCGGTTCCGGCCGCCCTGATCGGCCACGCCCGCAAGGTCGCCGCCGAACACCACACCCGCACCGGGACCCCGATCGACACCCCAACCCTCCGCGCCCGCCTCGGCGTTCCCGCCTCCATGGCCGAAGCCATCGCCGCCCAACTCTGAAGGGAGAACCCCCACATGACCGCCAACCGCCGCTTCCGCAACGTCACCCGCATCGGCCCCGTCCAGGTCGCCACCGCCTACGACGACCGGGGCCGCGAGAAGCACACCGCCGCCTGCACCGCCCCGCGCTGCGGCTTCTCCGCCGACTACGACAGCCGCGCCGCCGCCGAACTGGCCGCCCGCACCCACCGCTGCCCCGTCCGCTGAAAGGACCCGCCACCCCGTGACCGTCAGCCTCCCGCTCGTGTTCGTCCTCGGCCTCTTCGCCTGGGGTGCGGTCAAGTTCCTCGGCGTCCGCACCTGGGTCGTCGTCCTGATCGCCCTCTTCGGCTTCTGGCTCTCCCACACCTTCATGGCGCCCGCCGTCGAGTCCGGCACACGGTCCGGCGTGGACGTCATAAACGGCTCACATGACTAGACGAGTAGATAAGGAGTCCCCGGCCGTGTTCCTGCCCAAGTACCCCGACAACCCCACCCCGCCGCCCGCGCACACCCACACACCGAGCCACCCGGCGCCCATCCCGCGCTTACTCCCGTCGATCTCGATCGACAAGAACACCATCGCGGTCGTGCTCGTCGGCGGCGTCGTCCTCACCGCGCTCCTGGCCGCCGTCGCCGTCACGGCCATATCCGTATCCGTCGCAGCCGTGGTCCTGCGCTCCCTGCTCCGCGACCAGAACCGCCGCTAGAACTCCGCACCCGGCCACCGGGGCGACGGCACACGACCAAGTCTTTCGCCGCCCCGGGGCCCCTTCCTCCCGACCGAGCCAGCCAGAAGGAGAACCGTCATCTTCGCCCGCCCCACCCCGGCCCCACTCCCTGAACTCACGAACCTGGCCGAACAAGGCACCCTCCCCGGTATCCTCCGCCAGCTCTCCACACTCGGCGGTTGCACCCACCCCATCCGTCTCGACGGCCACCGCACCGAGTACGACGTCGACACCGCCACCGGCGAGATCGGCGCCGTCCTCCGCCACCTCGACTCGACCGACCTCCCCGCCGGCCAACTCCTCGTCCGCTGCAACAACCGCCGCACCACCCGCTGCCCGGCCTGCGCCGAGGTCTACCGCCGCGACACCTTCCACCTGATCACCGCAGGCCTACGCGGCGGCAAGGGCACCCCGGAAGAAGTCGCCGCTCACCCCCGCGTCTTCGCCACCTTCACCGCCCCGAGCTTCGGCCAGGTCCACAACCGCCCCTCCAACGGCCGTCCCTGCCGCTGCGGCCTCCACCACGACCAGGACGACGACGCCCTCGGCACCCCACTCAACCCCGACACCTACGACTACGAAGCGGCCGTGCTCTGGAACGCCCACGCGGGCGCCCTCTGGCGGCGCTTCTCGACCTACCTGCGCCGCGAAGTCGCCAAGCGCGCGGGCCTCTCCCAGCGCCGCCTCCGCGACCACGCCCGCGTGTCCTTCGCCAAGGTCGCCGAGTACCAGAAACGCGGCGCCGTCCACTTCCACGCCGTCATCCGCATCGACGGCCCCACCGGCGGAGACACCCCACCCCCACCCTGGGCCACCGCCGACCTGCTCACCGACGCCATCCGCACCGCGACCTCCAAGGTCCGCGTCGACGGCCCGGTCATCGACAACTACGCCCACACCTTCACATTCGGCCGCCAACTCGACGTCCGCACCATCCGCTCCGCCGACTTCAACGACGGCCAGGAACTCACCGAGCGGGCCGTAGCGGCGTACATCGCCAAGTACGCCACCAAGGGCGCCGAGACGGCCACGGGAGCTCTCGACCGCCCCCTGAAGTTCGCCGCCGAACTCGCCCAGCTCGACATCAGCGACCACGCCCGCCACCTCATCCGAACCGCCTGGGACCTCGGCGCCCGCAAGAGCCTCGAACACCTCCGCCTCCGAGCCTGGGCTCACATGCTCGGCTTCCGCGGCCACTTCTCCACCAAATCCCGCCGCTACTCCACCACCCTCGGCGCCCTCCGCACCGCCCGCGCCGAATGGCGCCGCGCGCAACACGACACCCGCCCAACACCTGGCCCGCACAACACGACGTACGTCCTCGCCCACTGGGTCTTCGCCGGAACCGGCCTCTCCTCCGCCGAATCCTGGCTCGCCGCATCCCTCGAACCCGCCCCCGGAACCGAAGGAGAACCGACCAAGTGACCACGGTGACGATCCACCGCAAGTGGCACACGACCGCCGAGGTCGCCGAGATGCTCGGCTTCGGCCTCTCCAAGACCAAAGCGCTCGTCCTCGCGGGCGAGATCCGTTCCGTCAAGGTCGGCCGTAACCGGCGCATCCTCCCTGCCTGGGTCGACGAGTACGTGAACCGCTGCGCGGCCGACTCCGAGGGGTGGGCGGCATGAGCGGGAAACGCGCCAACGGCGAAGGGTCCATCTACCCCTACAAGAACGGCTTCGCGGCCTACGTCTGGGTCACCACCCCCGACGGCGACCGCAAGCGGAAGTACGTCTACGGCAAGACTCGGGAGGACACCCACGAGAAGTGGATCAAACTCCACAGTGAGGCCGCCAAGGGCCCGGTCCAGACCCGCCACCGCACGGTGCAGGCCTTCCTCACCTACTGGCTCGACTCGATCGTGAAGCCCAACCTCGCCCCGCTGTCGTACGTCTCGTACGAGGGCTCGGTACGGCTCTACATCGCTCCTCACCTGGGCGCGAAGCGGCTCGACAAGCTGACCGTCCGGGACGTGCGCGAGTGGCTGACCAAGCTGGCCGGCATCTGCCAGTGCTGCGCGCAGGGCAAAGATGCCAAGCGGCCCAAGGATCGGCAGCGCTGCTGCGCCATCGGCGACTGCTGCGAGGCGTACCCGTCCCGACGCGTGATCCAGGCAGCCCGTGACGCGCTCCGCGCCGCGCTCACTCACGCTGTGACCGAGGAGGAGATCAGCAAGAACGTGGCCTCGCTGGTGAAAGTCCCGAAACCTCGTCGGCGCCGTATCAAGCCGTGGTCCGTCGTCGAGGCGGGCCGCTTCCTCGCCGATGCCCTCGCCCGGGAAGATCCGCTGTTCGCAGCCTGGGTCCTGGTGCTCTGCCTCGGGCTCCGCCGTGGTGAAGTCCTCGGCCTCACCTGGAAGTCGATCGACTTCGAGACGGGTGAGCTGTACGTGGATCACCAGATCCAGCGCGCGGGCCGACAGATCCTCCACCGGGAGACCAAGACGGAGGAGTCCGACGACTTCCTTCCCCTCCCGGAGTTCTGCCTCAAGGCGCTCCGCATGCGCCGCGCTCAGCAGACCGGCGACCAGAAGGCGGCCGGGGAGCTCTGGCAGGACACCCGCGGCCTGGTCTTCACCACGAAGTACGGGACGCCGATCGAACCGGGCAACCTGACCCGCATGTTCGCCCTGCGCGCCCGCCGCGCCGGCCTCCGGGTCATCCCGCTCCGGAACACCCGGCACACCTGTAGCTCGCTCCTGGTCGCGCTGAAGGTCCATCCCAAGGTGGCTCAGCGCATCCTCCGGCACTCGCAGATCGCCATGACGATGGAGGTCTACGCGGAAGCGAGTGAGGAAGAGGTGCGCGCCGCCCTCGGCAAGCTGTCTGATGCCATGGGCGGTACCGGCTGAGGCCGTTGCTGTACTTCACTGCTGTACGGCACGGAAAAGCCCCCTCCGGGATGATCCCGAGGGGGCTTTGACGTGCTGTGCACTCGGCAGGATTCGAACCTGCAACCTTCTGATCCGTAGTCAGATGCTCTATCCGTTAAGCTACGAGTGCTTGTTTTGTTTTTCCGCCGGTTCCTGGCCTTTCGGCCGCTCGCGGCGACAGGAAGAACATTACATGACTGCCGCCGCCATGTGAAATCCGTTTGGTCTACCCCTTGTGAGCTGCGGAAACGCGCTTCCGGGCCGCCTGCGAACGACGAAGCCCCGGTCGAGTGGACCGGGGCTTCGGTGATCAAGCGCGGAGGCGGAGGGATTTGAACCCTCGATGGGCTTTAAGGCCCAAACCGCATTAGCAGTGCGGCGCCATAGACCGGACTAGGCGACGCCTCCAGCACAGCCGCTCGCGCGAGCGCGAGTGGTGCGTGCAGATGATGACACAGTCGAGCGTGCTGTCACCAATCGGCCTCCACGGTACTAGGCAGGCGGGCCGCAGAGCAAAGGCCTTGTCAGGGGCGGTGGGGTGGTGGAAGGCGGGATCGGGGGTGGTGGAGGGCTGGGACAAAGCTGGTGGAGGGGTTAGGTCGGGGTGGCGGGGAGCGGTGATTCGATCATCGGGGACCGGTGACCGCGTCGGCGGGTACGGGCCCAGGACCCGCAGCCGCCTCCACCCCCGCGCAACATCCCGCCCCTCCCCGCGTTAGTCAGGTCATGTTGCAGGTCACCCCTAGCAGTCCTCAGCCCGGTCCGCGTTCCGACCCCCGCCGCCACCGCCGTTCCCGCAGCTCCCAGCGCTCCCTCCGCCCCCGCCTCACCCACCTCCTTCTCATCGCCACCGCCGCCACCGCCTCCTCCGTCGTGCCCACCGCCGCCCACGCCGACGTCGCACGCACCGGCATGACCCCCACCGGCGCAACCCGCCCGGACCTCGCCCCCGCCTCCCTCCTCCCCCTCGCGCCCCCACCCGCCCGCGACGAGGACCGTCCCGGTGATCACCTCACCGTCACCGTGCGCGGTGCCGGCGGCAAGGACGGGACGTATCAGCTGTACTGCCACCCCGGCAGCGGCGATCACCCCGACGTGGCCGGTGCCTGTGCCGCGCTGGATCGGCGGACCCGGTGGGGTACCGACACCTTCGCCCCCGTGCCCGGCGGCAGCATCTGCACCATGCAGTACGGCGGCCCCGCCACCGCGCACGTCACCGGCGTCTGGGCCGGACGGCGCGTCAACGCCTCGTACGACCGCAGCGACGGCTGCCAGATCGCACGGTGGGACCGACTCGTACCGCTGCTGCCCGACCTGCGTCCGCAAGGACGGTCGTAAGCACCGTCCGCGAGGACTGTCGTAAGCACCAGGAACAGCTGCGGTGGTAACGGCCGGCGCAAAGACCAAAGGAACCCAACCCAAAGGAACCCATGAGCACCCGCCCGCCGCACAGCTCCCGCGCACAGCCCCCGCGCACCACTCCCGCGCACAGCCCCCGCCCCGTGTTGACACCGGCGCACCGTGTTGACACCACCCCCGTAAAGGTCCCGCGAAGGTCTCGGGGAGTCTCCCGCTGGTCGGGGGTGGGGTGGTGTGCAGGCCAGGTGGTGGGGCGGTGATGCGGTCACACGTTCTGCTTCACTTCGTCGTGCGACCTCCCTCTCATCCGGCGCCGCGAGCGCAGGCACTGCGCTTAGACTCCCTCGCGTGACACGTCGCGGGCAGGTTGGCAAGATGGCCCGAGCGGTCGGCAAGGTGCGGTAACAGGGAGGAAGCGTCTCGTGAGCAGCAGGCCATCCCGAGGCGCTGCTCGCCTCGCAGCCATACTCGACGCGCTTCCCGATGCGTTGGTGCTGGTCAACGCCAATGGGACCGTCGTGAACGCGAACACCATCGCGCTTGAGGCCTTCGAGGCGCCCGGGACCGCGCTCGTCGGGCGCGGGCTGCTTGATCTGCTGCCCCAGTTCGACTCCAAGCTCATTCCCGGGTCCATGCGGCGGCCCGATCACATGGACCCGGCCGGGCGGACCAAGCCGACGCGGATGATCGCGCGGCGGACCGACGGCGTCGAGTTCCCCGTCGAGGTCACCAGCGCCAATCTGGAGAACGGGCAGCAGGCCTACGACGGTTACGGCTACAGCGGCGACGAGCTGCTGATGCTCGTCGTACGCGATCTGACCGGGACCGTCGACACCGAGGCCGAGCTCGCGCGGTCGCAGCGGCAGACCGAGATGATTCTGCGGGCCGCGGCCGAGGGGGTCGTGGGGACCGATACCGACGGGCGCATCGTGCTCGTCAACCCCGCCGCCGCTCAGATACTGGGGTACCGGGCCAGCGACCTCGGCGGCAAGGCGCTGCACGATCTCGTGCTGCACTCGCGCGCCGACGGCACGCCGTTCCCGTACGAGGAGTCGCCGCTCGCCGACACCCTGCGCTCCGGGCGCAAGCACCGGGTGCGCGGGCAGGTGCTGTTCGCCAAGGGCGGGCAGAAGGTCTCCGTCGACCTCACGACCGCGCCCGTGCGCGACGGCGACCAGCTCGTCGGCGCCGTGATGACCTTCACCGACCGGCGGCCGTACGACGCCCTCCTCGCCGAGAAGGCCGCGCTGGAGAAGCGGCACGCCGAGGAACTGGAGCGGCTCGACGAGGACCACGCCTCCGAGCTGACCGCCCTGCGCCAGAAGCACGTCACCGAGATCGAGGACCTGCAGGAACAGCACGACGAGGAACTCGCCGCCGGCGAGGAGCGCTACGCCGCCCTCGGAGAGCGCGAGGCCGACCGTTACGAGGCGCTCGCCGCGCGGTACGACCAGCTGTCGACGTTGCTCGGGCGGTCCCTGCGCGGCCCGCTGGACGAACTGCGCCGCGAACTCGCCGCGCTCGCCGCCGACGACGCCGGGCAGTTGTGGCCCGAGGCCAACCAGGTGCTGCACCACCTCTCCGCCGGTTATTCGCGGATCACGACTCTGATCGACAACGTCCTCGGGTATCAGCGGCTCGATGTCGGCAGTGAGCAGATCAGTCGTACCAAGGTGATGCTCGACGCCGTCGTCGCGGCGGGCGTCGACGGGGCCGTCGAGCTGATCGGGCCGGGGCGCGTGCAGTTCGCCGTGCACGCGCCGCCCATCGAGGCCGAGGTCGACCCGCAGCGCCTCGCGAGCGCGCTCGCCCACCTCGTCGCGGACGTCGCCGGCGTCGACGCGACCGGCAACGCGCCCGTGTCGGCGGGCGGTTACATGGACAACACGGTCGTGGTCGCGGCGGCGCAGCGCGGTGAAGTCGTACGGATCGAGGTGCGCGGGCCCTACGCCGGGGGAGACCCGGTGCACGAGCCGATCGTGCGCGGGATCGTGCGGGCTCATGGTGGTGTGCTGCAGACGCATGAAGTGCCCGGCATGAGCGGCAGCGCGTACGTCCTGGAGGTGCCGATCGGCGGTGGGGCCGGGGCCGTTCCGGTCGAGGCGCCCGTCGAGGTTCCCGAGGCCGAGGAGACGTCCGGCGGACGGCGGCGGGCCCGGCGGTCCTCTGTCGACGCCTTCCTGGAGAGCGAGGCCCCGGGGGAGGGCGCGGACGCGGTTACGGCGCCCGAGGGCGAGGCCGGTGTGCCCACCGGGCGGCGCCGGCGGCGCGCGGTCGAGGAGTCGGCGGCCGCGGCGGCCGCCACGGGCAGCGCCGTGGAGGTGGCCGGCGGGACGGGGCGGCGACGCGGACGGTCGGCCGAGGGCGCTGGTGACGGGGTCGCCGCCGAGGGTGCGGTGGTTACGGCCGCCGAGCATGCGGCGGGGGCCGCGGCCGTCGGTACGGGGCTCGGTGGCACCGTACCGCCGCAGGGTGTGCCGGTGTCGCCGCAAGGCGCGAACGCCGCGGCCGGTGGACGGCGTGCCCGGCATGGCGGCGAACAGCACGCCCTGCCTGCGGCGCTGCCGGCCGGGTCGGCCGCCGACGATCAGTCGATGGCGCCGGCTTCGGGGGCGGGTGCGGGTGGCCAGGGGGTTCCCGCCAATCAGCCTGTCCTGGCCAACCCGCCGGTTCCGGTCGAGGGTGGCCAGCCGACGGGGCGGCGTCGGCGTGCGCTGGCCGCCGCGAATGAGCGTGCCGCCGCGCAGGAGGCTGGTCCCCGTACGGTGTTCGCCTTGCCGCCCGCGGAGGCGGACCGGGCGCCGAGTGGGGTGCAGGGTGTGCCGGGTGGCGTGCCTGGGGTTCCCGTACCTGGGGTTCCGGGCGGGCCCGGTGGGCAGACACAGGGACAGGTGCAGCCGCAGATTCCGGGGCAGGCTCAGGCGGTGCCCGTGCAGGGGCAGGTTCCGGGGCAGATGCCGGTTCCGCCGCAAGGTCACGTTCCTGTTCCTGGACAGGCCCCGGTTCCGCCGCAGGGCCAGGCTCTCGGGCAGCCTCAGCTTCCGGGTCAGATCCAGGTCCCGGGCCAGCCTCTGCTCCCAGGCCAGGCTCAGGTTCCCGGCGGCCAGGCTCAGGTTCCCGGCCAGCCCCAACTCCCGGCGCAGGTCCAGGTTCCCGGTGGTCAGGCCCAGGTGCCCGGGCAGCCCCAGCTCCCCGGGCAGAGCGGTCAGGGCCTCTCCGGTGACGCGCTGATCGAGGACGGGCGGCACGACGCCGTACCGCACGATCAGTCCGGCGACCACACTCCGCCCCAGCCGCACCCCACCACCGCACCGACGGGTCGCCGTCGACGCGCCGGGGCGCAGCCGGGCGCGGCGGCCGGGACGCCCGCGCAGGGGGTTCAGGCGCAGGAGGCGGGTGTGCAGGGCGTTGCGCCGGCCACTGCCCAGGCCGCTGTTCAAGGTGGTACGGCGGCTGGTCAGGCCGTTCCTCAGGTTCAGCAGCCCGCGGCCACGGCCGTCCCGGCGCAGGGCACCGTCGCTCCGGGCGGGCAGCCGGCCCCTGGTCAGCCGGTCCCAGGGCAGCCCGCCCTGCCTGCACAAACCGCCCAAGCCGCAGCCCAGGCCGCCCCCGGCCACCCCCTCCCCGCCGAGGCCGGCGCGGGCGCCCCCGTACCGGCGACCGACGCTGCCGGCACCCCCGTACCCCCGCAGCCCGCGCAGGCGACCCCGGCTCCCGGTGTCCCGCAGCCCGCGCAGGCCACCCCCGCCCCCAACACACCGCAGCCCGCCGAAACTCAGGCGCAGGCGCGGGTCGCTCAGCCGCTGCCCGCCGAGGCGGATGCCGCTGCCGTTGATCCGAACTCCACTCAGGGGCGGGCGATCAGCGTTCGGACCTTGGGGCAGGGGGTGCCGTTCACGCGGCAGGCCGCGCAGGTGCAGCAGCCGACTGCGACGCCCGCGCCGCACAACCCGGGCGGTTCCGGCCGCCGTCGCAAGCTGGGCCAGCGGACCGACTCGGGGCAGGAGCAGGCCGCCCGGCCGCATCCGACCGCCGAGCAGGTGCCCGCGCAGGCACAGCAGCAGCCGTCCCTGGCCGGGCAGCCGCAGGCGCAGGCGCAGCCCTCGCTCGCCGGGCAGTCGCGGCTCGCGCCGATGACCGAGGGGGCCGGGCGGTCGTACGCCATAGGGGCACCGGACGAGAACGCCGCCGAGGGGCCCGAGCCGCTCGACGGGCCCGGTGGGGCGATCGAGGTCGCCGATCCGCCGCGGCCGATGCCGATGGACGACGAGCTGCCGCCCGAGCCGCTCGACAACCCGCGCCGGCTGCTGGTGTGGCCCGCGCCGGACGTGACGACCCAGCAGGCGCTGAGCGATCGCGGGTACCGGCCGGTCATCGTGCATTCGCGCGAGGAGGTCGACGCGCAGATCGCGGCCTTCCCGGCCGCGCTGTTCGTGGACCCGCTGACCGGGCCGATCACGCGGACCGCGCTGCAGTCGCTGCGGCAGGCGGCGGTCGCCGCCGAGGTGCCGGTCATGGTCACGGCGGGGCTGGGGCAGGCGACGCGCGAGGCCGCCTACGGCGCCGACCCCGCCGTACTCCTGAAGGCCCTTGCGCCTCGGGACAGTGAGCAGCATCCGCCGCGCGTGCTGTTGATCGAGGAGCACGCGGAGATCGCGCTGGCGCTGACCGCGACGCTGGAGCGACGCGGGATGCAGGTGGCGCGGGCCGCGAGTGATGCCGATGCGGTGACGCTGGCCGGGCAGCTCAGGCCCAATCTGGTGGTCATGGACCTCATGCAGGTGCATCGGCGGCAGGCCGGGATCATCGACTGGCTGCGGGCGAACGGGCAGCTCAACCGCACCCCGCTCGTCGTCTACACCGCCGCCGTCGACCAGGCCGACCTGCCGCGGCTGGCCTCCGGCGAGACCGTCCTGTTCCTCGCCGAACGGTCCACGAGCAACGAGGTCCAGGCCCGGATCGTCGACCTGCTCGCCCGGATCGGCACCAACTGACGCCCCGCGGGAACGGGTTCCGCGGCGGCGGCTGTCGTACGGCGATCTTCACGGCCGTACGACAGCCGCCGTCGAACCCGGTCAGAGCTTGGTGACGTCCAACTCCCCCTCCGCGTACTGCCTGCGCAGTACCTTCTTGTCGAACTTGCCGACGCTCGTCTTCGGCACCGCCTCGATGATCGTCCAGCGCTCCGGGAGCTGCCACTTGGCGATCTTGCAGACGTCGCTCGCCAGGAAGGCGCGCAGGGTCGCGAAGTCGGCCGTGGAGCCCTCCTTCAACACGACGGTGGCGAGCGGGCGTTCGCCCCACTTCTCGTCCGGTACGGCGACGACCGCGGCCTCGGCGACGTCCGGGTGGGACATCAGCGCGTTCTCCAGGTCGACCGAGGAGATCCACTCGCCGCCGGACTTGATGACGTCCTTGGCCCGGTCGGTGAGGGTGAGGTAGCCGTCCGGGGAGATGGTGCCCACGTCACCGGTCTTCAGCCAGCCGTCCTCGCTGAACTTGTCCGCCGGGCGCAGGGGTTCACCGTCCGGGCCGTTGTAGTACGCGCCGGCGATCCAGGGACCGCGGACCTCCAGCTCGCCCGCCGACTCGCCGTCCCAGGCCAGCCGCTCGCCACCGGGACCGCTCAGCCGCGCCTCGACCCCGGCCGGGAACCGGCCCTGCGTGAGCCGGTAGGCGAACTCCTCGTCCGTGCCCACCGCGTGGGCCGGCGGGCGGGCGACCGTGCCCAGCGGCGAGGTCTCGGTCATGCCCCAGGCGTGGCAGACCCGCATGCCGAGCTTGTCGAAGGCCTCCATGAGGGAGGGCGGACAGGCCGAGCCGCCGATGGTGACCTGGGTGAGGGACGAGACGTCGCGCGGTTTCGCGGTCAGCTCGGCGAGCAGGCCCTGCCAGATGGTCGGGACGGCGGCCGCGTGCGTCGGCCTCTCACTCTCGATCATCTCGGCGAGCGGGCCGGGCTGCAGGAAGCGGTCCGGCATCAGCAGGTTCACGCCGGTCATGAAGGTCGCGTGCGGCAGACCCCAGGCGTTGACGTGGAACTGGGGCACTACGACCAGCGAGGTGTCCTGGTCCGTCAGCCCCATCGACTGGGTCATGTTGACCTGCATGGAGTGCAGGTAGATCGAACGGTGGCTGTACACCACGCCCTTGGGATCACCGGTGGTGCCGGAGGTGTAGCACATGGCTGCGGCCTGGCGTTCGTCGATCTCCGGCCAGTCGTACGTCGTCGGCCGGCCCGCGATCAGCTCCTCGTACTCGTGCACCTGCGCGGCGGCACCCGCCAGCACGGAACGGTCGCCCGGCCCGGCCACCACGATGTGCTCCAGCGTCGGGAACTTGTCCAGCAGCGGGGCGATCAGCGGCAGCAGCGAGCCGTTGACGATCACGGCCTTGTCGGCCGCGTGGTTGACGATCCACACCAGCTGCTCGGGAGGCAGCCGCAGGTTGAGCGTGTGCAGCACCGCGCCCATCGAGGGGATCGCGAAGTACGCCTCCACATGCTCGGCGTTGTTCCACATCAGCGTCGCCACACGGTCGTCGCCCCGGACGCCCAGCTCGTCACGCAGGGCGTTCGCCAGCTGCGCCGCGCGGGCCCCGATCTCGGCGAAGGACCGGCGCTGCGGCTCGGCCTCCCCTGTCCAGGTGATCACCTGTGACGTGCCGTGGATGCTTGACCCGTGGGTCAGGATCCTCGAGATCAGCAGCGGTACGTCCTGCATGGTGCTCAGCACGGCGTCCTCCCGGGGCGACATTGCCTACGCGGTAGTAGGGGTTGCCGCTGATTCTGCGCACATACCGAGTGGTATGTCACTAGGTGCCGATGATCGATCGCATCACGCCGGCCCCCAATTGCCACCAGGTCGGCCCTCGACCGGCCCCAGGCGGGCGCATTACCGCACAAGCCCCAGCTCAGGGTCCTCGCGCAGTTTCCCGAGCGCCCGCGACACCGCCGACTTGACCGTGCCCACCGAGACCCCGAGCACCTCGGCCGTCTGGACCTCGCTGAGGTCCTCGTAGTACCTCAGCACGACCATCGCCCGCTGCCGGTCGGGCAACTTCATGATCGCCCGCCACATCGCGTCGTGCAGCGCCTGCTGCTCGGCCGGGTCCTCCCCGTCCGGCAGCGGCTCCGGCTCGGGCAGCTCCTCGCACACGAACTCGTCCACCTTGCGCTTGCGCCACTGCGAGGTGCGCGTGTTCAGCAGCGCCCGGCGCACATAGCCGTCCAGCGCCCGGTGGTCCTCGATCCGCTCCCAGGCGACGTACGTCTTGGTGAGCGCGGTCTGCAGCAGGTCCTCCGCGTCGCTCGGGTTCGCGGTCAGCGACCGGGCGGTGCGCAGCAGCACCGGCTGCCGGGCCCTGACGTACGAGGCGAACGACGGGTACGACAGGGTCTGCGTCGCCGGGTTGGCGGCGGTCGAAGCGCTGGTGCAGACGGGTGTGGTCATGGCTCCACGCTATGAGCGAGGGCACCTCCGGCTCATCGGCCGCAGGTCCCGAAGGCGAGTCCGCCTCAGGTTGTAGGGGTGGGGCTGACTCCACCTCCTGAAGGTGGACGGACGGGGCCGGACTACTGCGGGATGACCCCTGGGGGGCGGCGCTCCGGGGTGGGGGTGGATGGATGCCTGGGCGGGCGGATGCCGGTCAGTTGTCCGAGGCCAGGACCAGGCCCGACGTGGGCACGCCCGTGCCGGCCGTCACCAGGACCCGCTCCGCCCCGGGTATGGGGTTCGCCGCCGTCCCGCGCAGCTGTCTCACCCCCTCCGCTATCCCGTTCATCCCATGGAGGTACGCCTCCCCGAGCTGTCCTCCGTGCGTGTTGATCGGCAGCCTCTCCTCCGCCACGAACTCCGCCGCCTCCCCCTTCCCGCAGAACCCGAACTCCTCCAGCTGCATCAGCACGAACGGTGTGAAGTGGTCGTACAGGATCGCCACGTCCACCTCGGCCGGCCCCAGGCCCGACGTCCGCCACAGCTGGCGGGCCACCACGCCCATCTCCGGCAGGCCGGTCAGGTCGTCGCGGTAGAAGCTGGTCATCTGCTCCTGGCCGCGGCCCGCGCCCTGGGCGGCCGCCGCGATGACGGCCGGCCGGTGCGGCAGGTCGCGGGCCCGCTCCACCGAGGTGACCACGATCGCCTGGCCGCCGTCCGTCTCCTGGCAGCAGTCCAGCAGCCGGAGCGGCTCGACTATCCAGCGCGAGGCCGCATGGTCGGCGAGGGTGATGGGGCGGCCGTGAAAATACGCCGCCGGGTTCGTCGCCGCCCACTTCCGGTCGATCACCGCCACATGCCCGAAGGCCTCCGGGGTCAGCCCGTACATGTGCAGATACCGCTGGGCCGCCATCGCCACCCAGGACGCCGGGGTGAGCAGCCCGAACGGCAGGGACCAGCCGAGCGCCGCGCCCTCCGCCGACGGCTCCCGGTGCTGGACTCCGGAGCCGAAGCGGCGGCCGGATCTCTCGTTGAAGGCGCGGTAGCAGACGACCACTTCCGCGACCCCCGTGGCCACCGCGAGCGCCGCCTGCTGGACCGTGGCACAGGCCGCGCCGCCGCCGTAGTGGATGCGGGAGAAGAAGGACAGGTCGCCGATGCCGGCCGCCTGGGCGACGGTGATCTCAGGGCTGGTGTCCATCGTGAACGTGACCATCCCGTCCACGTCCCCTGGTGCCAGCCCCGCGTCGTCCAGCGCGGCCCGCACCGCCTCCACCGCCAGCCGCAGCTCGCTGCGCCCGGAGTCCTTGGAGAACTCCGTCGCCCCGATGCCGGCGATCGCGGCCCGGCCGCCGAGGACGTCCCTCTTGCGCACGCTCACCGGGCACCTCCCGAGGGGAGGCTGACCGTCACCGTGCCCGTGACGTGTCTGCCGATGCCGTTCGCCCCGACCACTTTCACGGTTGCCGTCGCCGTGGCCGCGTCGGTCTCCTCGGTCACTTCCTCGACCGCGCCCGTCAACACCATCGTGTCCCCCGGGTAGTTGGGCGCCCCCAGCCGTATCGCCACCTTGCGGAGCACGGCCGTTGGACCGAAGTGGTCGGTGATGTAGCGGCCGACCAGGCCGTTGGTCGTCAGGATGTTCATGAAGATGTCCGGGGAGCCCTTCTGCCGGGCCAGCTCGGCGTCGTGGTGCACGTCCTGGTAGTCGCGGGAGGCGATGGCCCCGGCGACGATCAGGGTGCGGGTGATCGGGATCTCCAGGGGCGGCAGCTTCTCGCCGGCCCTGACCTGGCTGCTCATGCGACCTCCTCCCGGGCGCGGAACACGGGCAGCACCAACTCGTCGTCGTACGACTGGAATTCGAGGTGGACGGGGAGGCCTATGCGCACCTTGTCGCAAGGCGTGCCGATGACGTTGCTGATCATGCGGACGCCTTCGGCGAGCTCGATCAGGGCGACCGCGTAGGGAGGGGCGAAGGCCGGGAAGGGCGGGTGGTGCATGACGACGTACGAATAGACCGTGCCCTCGCCGCTCGCCTCCAGCGTGTCCCAGTCCAGGGCGCCGCAGGCGTTGCAGCCCGGGAGCCACGGGAAGCGGAGGGTGGTGCAGGATGTGCAGCGCTGGATGAGGAGGCGGTGCTGTTCGACTCCTTCCCAGAAGCCGGCGTTGTCGCGGTTGACGACCGGGCGGGGGCGGCGGGGCTGCTCCTTGGGCCGGCTCCGGGCCGCGGGGGCGTACTTGAGGATGCGGAAGCGGTGGGTGCCGGACAGGGCGTGGTCCGGGCCCGCGCGGACGTCCGTGCGGGTCGTGACGAAGTAACCCGTGCCGAGTTTGGTGGTCTTGCGCTCCGAGACCGACTCGATCACGGTGTCGAAGGTGACCTCGTCGCCGGGGCGGAGGGGTCTGACGTACTCCTGCTCGCAGTCGGTGGCGACGACCGAGGTGCAGCCCGCGTCGTCGAGCAGGCCGAGGAGTTCGTCGAACGCGGCGGAGCGGCCCGTGTGGCCGGAGAGGCCGCCCATCGTCCAGGCCTGGAGCATGGTGGGCGGGGCCATGGCGTCCGGTCCCTCGTACGCCGGATTGGTGTCGCCCATCGCCTCGCACCAGTGCCGGATCATGGGCAGGTTGACGGGGTCCTTGCCCTGGCCGGCGACGGCGGCCGCGCGCCCCTCGTACGCCTTCAGCCGCGTCCCCAGCTCGTCGATCGCCTCCGGCCCACCGCTCATCGTCGCCCCCTCGTCCCGCGCCGTATCGCATTGACACTTCTGGTACACCGCAGCCGCCGGTCGGGTTCCCACGAGTCCGACAGGAGTTTCTGACTGTCCGTCAGATTTGATGCACTGTCAAGGTCGGCCCCGGACAGGCGAAAACGCCTGCGCGGCGATGCCGAAGCACCGCCGCGCAGACGCGTCACACCCCACGGAGCACACCCCTCGGGTCCCTTGCTCCCGGGCCCTCCGACGGCCGGGAGTCAGGGACGCCGGCTCACCAGAGGTTGGTGAAGTTGACGGCGACGTTCTCGTTTCCCTGGTTGATGGCCGTGAACGCGGAGCCGTTGACCTGGGCGGTGTTGCTCTGGTTCGAGGCGCCGGAGCCGACCGCGTTCTGCTGCGTGGTGGACGAGTTGCCGTTGTTGTCGTGGCCGACGCCGCTGCCGACGATGCTCGCGACACCGGCGTTCGATCCGTCGTCCGCGAAGCCGCCGTTGTCCGCCGCCGCGACGCCGGTGAACAGGGCTGCTGCCAGCGGGAGGGCGGAGACGGCGGCGATGACGCGGGCGGTGCGGATGCTTGCCATGTTTCTTCCTCCAGAACCCGGCTTCTTGCCGGAAGTACGTCAAGTAAGGCTGTTACCAGGGCAGTTGGCCGGCCGCCTCGGTGTTGTGCACGACGTCGCGAGACCAGAGTTGCCCACCGAATCCCCGGCGAACCAGCCCGGAAGCCGCGATTCCCACTCAAGTGCTACGACAAGTCGATAAACCCCTTTCACCACTTCCAACGCCCAGGTCAGGGCAAGAGGGGCGAGATCACCCCAAGCGCCGCAGGCGGTGAAGCGTTCCGGCAGATTTCCGGCCAATTCGTTTCGGCCCGGCGAGTCGCCGTCGATCCCCCTTCCCTTTTTCGAACATACGTACGAACATGGAGTCATGGCCACCACCGACCGGCAGGCCACGACGCTGGCCCTCGCACACGCCCTGTCAGCCGCCGAGCGCGGACTGGCCGTCATCCCCCTGTCCCGGACGAAACTCCCGGCCCTGCGATCCCCCCACCGCGACGACCCCGACCCCCATCGCTGCCACGGCGAGTGCGGCCGCCTCGGCCATGGGGTGTACGACGCCTCGACCGACCCGGCGCGCATCCGCGAGCTGTTCGCCGCCGCTCCCTGGGCGAGCGGCTACGGCATCGCCTGCGGGCTGCCCCCGCACAACCTGATCGGCATCGACCTCGACACGAAGACCGGCACCGACTCCTCCACCGCCCTGCGCGAACTGGCCCTGCGGCACCTGTTCACCATCCCGGACACGGTGGTCGTGCTCACGCCGAGCGGCGGCCGCCACCTCTGGCTGACCGGCCCGTCCGACGCGGCGGTCCCCAACTCGGCCGGCCGCCTCGCCCCCGGTATCGACATCCGCGGCGCCGGCGGCTACCTCGTGGGCCCCGGCTCCCGTACCGACCACGGCGTGTACGCGACGGCCCCGGGCACCGCCCATCTCGCCCCCGCCGTCTGCCCGCCGGCCCTGCTGCGCCTGCTCCTGCCGCCGCCGCGCCCCGTTCACCCCGCGACCCACCCCTCGGCCGGCGACCATGGGCAGGGCCTGGTGCAGTTCGTGCTCGCCGCGCACGAGGGGCAGCGCAACACGCGCCTGTTCTGGGCCGCCTGCCGCGCGTACGAGAACGGCATCGGGCCGGCCCTCGTCGCCCCGCTGGTCGACGCGGCCCTCAACACCGGCCTGTCGGAGCGGGAGGCGCGGGCGACGATCGCGTCGGCAGCGCGGATGACGGGACACCGGCCCTGAGCCCAGGCAGCACGCAGGAGACCGGCAAGGCACCGGCCCTGAGCCCAGGCAGCACGCGGGAAGCAGGCAAGGCACCGAGCAGGCCCAGGAAAGGCGCCGGAAAAACCGAAGGAACCAGATGCACGACCGCCCTAGAGTGCGGATCATGTCGCTGACCCGCGTGATCCTCACTTCCGGCCGCTCCGTCGACCTGTCCGAGGTGCGGTTCTCGTCGACGTACGGAGGATTGCTGGAGGGCTACCCCTGCAAGCCGGTCAACGAGATCAGGATCAAGGGTCTGCTGCACACGGCCGAGCGCGCCTTCCGCTCGCCCGTCCACCTGGTGCCGCCTCCGCGCGAATACCCGGACCAGTACGCCGGCGCGTTCGGGCCGGTTGAGGTGCTGCCGCCGGTGGCCTGCGTCGGCGCCTTCCGTTCCACGGCCCTCGACCCGGCCCATGACCCGGTGCTCTACCGCTCGGCGCTGACGGTCATATGGTTCCAGTCCACACCCCGGGTGCCGTCGGACTGCGACGCGGTCACGGCACTGCGGGACGTGGACTGGGAGGGGCTCGCCGAGGACTACGAGCTGTAGCGGCGTCCCGGTCGGTGATCGGGTTGTAGCGGAAGGTGATGCTCTGCGGCATCAGGATCGAGCCGTTGGCCCGCAACTGGTCCGGGACGTGCAGGACGGACTGCGCGAAACTGCGGGTTGATCGTGTACACGAAGGTCCGGTCGGTGACCACCGAGTGCCGTCAGCTGGACGTCACCATCCAGCCGACGACCGGGATGGACTGGCACCCGACGTCGAGATGTAACCGCTGTTGTTCGCCCGGTCGCCGCGGTACATCTGATCCTGGCCAACACATGGCCATACGCACTGGTCAACCCCGGGACACGGGCGAGTCAGGGGTGAGACAAGGCGCACGTAGAAGGGGTGCCTCTGCGAGAGAGGCACCCCTTCTGACCAGCACGCCTATGAGCTGTGCGGAGGCGGTGGGATTTGAACCCACGGTGACATCGCTGCCACGACGGTTTTCAAGACCGTTCCCTTCGGCCGCTCGGGCACGCCTCCCCGCGCCGCCCTGGAGATCGGCGGCGCGGGGACAAGAGTAACGGGTTGGTCCACGCGCGCGTGGGGCAGTTGTCGTCGAACCGGGGAGGTACGCGCGCGTGGCTCGGGGTCAGCTGTCGCCGGTGCGGGAGCCCAGCGTGAGCTGGACCGTGTGGGACTTGCCGTCCCGCTCGTAGGTGATCGTGACCTTGTCGCCGGGCTTGTGGGTCCAGATCTCGCCGATCAGGGTCGGGCCGGAGTCGATCACCCGGTCGTCGAGCTTGGTGATCACGTCACCGGGCTTGAGGCCGGCCTTGTCGGCGGGGCCGCCGGACTCGACCGCGGAGGCACCGCCGGCGCCCGTGTCGGTGATCTTCGCGCCGCCACTGGAGTCCTCCAGGGAGACCGAGGCGCCGATCTTCGCGTAGACCGGCTTGCCGGTCTGGATCAGCTGCTGTGCGACGTACTTGGCCTGGTTGATCGGGATGGCGAAGCCGAGGCCGATCGAGCCGGACTGGCTGGTACCGCCCAGGCCGCCGCTGCCGGTGGACTGGATCGCGGAGTTGATGCCGATCACATTGCCCTGGGCGTCGAGCAGCGGGCCGCCGGAGTTGCCCGGGTTGATCGACGCGTCGGTCTGCAGCGCGCTCATGTAGGAGGCGTTCGAGCCCGTGCCGTCGCTGGAGGCCACCGGGCGGTTCTTCGCGCTGATGATGCCGGTCGTCACCGTGTTGGACAGGCCGAAGGGGGCGCCGATCGCGATCGTGGAGTCGCCCACGGCCACCTTGTCGGAGTCGCCCAGGGTGAGCGGCTTGAGGTCCGACGGGGGGTTCTTGAGCTTGATGACCGCTACGTCGTAACCCTGCGCGTGGCCGACCACCTCGGCGTCGTACTTCTTGCCGTTCGGGAAGGTCGCCGTCAGCTTGCCGCCGTCGAGGGCGTCCGCGACGACGTGGTTGTTGGTGACGATGTGGCCCTGGGTGTCGAAGACGAACCCGGTGCCGGTGCCGCCCTCGCCGCTGTTCGACTCGGCCTCGATGGTGACCGTGCTGGGCAGCGCCTTGGCGGCGACCGCCGCGACCGTGCCGGCGTCGCGCTTGACCTGGCCACCGCTGGTGGACGAGGAGACCGTCGTGGAGCCGGTGTTGTCGTCGTTGTTCTTGGCCAGCGTGTAGCCGAGACCGCCGCCCAGGCCGCCGGCGACCAGCGCGGCGACCAGGATCGCGGCGACGAGTCCGCCGCGGCGGGCCTTCGGGGACGGCGGCTGCTGCTGGTACGAGGATCCCCAGTCGGAGCCGGAACCGGAGCCGCCGTCGGAGTACGACGGGGTCGCGGGGGGCGGGGGCGGCCAGGAGGCGTCCGGGGCGGAACCGCCGCTTCCCTGCGCGTTGTTCGACTCCGTCGACGCGTACGCGGGCGCGTGGCCCGCGTGCACCAGCTCCTGCTCCTGCGCGCCGGGGGCGCTCGGCGGCACCGGCGGGAGCGGAGCGGTGGGCGCGCTCCCCTCGGAGGCGGCGGGTGCCGAGGGAGCGGGAGCGTCCACCGGCACGGGGGGTGCGGACGGGGCCGGGGGTACCGGGGTGCCCTCGTTCTCGGTGCTCACAGCTTCTCTCCTCGGTCCACGGCTGATCTTCTGGGTCGCACTCGGTCACGCCCGTTCACGTTGTCGACGGTCCGGCGCGCTGCAGCTGTGCATGTCCTTTTGTATGCCGTCAGCTTTTCCCATGAGCCGTCAGGGCACCATAAGCGGTGCCTGTGGGTCTCGGGCAGTTCCTTATATAGGTCATGACGGGCAAAAGGGGCGCAATCTCTGGCCCTCCGCCCGCACGACTACCCCCGTGCGGTGGCACCATGACGCGGTGACCCACGCACGGCAGCACTCGATCCAAGTCGTCGCCCACCGGGGCGCCTCCGAAGAGGCCCCGGAGCACACCCTGGCCGCTTACAAGAAGGCGATCGAGGACGGTGCGGACGCCCTCGAATGCGATGTACGCCTGACGGCGGACGGCCACCTCGTCTGCGTCCACGACCGACGCGTCAACCGTACGTCCAACGGCCGCGGCGCGGTCTCGGCGCTGGAGCTCGCCGAGCTCGCCGCCCTGGACTTCGGCTCCTGGAAGGCGCGGGACGCCTGGAAGGGGCGCGACGAGGAGCCCGACTGGGAGTTCCGGCCGGAGGACCGCGAGGACACCTCCGTACTGACCCTGGAGCGGCTGCTGGAGCTCGTCGCGGACGCGGGGCGGCGGGTGGAGCTCGCCATCGAGACCAAGCACCCCACGCGGTGGGCGGGTCAGGTGGAGGAGCGGCTGCTGGTGCTGCTGAAGCGGTTCGGCCTCGACGCGCCCGCCTCGGCCGCCGAGTCGCCGGTGCGTGTGATGAGTTTCTCGGCGCGGTCGCTGCATCGCGTGCGTGCCGCGTCACCGACGCTGCCGACGGTCTATCTGCTGCAGTTCCTCTCGCCCCGGCTGCGCGACGGACGGCTGCCCGCGGGTGTCCGGATCGCGGGCCCCTCGATCCGGATCGTGCGCAACCACCCCGCGTACATCCAGCGGTTGAAGCGGGCCGGCCACCAGGTGCACGTGTGGACGGTGAACGAGCCCGAGGACGTGGACCTCTGCGTCGAGCTGGGCATCGACGCCATCATCACCAACCGCCCGCGCGCGGTACTGCGTCAGCTGGGGCGCGAGGGCGGCCTCTGACCATGTGTCACTGGTAAAGACCTGTGAAGAACCCTTGACCCTTCCGCCCCTCTGGCACCATTCTCGCTTTCCGGACACCGTCGAAATCAAGCCACGCGACTACGGGGAGTGCACCGGCGCGTTCGGTCCGTATTCGATCGTTGCGAATGCGTCACCGAACGTGGATTGGCCGGTTTCCGGTACAGGCCAATGGGGCATCCACACCGTGGCGTGGGGCAAAGGAGGTCTCGGGGGTGGCGTTGGTGGTGGCACAGGAGGTGCCCACGTCGTCGAGCATGGCCGTACCCCATGGCCCTGCGGGCGTGGGGGAGGCGAGACACCGTATGCGCGAGCAACTGCGCAGGGGCGGTGTGTCGGAGACGGTCATCGACGATGCCGTACTGATTCTTTCCGAACTCTTGAGCAATGCGTGCAAGCACGGCCGGCCGCTGGGCGACGCCCTGGCCGGGGACGGCGACGTCCGGGCGGCCTGGCGGGTCGACGGCGGCAGGCTCACCGTGGAGGTGACGGACGGTGGCGGACCCACCCGTCCGGCTCCAGCCACTCCCTCGGTCACCGCGCACGGCGGCCGCGGGCTGAACATCATCACCGCGCTGGCCGACGACTGGGGTGTACGGGACGACGCGCGCGGCGAGGTCACCGTGTGGGTCGTGGTGCACAAGGACGTTCATGATCCGGACGCGGGCCACCGTCGCGACGACTTCGCTACGCGCGTCACGGCGCCGACGGTCTCGCGGGTGCCGGGGATGCCGGGCATGGGGTACGTGGAGGCGTTCGACGACCTGGACTAGGTCGCCGGACCTTGTCCACAGGCTTCCGTTGTCCACAGGCCCCGTCATCCACAGGCTCCCGCCGTCGATGGCGTGAACGGCTAGGCTCCCGCCGTACGAGACGAGCCGTAACCGGGAGACACCCACGATGGCCAAGAAGCGACCTCAGACCAAGGCCAAGCAGCCCCAGATCACCGACGGAGAGATCCCGGTTGTCGGTGCGCGTGAGCCCTGCCCCTGTGGCAGTGGCCGGCGGTACAAGGCCTGCCACGGCCGGGCCGCCGCGCAGGCCTCGACCGAGCTGGTGCACCGGCCCTTCGAGGGGCTGGCCGGCGAGTGCGACTGGGTGGCACTGCGCGAGCTGGTGCCGGCGGCCACCGTCGAGCTGACGCTCAAGGCCGGCCTGCCCGAGGGAGTCCCGTCCGTCACGCTCGCGACCGTGCTGCCGATGGCGTGGCCGGCGCTGCGCCGCGACGACGGCTCGGTGCTGCTCGGTCTGCAGAACGACACGGCGTCGGGTGACATCAGCCGCGACCTGGCCGACACCCTCCAGCGCGCGCTGACCGCCGAGCCGGGCACGCCGGTCGAGGGCCGCCGCGCGCCCGCCGACGGGCCGCGGCTGCAGGATCTGCTCGATCCCGAAGGCGCGTTCGAGCCAGTTGTGCATGAGGGCTTCGAGTTCTGGGTGCCGGACGCGGAGAACGCGACGCCTGATGTGACCGCCTCCCTGGAGCGGGCGAACGCCGCGGCGATCCCGACCGTGAAGCTGACGGGCGTGGACGCCGCGTACTGGTGCGAGACGCCGGAGAAGAACCACCTGCGCTGGGTCATGCCGCACCCGGAGGAGCAGCTTCTGGACGCGCTCGCCCGGCTGCACGCGGCGGGCCGGTCCAACCTCGGCGAAGGCACCCGCCTGGTGGGCTCCTTCCGCGCTCACGGGCTCACCGTGCCCGTCTGGGACCTGCCCAGCGGCGTCGGCGCGGAGGACATCGAGAAGCCGGCCGCCGAGTTCGCGGAGCGGCTGGCGGGGGCTCTCGTCACGGACGCGCCGCTGACCGCGGACGAGCGCCGGGCGCGCGGCGGTCTCACCAACCGGCAGGTCACGCTCAGTTGACAGACCGTGACGAAATCGGGTGCGGCTGACCGACCGATCAGCCGCGTCCGATCTTGTGGAACCGGTGACTCCGCTCACAAGTCCCGTCAGGGACAAGCAAATACGTGACCGGAAACCCCGGATCGAATTTGCGAACCGCCGATCTCTTGTTACCGTTCCAGTAGCCCGGTTGCTGGTGCATCCCCCGTCGCCAGCAACCGGGTCTTTTCATGTCCGCGTTCCTTTTACGGAATTCCGCCGGACGTCAACTGCCGTTCGAGGCCCCGGAGTTGCTCCCGGACCTCAGCAGCAGCGGCCCGCGTCCGCCCCGCGCCGCGAACTCCGCGACGGCCGTGTACGCGTCCGGTCCACCCCGGGTGCGCTCACGCGGTGTCTCGCACGTCCCCGGTTCGTCCCCGGCGCCCACGGCGCAGTTGATCTGCACGGTGCGGCCCTCGGGTCCCATGAGACTCAGTACGGAGTCCAGGGCGTCGCCGGTCGCGTTGCGGTAGTAGGTGCGCGCCCAGGTGTCCGCACCCTGCGTGAGCACACAGGTCTGCGCCTCGATGCCCTCGGGCGAGGTGAGTTCGGGGCCGCAGCGGGCGGCGGTGGCCAGGCCCAGGCCGAGCAGCAGGGGCGACTCGGTGGGCCCGGCGGGGGGCGCCTTGGCGTCGGCGGACGGGGAGGAACGTACGGGCTCGCGCGCGGGGGCGCGTACGACGGCGCGGCCCTCGTCACCCGCCGGACCCGCGGACGCCACGGCCAGCGGCAGCGCGACCGCGCACGCCACGACGCCCGCGAGGGCGAGCAGACGGAGGTTCATGAGGGGGAAGATAACGACCACGCGCGCGTGTACCGTCCCGCGCGCGCTCGACACCCCTACAACTCGGGCGCGCTCACACCCGTACGAGTGAGGGCCTCGACCGTGGCGTCCACCACGGCCTCGACGTCGGGGACCCAGGGGGAGGCGGAGCCGGGCAGCGGCGCGCGCTCCCAGCGGATCTCGCCCTCGCCGGTCTCGGACGGGGGCAGGGCGAGATAGCCGCCCTCGCTGTGGAAGCGGAGCGAGCCGGGGACGAAGTCCTTGGCGTACAGCAGTTCGCCCAGCTGCTCCATGGAGTACGGCTTGACCAGGATCGCCCAGCGGCTGGGCGAGGCCACGACCGGGCCGAGGCGCATGCCCATGCGGTCGAGGGCGCTCAGGGCGTGCGCGGCCGCGAGGGCCGGCAGGCTCACCGCGCAGGGGGCCTTGCCGCCGGTGGCCAGGACGATCGGCGCGCTCGGGCGGTTGGTCCACCACCAGCGCACCATGCGGGCGTCCGTGGTGGCCGCGAGCAGACCGGGGTCGAAGGGGTGTGCACCGGGCACCGTGCACTCCGGGTCGGGGCAAGCGCAGCGGGAACGCCCCTGCGGGTCCGCCACCACACCCGGGAGTACGGGCCACTGCCATTCCGCCGCGAAGGTCAGGGCCGCGCTGATCAACTCAGGCCTCCCGTCGCTGCGCTGGGACAGGAGCCTGCGTCGCCTTCCGAGGATCTCGCGCATGAGCGCTCGTTCCTTTCCGTTGCACCGCTGGCAACACCGTGGGCCACATCACACCATGTGTCGATCACTTCACTGTGCGTACCTGTTGGCGCATCACACCCGTGTCCTGAACACGGGGAACCCCATACTGCGTCTATCAAAAGCATGGGCGTGGCGGGGGGTGGCGAAGTCTGGCGTTTTGCCGTCCCGCGTATTTCTCTCCGCCTCCGCCACGGGAGGATGGGGCACGGTCGTCGGTGGATAGGACGCCGGGGTCGGTCACCAGGTTCCGGGTGACTGTCAACCACCCCTGGCCTTCTCCGAGTACGTACCCATCACGACCGCTGTGACGCTCTGTGGAGCAAGGCCAGTCGACCGCAATACCCCGTTACCCGAGTCAGTTTTAAGCCAACTTTGCTTTATGGCAAGGGGTGCACCGGTGACCCACGGACACCAGGAATCCCAGCAGGACAATGCTGGACATCCCCTTACGAGTGCGTGTACATGTGGAGACACTGCTAGCGGCGCAGAATGACATGGGGGTTTGCGATGCTTTTGAGCAATACGCACCGGTCGGAAAGCCGGACGCCATGAACGCCCCTCACCCTCCGAAAGTGGCCGGAATCGATTCAACGGTTCCCTCGCCCGCACACACTGTCGCGCCCGCGCCCGTGGCCCCGGACACCCCTCCGGTCCCCCCGCCGAACCCACCAGGAGCGCTGCTCCAGGACCGTCTCGCCGGCTGGGTCTCGGACCTCACGACACTCCACGAACTCACCGAACGACTGGCCCGCACGGACGCACTCCAAGAGGCCCTGACCGAACTGCTGCGCGCCGGAGCCGCCCTGGTGGGCGCCCGGCGCGGTCTCGTCGTACTGGAACCCGGCGACGGCCTGGGACCGGACACCACGATCGGCCTCGGCCTCGCCCGCGCCGACCTCGGCCACATCGAGACCGTGCCGCGCAGCGCGATGTCGTACGGCCGCATCCTGGACGGACTGCCGGGCGCGGACGGCGAGATCGCCGAACCGGACCTGCTCGCCGAGGACGGCCTGGACCCCCGCCACCGCGAGGTCGCCGCCCGCCTCGGCTACGCCGCCTGCTACGCGCTCCCCCTGACCACCGAGGGCGCGGGCCGGATCGGCGCCGCCGTGTGGCTCTACGACGAGCCCGCCGAGCCGGTCGAGCGCCAGCGCCATCTGGTCGGCCTGTACGCGCGCTACGCCGGTGAGCACCTGGCACGGCTCGTCGAAGTGGAGCGCACGCGCGCGAACATGGCGACCATGGCCGAGGAGCTGCTGCCGTCCCGGCTCCCCCGCGTCGCCGGAGTCCAGCTGGCCGCACGTCATCGCACCGGGCCGCGCGGGGGCGGCGACTGGTACGACGCGCTGCCGCTGCCGGACGCCGCGCTCGGCCTCGCGGTCGGCGCGGTCACCGGTTCCGGTCCGAGCGCCGTCGCCGCGATGGGCCGGCTGCGCGCCTCCCTGCGCGCGTACGCGGTGATGGAGGGCGAGGATCCGGTCGCGGTCCTGTCCGACCTCGAACTGCTGCTCCGCCTCACCGAACCCGCCCGCTCCGCCACCGCCCTGTTCGCCTACTGCGAACCCGCGCTGCGCAAGATCACCCTCGCGGGGGCCGGGCACTGCCCGCCGCTGCTGGTCGGTGAGCGCCGCACCGAGTTCGTGGAGACCTCGGTCTCCGCGCCGCTCGGCATGCTCGCCTGCTGGGAGGCGCCGAGCGTGGAGCTCCAGGCCGAGCCCGGCGAGACCGTGCTGCTCTACACCGACGGCCTGCTGCACCGCACCGGCGACCCGACCGACCGCGCCTTCGCCCGGCTGCACTCGGCGGCGGCGAGCGTGCCCAAGGCGCTGCGGCACGACCCGGACGCGATCGCCGACCACGTGCTGCGGACCGTGCTGCCGGACGGGCTCGACCAGGCCGACGGCGAGGAGGACGTCGTCCTGCTGGCGGCGCGCTTCGAGTAGGTGGTCGGTAACAGGTCCTTCGCCCCTGGGCCCCCTTCCGTACGACCGTACGATGGAGGGGGTCCAGTGCCGTAACTAGGAGGATGACCGTGGCGGAGGAGCTCACCCCGGAGACCCCGGAAGAGAGCGAAGAGCCGATCAAGCAGCGCAAGAACGGCCTGTACCCGGGCGTTTCCGACGAGCTGGCCGAGAGCATGAAGTCCGGCTGGGCCGACACGGAGCTGCACCACCTGGAGCCGATCGCCCAGGCCGCCGAGACCGCGGCCCGCCGCGCGGCGCTGTCCACGCGCTTCCCGGGCGAGCGTCTGGTGATCCCTGCGGGCAACCTCAAGACCCGCTCGAACGACACCGACTACCCCTTCCGGGCGTCCGTCGAGTACGCGTACCTCACCGGCAACCAGACCGAGGACGGCGTCCTCGTCCTGGAGCCGACCACCGAGGGCCACGACGCGACGATCTACCTCCTGCCCCGCTCCGACCGCGAGAACGGCGAGTTCTGGCTGTCGGGCCAGGGCGAGCTGTGGGTCGGCCGACGCCACTCGCTCACCGAGGCGGAGAAGCTGTACGGCATCCCCGCCTCCGACGTCCGCGAACTGGCCGACAAGCTGCGCGAGGCGACCGGCCCGGTGCGGGTCGTGCGCGGTTACGACGCCGGGATCGAGGCGGCGCTGACCGACAAGGTCACCGCCGAGCGGGACGAGGAGCTGCGGGTCTTCCTCTCCGAGGCGCGGCTGATCAAGGACGAGTTCGAGGTCGGCGAGCTGCAGAAGGCGGTCGACTCGACCGTGCGCGGCTTCGAGGACGTGGTGAAGGTCCTCGACAAGGCGGAGGCCACCTCCGAGCGCTACATCGAGGGCACGTTCTTCCTCCGCGCGCGCGTCGAGGGCAACGACGTCGGTTACGGCACCATCGCCGCGGCCGGCCCGCACGCCTGCACGCTGCACTGGGTCCGCAATGACGGCCCGGTCCGCTCCGGCGACCTGCTCCTGCTGGACGCGGGCGTCGAGACGCACACGTACTACACGGCCGACGTCACGCGCACGCTGCCGATCAGCGGGCGGTTCAGCGAGATCCAGAAGAAGATCTACGACGCCGTGTACGAGGCCCAGGAGGCCGGCATCGCGGCGGTCAAGCCGGGCGGCAAGTACCGGGACTTCCACGACGCGGCTCAGCGCGTGCTGGCCGAGAAGATCGTCGAGTGGGGCCTGGTCGAGGGGCCGGTCGAGCGCGTCCTGGAGCTCGGGCTGCAGCGCCGCTGGACCCTGCACGGCACCGGCCACATGCTCGGCATGGACGTCCACGACTGCGCGGCCGCGCGCACCGAGGCCTACGTCGACGCGACGCTGGAGCCGGGCATGGTGCTCACGGTCGAACCGGGCCTGTACTTCCAGGCCGACGACCTGACGGTGCCGGAGGAGTACCGCGGGATCGGCGTCCGGATCGAGGACGACATCCTGGTGACCGAGTCCGGGAACCGGAACCTCAGCGACGGACTGCCCCGGCGCTCCGACGAGGTCGAGGCCTGGATGGCGGAGCTCAAGCACTAATACGAGACTGATGGCCGGGTACCTGTGGGGTGCCCGGCCATTCACGTGCCAGGGCCTGTCCGGCGGATCAAGTCGCAGGAAATCAGCGGCGACATACTGACCGAGGTGAGCGGGGTCTGGTGCGTGCAGCTGCAAGGCGGAGGAGGGAGCCGACGCGGAGCGTCGGGGACCGACGACAACGCGGCTGGGGGCACCCCCTCTGGGGGAGTGCGTGCCAGACCCCGCGTCTGCGGCATGATCCGCCGGACAGGCCCTAGGGGGAGGGTTTTCGTGAACGACTTCTGGTCCGGAGTCGGTGTCGATCTGCATCTTGAGCCCGATGCCGGTGACGGACGGCGGGTTGGGCTCGAACGGGCTCTTCGGGACGCTGTGCGGGACGGGCGGCTGGCCCCCGGGACCCGGCTTCCGGCCACTCGACGGCTCGCGACCGAACTCGGTGTTTCACGTGGAACAGCGAAAGCCGCGTACGACCAGCTCGTCGCCGAGGGGTATCTGACCGCGCGGCAGGGGTCGGGAACGCAGGTCGCCTCCTTGCCCTCGCTGGACTCCGAGGCTCCCAACGCGGCCGCACGCGCGCGTACTCCGCGTTTCGATCTGCGGCCCGGGAGTCCGGACGTAGGGGCTTTCCCCGCCGCGGCCTGGCTGCGGGCGCTGCGCCGGGCCATCGCCACGGCGCCTCTTCTGGCGTACGACTACGGCGATCCGCGTGGGCGAACAGAGCTGCGGACGGCGCTTTCGGGGTACCTGGGGCGCGCGCGGGGTGTGATCGCGCCGCCCGAGCGGATCGTGATCACCTCGGGGTACGTGCAGGGGCTCGCGCTCCTCACGCGCGTGCTGGAGGGCGGGACGGTCGCCATGGAGGACCCGGGGCTGCCGTTCCATCGTGAGGTCGTACGGCGCAACGGGGGCAGCGTGGTGCCGGTGCGCGTCGACGAACGCGGGGCGAGCGCGGAGGAGTTGGGGGACTGCCGGGCCGTCGTCGTCACCCCCGCCCACCAGTACCCGACCGGCGTGACACTGGGCCCGGAGCGGCGGCGCGCGCTGACCGACTGGGCACGCGCGCGTGGCGGGCTGATCGTCGAGGACGACTACGACGGGGAGTTCCGTTACGACCGCCAGCCCGTGGGCGCGTTGCAGGGCATGGCGCCGGGGCAGGTCGTCTATCTCGGTACGGCGTCCAAGACGCTCGGGCCCGCCCTCCGGCTCGGCTGGATGGTGCTGCCGCCGCACCTGGTCGACGCGGTCGCCGACGCCAAACTGCACAGCGACCACCACACCGAGTCCATCGGCCAGCTGGCGCTCGCCGAACTCATCGACAGCCACGCGTACGACCGTCACGTGCGCGCGTGCCGGCTGAGATACCGGCGCCGGCGCGACCAGCTCCTGGACCGGCTCGGCAACCGGCACACGGTCCGCGGCATCGCGGCCGGGCTGCACGCGCTCGTGGACGTCACCGACGAGGCGGAGGTCCTGGAGCGGGCGGAGGCGGAGGGGCTCGCGCTGGGCCGGCTCGGCGACCACTGGCACGGGCCGGGAGAGGGGCGGCCGCAGGGGCTGGTCGTGGGGTACGGGACGCCGAGGGAGCGGGTGTATCCGGAGGCGTTGGAGGTGCTCGGGAAGGTGCTCGACGGGGCCTGATTGGGCCATTGACAGGGGTGGCGATTGGATCTGTATAGGGGTCCATTGCGCCTCTAGCGTCGTACGTATGACACCTCGCCTCGTCCCGCCCGCGGGTCCGCAACGCGTCCTGGCGCTCGCCCAGTTGACGAACTCCATCGGTGACGGCGCCTACTACGTGACCTCGGCGCTCTACTTCACCCACGTCGTCGGGCTCGCGCCCGCGCGCGTGGGGCTCGGGCTGACCCTCGCCTGGGCGGTCGGGTCGCTCGCCGGGGTGCCGCTCGGGCGGCTCGCGGACCGGCGCGGGCCGCGTGGCACGGCCGTGCTGCTGGCGCTGGGAACCGGGGCGGCGGTCGGTTCGTTCCTGGTGGTGCGGGGGTTCGTGCCGTTCGTCCTCGCGGCCTGCGCGTACGCGACGGCGCAGTCGGGGCTGGCGGCGGCCCGGCAGGCGCTGCTCGCGGGGCTGGTGACCGCCGGGGAGCGGACGGGACTGCTCGCGCATCTGCAGGCGACGCTGAACGCCGGGCTGGCGGTGGGGGCGGGGCTCGGCGGGCTGGCGTTGCAGGCGGGGACGCGGGGTGCGTATCTCGGGGTGCTCGCGCTGGACGCGGTGAGTTTCCTGGTGTGCGCGGGGGTGTTGCTGCGGCTGCCGGGGGTTGCGCCGATGGCTGCGCGGGAGTCGGGGTCGGCCGCGCGGGAGTCGGGGTCGGCTACGGAGAAGCCAGGCTCGGCCGGACGGCGGTCGGTGGCGTCCGTGCGGAAGTCGGACCGGCTCGGGGTGTTGCGGGACCGGCCGTACGCCGTGCTCACGCTGCTCAACACCGTGCTGCTGCTGCGGATGCCGCTGCTCAGCCTCGGGCTGCCGCTGTGGGTCGCCGAGCGGACCGCCGCGCCGACCTGGGTGGTCTCCGCGCTGTTCGTGCTCAACACCGGGGCCGTGATGCTGTTCCAGGTTCGTACGGCTCGCGTCGTCACCGGGCTCGCGTCGGCCACGCGCGTGGTGCGGCGGTCGGGGTGGGTGATGTTCGGGGCGTGCGCGGTGTTCGCGCTGTCGGCCGGGGTGTCGCCGTGGGTCGCGGTGGGGGCCCTGGTGATCGGGGCCGTGCTTCAGGTCGTCGCCGAGATGGGGCAGTCGGCGGGTTCCTGGCAGCTGTCCTTCGACCTGGCGCCGGCGGACCGGGTGGGCGAGTACCAGGGGTTCTTCGGGACCGGCGTGACAGTGGCCCGGACGCTCGGCCCGCTGGTGCTGACCTCTCTGCTGGTGGGGTGGGGGACACCGGGGTGGCTGCTGCTGGGCGGGGTGACCGTGGTGGCGTCGTACGCGATGGGGCCGGCGACCCGACGGGCCGCCGGCCGGGTGGTCGAGGAGACCAGGCAGCCGGCACTCGCACGCTGACCGGCGGCAAGGTCTCCTGCACGCCGCCGGTCCTCATCAACAGACGCGGACCACCAGCTCCTGCACGCCGCCGTCCTCACCAACAGACCCGCGCCAACGGCTCCTGCACGCCGCCAGCCCTCATCAACACACCCGCGCCAACGGCTCCTGCACGCCGCCAGCCTTCACCAACCGACCCGCGCCAAGGGGCTCCTTCACTCCGCCCGCGCCGTCGCGGCAACCGGCAGCGAGTCCAGGAACAACGCCCCCGACAGCAGCCCCGCGCTCCCCCGCGGGCTCCAGCCACGCTCGTGCAGGTCGGCGTCGAGGGCCGTCAGTGCGTCGCGGCCCGCCTGTGTCGCCGTACCGCCCGATTCCAGGACACCGCGTGCGCCCGCCTGGACATGGCGCAGGCCCAACGGGCCCGCGGTGTACAGGAGTTCCGTGTCCTGGAGCGTGGACATCACCGTGAGCAGGGCGTCCAGCCGGGCCTCGGCCTCCGTCGCGCCGGCCGAGCGGGCCGCGGTGAGGGCGTCGAACGCCCGCCGTACGTGCGGGAATCCGGCGCGGGCCTCGCCTCGGGCACCGGCGGCGCCGTACTTCACGGAGATCGTCGAACCGCGTGAGGGGCGGCGCGGGGCGCCCTTGTCGTTGAGGGCGGCGAGCTTCTTGGCCGTGGCGGCCACGTCCCGGGCGCCGGCCCGGGGATGCAGCGCGGCCGCCGCGACCAGGAAGCCGAGCGCCCACAGGGCGCCCTTGTGGCCGCCGCCGGCCAGGCCCACCGAGTGCTCGGTGGACCGTCCGATCGCGCCCAGTTCCGCCCGCAGTTGGGGGTTGGGCTCGCCGGTGCGTCGGGCGGCGGCGGCCATCGCCGCGAGGCCGGGCGCGAGCGCCTTGGCCGACCAGCGCAGGGAACAGTGGTCCCGGCGACCGGCGGGTACCCCGAGGTCACGCGGGTCGGGCAGGCCCGGCTTGGGGGCCAGGGCCAGCTGCCCGGTCAGCGCCGCCACCGCGGCCTGCGCAAGCGTCTCGTCCTCGCGGCTGCTCATTAACGGCACCTCAGGACGCCGACGCCGAAGGGCTCGCGCTGTCGCTCGGGGCGTCGCTCGGCGGCGTACCCGTCGGCGCGTCGCTCGGCGGGGTGCCACCGCCGCCGCTGCCCGCACCGGTGTTCTCCGCGTCCGGGTCGATGCCGAGGGTGAGGAACCCCTTGTAGCCCTTGGACGGGTCCTTCTTGTGCACGGCCTTCAGGGTGAGCAGACCGCTGGAGGCGCCGCCGCCGTCGTACACCATGTCGTTGGCGAGGGTGGTGTAGCTGCCGGTGTGCTTGGAGTACGGGTCGAGGGTGAAGATCTCCTCGGCGACGTCGTCGGCGAAGAACAGCTGGCCGGTGTAGTTGACCTTGCCGCCCTCGTAGGTGCCGTCCTCCTTCTCGCCGCCGGTGTGCACCTTCACGTGGATGTGGCAGGTGCGCGGGGTGTACCAGCCGGGGAAGATCGTCTCGAACTTGACGACCCCGTTGGCGTTGGCGATCTGGTAACCGCGCAGGTACGTGTTGTCGTTGGCGGAGTCGCCCTCCTCGCTCTCCGAGGGCGCGGAGCCGCCGGGGTTGGCGGTGGTGTAGCCGGAGTAGTAGCCCCAGGCGTCGCAGTGCCAGATCTCGACCGCGGCGCCCTTGACCGGGGTGCAGCCGTCGGTGGCGTCGACGACGGTCAGACGCAGCGTCAGCGGGACGCCCGCCTTGCCCTCGGTGATGTCCTTGCGGACCAGCGCGCCGTCCAGGTAGTAGGGGCCCTCGGTGACGCTGGCCATCAGCGTCGCGCACTCGCTGGTCGAGGTGGCCGAGGCGCTGGCGTCGTCGGTGGTGGAGTCGGTGGTGGTGTCGGCGAACGCCGACTGGTAGCCGGCGGCGGCGAGACCGCCCGCCGCGACCGTGCCGCCGGTGACCGCGATGGCGCGGCGCCGGGTGATGGAGTTCCTGTGGTTTCCCGTCATGATCGGGAACGTAGGGAGGCCGTCCGTCAGGGATGTAGGGCCGGACTAAGAAAAAGCTGTGAATGCTGAGGAAGCTGAACTCCGTCCGGATCCTTGCGGTCGGCGGAGCTCACACGCGATCAGCGGCGCGTCCTCACACCGCGATCAGCGGCGCGTCCTCGCGCCACTTGAGGATCTTGTCGAAGCTGACCACCGTGCCCCCGCGGCCGGGCTTGCTGCCGATGTGGACGTGGTCGGCGAGCTCCCGGATGAGACACAGGCCTCTGCCGTGCTCGGCGTCCGCGCGGGCCGGGCGGGCGGCGGGGGCGCCGCCCGAGAAGCCCGGGCCGGAGTCGGTGACCTCGATACGGCACTTCTCGCCGTCCAGATAGGCCGTCACCCGGTACGCCTCCGAGGACCGGCCGCGCGCCGTGTCGCCGCCGTGCTCGACGGCGTTCGCGCAGGCCTCGCTCAGGGCGACCGAGAGGTCGTAGGAGACGTCGGGGTCGACGCCCGCCGTCTCCATCGTGCCGAGCAGCAGCCGCCGGGCGAGCGGCACGCTCGCAGCTTCCCGCCGCAAGTGGAGTGACCACCAGATGCTCATGCTCCAGCCTCCCGGCCGCGGCTCGACATACCGTTTCTTATTGCCGCCAGTGCCCGGGTGTAAGCACGGAGTTGACGTGATGCCGCCCATATGGGCGATGCATCCAAAACAGAATCGGTGTATGTGTGGGCGGCTCACACCAGAGGGTGATGTTCCGGTTCGTATGTCACCTTGCGGACCTGCCGTATGGGGTCGATAAGCGCAGTGCGATGATGAGCCCGCCATGACTGCCCCCCACCAGCGCAGGGCGCGCTCCGGACCGGACGTCCGGATTCTGCGGGCCGCGGTGTTCGCCGCGGTCTGCGTCGTGCTGGCCGCGGCCGGTCACACGCTGGCTTCCTGCGCCACCGTCCCGCTGTGGACGCTCGGCGCGGGATTCCTGGGGGTCTTCCTGGTCGCGGCACCGCTGGCCGGACGCGAGCGCTCGCTGCCGGGCATCGTGACGCTGCTCGCCACGGGACAGACCGTGCTGCACACGCTGTTCGGGCTCGGGCAGCACACGTCGAGCGGGACGTCGATGGCCTCGATGTCCATGTCCGACGCCACGCTGGTCGAACGGGCCGCACGCCTGGTCTGCGGGACCACCGCGGCGGCCATCACCCCGGCGCACGCGCGCCGGATCCTGGCCGACGCCCGGCTGAGCCCCGACACGGCCATGGACATGGGCTCCATGAACCACTCGGCGGACGCCCTGACCGGCACCGCCTCCCCGGTCGCGCTGCTGCCCTCCCTGCCGATGCTGCTCGGCCACGTCCTCGCGGCGATCGCCGCCGGCTGGCTGCTGCGCCGCGGTGACCTGGCTCTGCTGCGGCTGATCCGTCTGTCCGGGCAGTCCGCGGACTCCCTGGCGGAAGGGGCGGTCGTACGGTCCCTGCGCGCGGCCCTCGCCCTGGTGCGCGCCCTGCGTGCCGGGCTCCCGGCCGCGCCCGAGGCCGGTCCTCGTACGCCGCGCACCGCGCTGCTCGCGCCGCCGAAGCCCCGTACCACCGCACTCCAGCACTCCGTGATCCGGCGCGGCCCGCCGGCCGGCGGGTTCGACCTCGCCGCCTGACGCGACGCGACCGCCACTCCGCCTTCAGCTCCGGGCTTTCCGGGAGAGGTGCCGCCGTCGTGCGGCGCACACGCGCGCCCGCGTTTTCGACGCCCACGCGCGCGTACCCCTCCGTACACCGGAACTCACTCGAAGTGGAGTGCTCCCTGCCATGAAGGCTTCTCGTCTCGCCGCCTCCGGCGCCCTCGCCGGCACCGCCGTGCTGGCCCTGTCCGCCCCCGCGTTCGCGCACGTCAGCGTGGCGGCGGAGGGCACCGCCGCCAAGGGCGGTTACGCGGTCGTCGACTTCAAGGTCCCCAACGAGCGCGACAACGCCTCGACCACCAAGCTCGAGGTCACCTTCCCCACCGACCACCCGCTGGCCTCCGCCATGCCGGAGCCGATGAACGGCTGGAAGATCCAGGTCACCAAGGCCAAGCTGGCCAAGCCGCTGGAGCTGCACGGCGAGAAGATCACCGAGGCCGTCTCCAAGATCACCTGGACCGCCGAGGGCAAGGGCGTCGAGCCCGGCTACTTCCAGAAGTTCCCGGTCTCCGTGGGCGCGCTGCCCGAGGACGCCGACGAACTCGTGTTCAAGGCCGTGCAGACGTACTCGAACAAGGAGGTCGTGCGCTGGATCGAGGTCCAGCAGGACGGCCAGGAGGAGCCCGAGAACCCGGCTCCCGTGCTCACCCTGTCGGCCGCCTCGGAGGAGGGCCACCACGGCTCGGCCACCGCCGAGGACGCTTCCGACGAGACGGACTCCGGGTCCGCCGAGAACACCGCGGCCGACACGAGTGCCTCCGCCGACAGCAGCGACACCACCGCGCGCGTACTGGGCGTCGTGGGCATCGTCGTCGGCGGGCTGGGCGTGGCGTACGGCGTACTGGCCGGCCGTCGGCGTACCAACGCCTGAGGTCTTCGATCCGCCCTGTGCACGGGGGTCGTACGCCTGCGTATCGACGTCGGTACGACCCCGTACCGACGTCCGTACGACCCCCGGTGCACACCGGAGCTCACAACATCTGGGACATTTTTCTATGCGCAAGAAGACGTTCGCCGCGGCCGCGCTGATCGCCGCCGCCACCCTGACCCTCTCCGCCTGCGGCAGCGGTGGCGGTGACGACTCGCCCGTCGCCGTGGTCTCCGAGGACGGCTCGCAGAAGGCCGCCACCCTCCTCGACCAGCCCTTCGAGAAGCCGGACCTGGTGCTGACCGACACCCAGGGCAAGAAGTACGACTTCCGCAAGGAGACGGCCGGGAAGCCGACTCTGATCTACTTCGGCTACACCCACTGCCCCGACATCTGCCCGCTGACGATGAACAACCTCGCCGTCGCCAAGAAGCAGCTGTCCAAGGCGGATCAGGACAAGCTGCGGATCGTGTTCGTCACGACCGACCCGGCCCGCGACACCCCGTCCGAGCTCGGCAAGTGGCTCAAGGGCATCGACCCCCAGATCGTCGGCCTGACCGGCGACTTCGCCACCATCCAGGCGGGCGCCCGCACCCTCGGCATCTCCATCGAGCCGACCCACAAGGACAAGAAGACCGGCAAGACCGTCTCCGTGCACGGCACCCAGGTCATCGCCTTCTCGCCCAAGACCGACGGCGGTTACGTCCTCTACGGCGAGGACGCCACCGTCGACGACTACACCAAGGACCTCCCCAAGATCATCAAGGGGGAGAACCCGTGAGGCACCTCGTGGTGCCCGCGGCGCTGATAGCGGGCACGCTGGCCCTGACCGGCTGCGGCGGCTCCGGCGACTCCAGTGCCGAACTGTCCGTGTCCGCCTCGTACATGCCCCAGCCGGTCACCGGTGACATGGCCGCGGGCTATTTCACCATCGCCAACAAGGGCGGTGCGAAGGACGAGCTGACCTCGGTCACCAGCGACGCGGCGGCCACCGTCACCATGCACGAGACCGTCGGGCAGTCCATGGAGGAGGTCAAGTCCCTCGATGTGCCCGCACACGGTCAACTCGTGTTCAAGAGCGGCGGCAATCACCTGATGTTCGAGAAGCTGAAGCGCAAGCCGAGGCAGGGCGAGAAGGTGAGCGTCGAACTGCACTTCGCCAAGTCCGATCCGATCACGGTCGAGATGCCGGTGAAGTCGGCCACGTACAACCCTGCGACCGGCCACTGAGGGAGGCACGACCGTGACACCGACCATCACCCCCCGCCGTATGCGGACCCTGGTGCTGCTGTTCCTGGCCGTCATGGGGGCACTGCTCGCCGGCGCCGGACCGGCCTCCGCGCATGCGGCGCTCACCGGCAGCGACCCCGCTTCGGGGGTGGTGGTCGACAAGGCGCCCACCCAGGTCACTCTGACCTTCTCCGAGAAGGTCGCCACCTCCGGTGACTCCGTGCGCGTCCTCGACCCCAAGGGCAAGCGGGTCGACACCGGCAAGGCGACCGACGTCAGCGGCACCACGTACTCCGTGCCCCTGCACAGCGGCCTGCCCGACGGCACCTACACGGTGGCCTGGCAGGTCGTCTCGGCCGACAGCCACCCGGTCGCGGGCGCCTTCACCTTCTCCATCGGCGCCCCCTCCCAGACCACCGTCTCGGTCTCCGGCGACACGGCGGGCGGCGGGGTCGTCGGCTGGCTCTACGGCTTCGGGCGGTACGTCTCGTACGCCGGCTTCATCGTCATGGTGGGCGGCGCCGCCTTCGTCCTCGCCTGCTGGCAACGCGGTTCGGGGGTACGGCCGCTGCAGCGGCTCGTGGTCTCCGGCTGGCTCGCGCTGACCTCGGCGACCCTTCTGCTGCTGCTCCTGCGCGGCTCCTACACCAGCTCCGGCAAGGTCGGCGACATCTTCGACCTGAGCCTGCTGGGGCAGGTGCTGCAGACCAAGACGGGTGCGGCGCTGGTCTCCCGGCTGCTGCTGCTCGCGGCTGCGGCGCTGTTCATCGCCGTGCTGTTCGGGGCGTACGACAAGCGTGAGGACGAGGAGAAGCGGGACCTCACCTTCGGGCTCGCGATCGGCGGGTTCGTGGTGTCGGCGGGGCTCGCGGCGAGCTGGGCGTTGGCCGAGCACGCCTCGACCGGGCTCCAGCCGGGCATCGCGATGCCGGTCGACGTCGTCCATCTGCTGGCGGTCGCGGCCTGGCTGGGCGGACTGTGCGCACTGCTCGTCGCGCTGTACCGCGCGGATACGCCGATCGAGGCCGCGGCGGTACGACGCTTCTCGACCGTCGCTTTCGGCAGCGTGTGCGCGCTGGTCGCGACGGGCGTCTACCAGTCCTGGCGCCAGCTCGGCTCCTGGTCGGCGTTCACGGACACGGCGTACGGCCAGCTGCTGCTCGTCAAGATCGGGCTGGTGGCGCTGCTTGTGGGGATCGCATGGATCTCGCGGCGGTGGACCGCGCGGCTGGCGGACGGGCGTGTGGAGAGCGAAGAGGGCGCCGAGACGGAGGGGTCCGTCGAGGACGGTGCTGAGGAAAGCACCGAGGAGGACGCCGGCGTCGGCAAGAAGCAGCATGCGGCAGCGCGGGCAGGTGCCGGCTCGGCCACGGCCACTGCCGGCTCGGCCAGCGCGTCCGCCGGCAGCTCGACTGCCGCCGGCTCCACTGCCGGGGCCGCCGAGGACTCCGGCGATTCCGAGGCCACCGGCACTTCCAAGACCCCCGGCGCCCCCAAGTCCCCCGCCGACACCAAACGCGCCGCCCAGCTCGCCCGGCAGCGGGCCGCCGTCGACACCGCGCGGCAGAAGCGGCAACGGGACGCCGATCCCGACCGGTTCGGGCTGCGCCGCTCCGTGCTCGCCGAGGCCGGTGTGGCCGTCGTACTGCTCGCCGTGACCACCGTGCTCACGCAGACCGAGCCGGGCCGTACCGAGGAAGACGCCAACGCGGCCAAGGCAGCCGCGTCCTCCTCTTCCTCCGCGTCGGACTCCTCGTCCGGCGCCCTGACCCTGACCATGCCCTTCGACACCGGCGGCACGGACGGCAAGGGCGTCGTCTCGGTCGACCTCGACCCCGCGCGCGTGGGCGGCAACGAGATGCACGTCTACGTCACCCGGCCCAACGGGCGCGCCTTCGACATCCCCGAGGTGAAGGTCTCCTTCACCCTGGAGGCCAAGAAGATCGGTCCGCTGCCCGTCGCACCCGACCACGTCGCCACCGGTCACTGGGCGGCGAGCGGAATCCAGATCCCGATGGCCGGCGACTGGAAGGTCGCCGTGACCGTGCGGACCTCCGACATCGACCAGGTGACCGTCTCCAAGAACGCGCAGATCGGCTGAATCGCACCATGGCTGACCAGTCCATCCCCGAAGCCCGCACGTCCGGGGCGGCAACGGCCCCGGAGGAGGCCGTTTCAGGAAACGGCACCATCGGAGAAACGCCCGTCCAGGACGGACCCGGCATCTCCCGCCGCACCCTCCTCGGCACAGCCGGCGCCACCGGCCTCGTGCTCGGCGCCGCCGGTGGTGCCGTCGGATACGCCGCCGCGCCCTCCGAGGCCACTCCGCTCTCCTCCGTCGGCGCGGACATGGCAATGTTTCACGGGAAACATCAGCCCGGGATCACCGAGGGCCTCCAGGCCAAGGGCCACCTCGTCGCCTTCGACCTGGCGGCCGGCGCGGGCCGCAAGGAGGCGGCCGCGCTGCTGCGCCGCTGGTCGGCGACGGCCGAGCGGCTGATGGCGGGCGAGGCCCTCACCAGCGACGACACGGACGTGGCCCGTGACGCCGGGCCGTCCTCACTGACGATCACCTTCGGCTTCGGGCACAGCTTCTTCGCCCGCACCGGCCTGGAGAAGCAGCGCCCGGTCTCCCTCGACCCGCTGCCCGACTTCTCCTCCGACCACCTCGACAAGGCGCGCAGCAACGGCGACCTGTGGGTGCAGATCGGCGCCAACGACGGCCTGGTCGCCTTCCACGCCCTGCGCGCGATCCAGAAGGACGCGGGCGCGGCGGCCCGCATCCGCTGGCAGATGAACGGCTTCAACCGCACGCCGGGCGCCACGGCCCACCCCATGACGGCCCGCAACCTCATGGGCCAGCTGGACGGCACCCGCAATCCCAAGCCGACGGAATCGGACTTCGACAAGCGGATCTTCGTGCCCGCCTCCGGCTCGAACGACCCTTCGTGGATGGCGAACGGCTCCTACGCCGTCGTACGCCGTATCCGCATGCTCCTCGACGACTGGGAGAAGCTCTCGCTCGCCGCCCAGGAGAACGTCATCGGGCGCCGCAAGTCCAACGGGGCGCCGCTGTCCGGCGGTTCCGAGACGACCGCGATGAACCTCGACAAGACCGACGCCAAGGGCGAGTACGTCGTCCCGATCAACGCCCACTCCCGCATCACGCGCCCCGACCAGAACGGCGGTGCGGCGATGCTGCGGCGCCCGTTCTCGTACCACGACGGCTTCGACGCGAACGGGGTGCCGGACGCCGGTCTGCTGTTCGTGTGCTGGCAGGCCGATCCGCTGCGCGGTTTCGTCCCGGTCCAACGCAAGCTCGACCGCGGCGACGCCCTGTCGAAGTACATCCGGCACGAGGCCAGCGGCCTGTTCGCGGTGCCGGGCGGGACGGCGAAGGGCGAGTACGTGGGGCAGCGGCTGCTGGAAGGGTGAGCCGTGCCCCCGTGAGGCCATTAGGGTGAGGGCATGCCAGCGAGCTACGCCTACCTCGGCCCCGAGGGCACCTTCACCGAAGTCGCCCTGCGAACGCTGCCCGAGGCGGCCACCCGGGAGCTGATCCCGTACGTGTCCGTGCAGTCCGCGCTGGACGCGGTCCGCGCCGGTGAGGCCGAGGCCGCGTTCGTGCCGATCGAGAACTCCGTCGAGGGCGGCATCACCACCACCCTCGACGAGCTGGTCGCGGGCGCGCCGCTGATGATCTACCGCGAGGTGCTGCTGTCGATCACCTTCGCGCTGCTGGTCCGGCCGGGCACGAAGCTGTCCGACATCAAGACGGTCTCCGCGCACCCGGCCGCCCAGCCGCAGGTCCGCAACTGGCTCAAGAACAACCTCCCGGACGCCCACTGGGAGTCCGCCGCCTCGAACGCGGACGCCGCCCGGCTGGTCCAGGAGGGCCAGTACGACGCCGCCTTCGCCGGTGAGTTCGCGGCCGCCCGGTACGGCCTGGAGGCCCTGGAAACCGGGATCCATGACGCGGAGAACGCGCAGACCCGTTTCGTGCTGGTGGGCCGGCCCGCCCGGCCCGCGGCGCCGACCGGCGCGGACAAGACATCCGTCGTGCTGTGGCAGCGCGACGACCACCCCGGTGGTCTGCGCGACCTGCTCGGCGAGTTCGCGACCCGCGGCATCAACCTGATGCTGCTCCAGTCCCGCCCGACCGGCGCCGGCATCGGCAACTACTGCTTCTGCATCGACGCCGAGGGCCACATCTCCGACCGCCGGGTGGCCGAGGCGCTGATGGGCCTCAAGCGGATCTGCCTGGAGGTGCGGTTCCTGGGCTCGTACCCGCGCGCGGACGTGGGCGTGGAGGACGTGAGCGCGCCGCGCCTCGGCACCTCGGACGAGGAGTTCGTCTCCGCGTCGGACTGGGTGGCCCGTTGCCAGGACGGACGCTTCTAGCACCGGTCTTACCTGCAGATTTTCGTTATCCACAGAAGTTATCCACAGGCATGCTTCTCGACCTGGGGACAAGTCGACACCGAGGCATGACCCTGTCGACAAATCGGCCCTGGAGGCCCTCCACCGTCCACCAACGCGCACATCACCCTTCGTCCACTCTTTTCCTTTAGTCAATCCTTTGGAGCGACCCCTTTCCACTCGAAAGTAGTGGTAAGGCATGGTTTGAACCGGGAATCCCTGGCGTGACGCCCCGGTTTCGGAGTGATCAATTCCGAAATCCACAGATCCTCCGCACACCCTGTGGATAACTCTTCGGAGGGTGTGGATCGCTGTGGACAACGGGAGCTCAAGTCCCGCTCCACGCAAGGGAATCGGGTCAACACGACGCCCGCCGCGTGCCCCGTACCAGGGAGTGGGACACTTTTTATTGACACGCTGGGCAATTCCCTCATAACGGAACGTAAGCCGCAATTCGTCACGGTTGTGAATGCTGAGTCGTGAGGCGTATGCCCGCACCGGTAGCCTTGACCGCGTGATTGACCTTCGCCTGCTCCGTGAGGACCCCGACCGTGTGCGCGCGTCCCAGCGCGCCCGTGGAGAGGACGTCGCGCTCGTCGACGCTCTCCTGTCTGCCGACGAGCGGCGCAGGTCGTCCGGCGTCCGCTTCGACGAGCTGCGCAACGAGCAGAAGTCGCTCGGCAAGCTCATCCCCAAGGCCTCCGGCGACGAGAAGGCCGAGCTGCTGAAGAAGGCGAGCCAGCTGGCCGCCGACGTCAAGGCGGCCGACGCCGAGCAGAACGAGGCCGACGAGGAGACCAAGCGCCTCGCCCTCCAGCTCGGCAACCTCGTCCACCCCGACGTCCCCGTCGGCGGCGAGGAGGACTTCGTCGTCCTGGAGACGCACGGCACGATCCGCGACTTCGGCGCCGAGGGCTTCGAGCCCAAGGACCACCTGGAGCTCGGCGAGGCGCTGGGCGCCATCGACGTCGAGCGCGGCGCCAAGGTGTCCGGCTCCCGCTTCTACTACCTCACCGGCGTCGGCGCCCTGCTGGAGCTGGCCCTGGTCAACGCGGCGATCGCACAGGCCACCGAGGCCGGCTTCATCCCGATGCTGACCCCCGCGCTGGTCCGCCCGCGCGCCATGGAGGGCACCGGCTTCCTCGGCCAGGCCGCGGAGAACGTGTACCACCTGGAGAAAGACGACTACTACCTGGTCGGCACCTCCGAGGTCCCCCTCGCCGCGTACCACATGGACGAGATCCTCGACGCCGACAAGCTGCCGCTGCGCTACGCGGGCTTCTCGCCGTGCTTCCGCCGCGAGGCCGGCACCTACGGCAAGGACACGCGTGGCATCTTCCGCGTGCACCAGTTCGACAAGGTCGAGATGTTCTCGTACGTCGCCCCCGAGGACGCGGAGAACGAGCACAAGCGGCTCCTGGACTGGGAGAAGCAGTGGCTGACCGGCCTCGAACTGCCCTTCCAGGTCATCGACGTGGCCTCCGGCGACCTCGGCGCCTCCGCCTCCCGCAAGTACGACTGCGAGGCGTGGATCCCCACCCAGGGCAAGTACCGCGAGCTGACCTCGGCCTCCAACTGCGACAGCTTCCAGGCCCGCCGCCTCTCCGTCCGCCTGCGCGACGGCAAGAAGGTCCAGCCGCTGGCGACGCTGAACGGCACGCTGTGCGCCGTACCGCGCACGATCGTGGCGATCCTGGAGAACCACCAGCAGGCCGACGGCTCGGTCGTCGTCCCCAAGGTGCTGCGCCCGTACCTGGGCGGCCGTGAGGTCCTGGAGCCGGTCGCCAAGTGACGTTCCCCTACCGGCTGGTCGCGACCGACCTCGACGGAACACTCCTGGGCCGCGGCGAGTCCGTCTCGCAGCGCACCCGTGACGCGCTCGCCTCGGCCACCGCGGCGGGCGCCGCGCACATCGTCGTCACCGGCCGCGGGGTGCGCTGGACCCGGCACATACTCGACGACCTCGGCTACGCGGGCCTCGCGGTGTGCGGGCAGGGCGCGCAGGTGTACGACGCCGGCGAACACCGCCTGCTGACATCCGTGACCCTGGACCGGCAGCTGGCGGGGATCGCCCTCGCGAAGATCGAGGCGGAAGTCGGTCCGCTGTACCTGGCGGCGAGCCAGGACGGACTGGACGGCGATGTGCTGGTCGGGCAGGGGTACGCGGTGACGGGCACGCTGCCGTCGAAGCCGTTGACCGATGTCTCGGAGCTCTGGGCGGCCCCGCTGACCAAGATCTACATCCAGCATCCTTCGCTCACGGACGACGAGTTGGCGGAGGCCTCACGACAGGCCGCCGGCGGTTTCGTCTCTGTCGCGATGGCCGGCGAGGGCATCGTGGAGCTCCTCCCGCTTGGTCTGTCCAAAGCGACGGGGCTGTCCCTGGCCGCCCGCCGCCTGAAGGTCAAGGCAGCGGAGACGATCGCCTTCGGCGACATGCCGAACGACGTCCCGATGTTCGCGTGGGCGTCGTACGGCGTGGCGATGGCCAACGCCCACGAGGAACTCAAGGCGGTGGCGGACGAGGTGACGGCCTCCAACGAGGAGGACGGGATCGCGGTCGTACTGGAACGGTTGCTGGGCTAGTTCTTCGGCTTCTTGCGGAGGATGCACGGATCGAACGTGCGCGGGCTTTCCAGGCCCGACCATGGCTTAGCAAGCCAGTGCCTTACCACTCGGCCAATCCTCCGGGTGGGCGGCCCACGCGAGAGCGACATCGCGTGCTCGAAGCGGCCGCCCCGGGCAGTTCCATGCGGTCGTACTCGACGGTGGGGTAACTACACCGGAGTCCTCCGCGAGCTGCCCTGACGGGAGCTGGACGTACTGTCGTGCATGGACATCGTCCGGCTCCTCTCCCAGAACGTGGCGCCGGAACAGCATCCAGAAGTACGGGCGTCCGGCGGTGTGGACACAACCATCGTGCCTGTACGACGAGTTCGGCGCCACTGATTAAAAGGCGGCCGGGGCCTGGCTACCGCCGACGCCACTTCCGCCGGCGCGCCTTGCTGAAGAACCATCCCGCCGGCGGCTCGTCGGAGCGCCACGGCTGCGGCTCGGGTTCCTCGGCACGCCAGCGGGCGGCGAGCATACGGGCGCGGGCTGAGGGCTCGGTCGTCTCGGCGGACCGTATGAAGTCCTCGTCCAGGGCGAGGTCGTCCCAGTTGTCTGCCATCCCCATTCCTCTCAGCCCATCATTTCCCTTATGCCCAGTGTGCCCGGACAGAGGTGAAGTCCCTGTCAATAAAGGCGGCGTCCGGGGCGGTGCCTACTCCTCGCCGGCCAGCGTCAGCGACCGCAGCTTCTGCCCGGCGTACCAGGTGGCGAGGACGGTGACCACGATCAGCAGGACCGTCGCCGTGGGGAGGCTGACGTCCGAGGTCACGAGCTCTCCGCCGGCCACCTTGTGGGCGACGGCCAGCGACCACTGCTGGACGCTGAGCGTGCGGGCTCCGGAGACCAGGGAGCCGAACAGGGCCTCCCAGACCAGCGCGTAGACGAGCCCGAAGACCACCGCGTGCCGCGACACCGTGCCCAGCAGCAGGAAGAGCGCCGCGTAGGCGATGGACGAGACGAGAGCCGCGACCGTGTAGGCGACGGCGATCTGCTGCCCGTTGCCGTTCAGGATCAACCCGGCGATCAGCGTCGGCAGCGCCGAGAACACCATCGTCACCGCGATCGCCACGATCAGCTTGGTGAAGATGATCGTGGGCCGTTTCAGCGGCTTGGACAGCAGGTACACCACTGAGCCGTCGTCGATCTCCGGGCCGATCGCGCCGGTGCCGGCGATGACGCCGATGATCGGCACCATCGTGGCGAGCGCGAGCCCGCCCAGCAGGTCGGAGGCGGTCTGGTCGTCGGCGCCTGCCAGGCCGCGGACGACGACGGAGATCGCGATCAGCAGCAGCGGCAGGGCGCCCAGGATGAGGGCCCGGCGGCGGCCGAGCAGGGCCCGGTAGGTGAGTCGGGCGACTGTGGGGTCGTACATCTTCGGCCTCCTACGCCGCGACCAGGTACGAGAACACGGACTCGAGGGACTCGTCGGACGGCGAGACCGTCAGCAGCCGGATGCCGTGGTCGCGGGCGACCCTCGGCAGCAGCGCGGTGAAGCGGCCGAAGTCGACGGCCTGGATGCGCAACGCGCCTTCCTGAAGGTCGACTTCGATGCCGGACGTCGACGGGTCGGCGATCAGCGCGGCCGCGAGGGCGCGGTCGTCGCTGGAGCGGACCAGGTAGCGGTGCGGTCGGTCGGTCATCAGGCGGCGGATCTTGCGGAAGTCACCGCTGGCCGCGTGCCGTCCGGCGACCACGACCTCGATGTGCCAGGCGAGTTGCTCGACCTCTTCGAGGATGTGGGACGAGAAGAGGACCGTGCGGCCCTCGTCGCCCATGCGGCGCAGCAGGTCCATGAGCTGCATGCGCTGGCGCGGGTCCATGCCGTTGAACGGCTCGTCGAGCAGGAGCAGGGACGGGTCGTGCACCAGGGCGCTCGCCATCTTCACGCGCTGGCGCATGCCCTTGGAGTACGTCGAGATCTTGCGGTCCTGCGCGTACTCCATCTCGACCGTGGCCAGGGCCTTCTGTGCCGCCTTGGCGCCCAGGCCGTGCAACTCGGCGTTGGCGACGACGAATTCGCGGCCGGTGAGGAAGTCGTACATCGCCTCGCGCTCGGGGACGATGCCGATGTGCTTGTAGATCGCCTCGTTGCGCCACACCTGCTGGCCGTCCAGGGTGACGGTGCCGGTGGAGGGGGCGAGGAAGCCGCCCATCATGTTGATGAGGGTGGACTTTCCGGCGCCGTTGGGGCCGAGGAGGCCGGTGACACCGGGGCCGATGGTCATGGTGATGTCGTTGACGGCGACCACGTTGCCGAACCAGCGGGAGACGTGGTCGATGTTGAGCGTGGTCACAGTCCCACCTTCTGGTAGCGACGCATCAGGAGGCCGTAGCAGGCGGCGATCAGGCCGAGGACCACGAGGACGTAGACCGCGCCCTCGCCGTTGGTCGGGCCGACCGCGCCGGGGAACGCCGAGCTCGCGCCGAGGAAGGCCGACTGGACGCCGTCGATGAGCGTGACGGGCGAGAACAGGCCGATCCAGGGGATGGCGCCCGTGCTGTTCTGGGCGTCGGCGATCGCCTGGAGCGTGGAGACCGCGCCGTAGGAGATCGTCAGTACGGCGATGACGGCGGCGATGCCGAAGCCGCGCCGCGGGGTCACCGAGGCGATGACCAGGCCGATGCCGGCGAAGAGCAGTGAGAGCAGTGCCACGGAGACGAGTCCCTGTGCGAATCCCTTGGTCTGGTCGGCGAAGTCGAGCTTGGCCAGCAGCGCGCCCACATAGAGGACGAGCAGCGGAGCCGCGGTCAGGACGAACATCGCGGAGGCCAGCGCCGCGTACTTGGCGCGTACGTAGTCGGCGGTCTCGATCGGCCGGGAGAAATACAGCGGCACGGTCTTGAAGCGCAGGTCGCGCGAGACCGACTGGGGCGCCTGCGAGGCGACGTACAAGCTGATGACGGCCTGCATGATGATCGCGTAGCGCGTGTAGTCGACCGGCAGGTCCTTGGCCTTGGTGGCGACCGCGACGGCGACCATGATGGCCGCGGGCACGCACATCACCACGAACAGCAGCATGGGCAGCACCTTGGACTTGACCGAGCGGCCGAGGCCGTAGGCGCCGCGCAGGGACTGCGAGTAGAGCGAGCGGGTCGCGTACGAGCGGCCGAGGCGGGGGCCGTCGTAGTTGCGGTAGCCGATGTTGTGGATGCGGGTCTGGTCACCGGCCGTAGCGGCTACGGGGTGCTCAACTGCCATGGACGGCCGCCTCCTTGCTCTGCTCGTCCTCGGTGGTGAAGACCTCCGAGATGTGGTGGCGGCGCTGCTCCATGCGCACCAGGCCGAGGCCGAGGTCGGCGACGACGTCGCGCACCAGGTCGTACGTCTCCTCGCCCTGCGCGGTCAGCAGCAGGAGGTGGCCGGCGCCGGGGAGGCCGCTGCCGGCCTCGACGGTGACCCCGCGCGCGTGCAGCGCCTCGCGCATCACGCGCGTGCCGTCCGGGTGCTCGTCGGTGTCGGTGACCTCGATGGCGATCGTGGTCGTGGTCTGGGTGAAGTCCGTGGTGGAGCTGGAGCGCAGGAGCTTGCCGCCGTCGATGACGACCACGTGGTCGCAGGTGCGCTCCAGCTCGCCAAGGAGGTGGGAGGTGACCAGGACCGAGATGCCGAAATCCGTGTAGATGCGCCGGATCAGTGCGAGCATCTCGTCGCGGCCGACCGGGTCGAGGCCGTTGGTCGGCTCGTCCAGGAAGACCAGCTGCGGGTCGTGGACGAGGGCCTGGGCGAGCTTCACGCGCTGCTTCATGCCCGTCGAGTAGCCGCCGATGGGGCGGTAGCGCTCCTCGTACAGGCCGACATGGCGCAGTGTGTCCGCGGTGCGCTCGCGCGCGGCCGTCGGCGGCAGGCCGGACATGCGGGCCATGTGCACGACGAACTCGGTCGCCGAGACGTCCGGCGGCAGGCAGTCGTGCTCCGGCATGTAGCCGACGCGCTCGCGGATGGCGGCGCCCTTCGTCGCGACGTCGAGCCCGAGCACTTCGGCGCGGCCCTCGGAGGCGGGGGACAGACCCAGCAGGATCTTGATCATGGTGGACTTGCCGGCTCCGTTGGCTCCGACGAGCCCGGTCACACCGGGTCCGACGTCGACGGAGAGCCGGTCAAGCGCGGTCACCCGGGGGAACCGCTTGCTCAGGCTTTCGGTCGCGATCACAGTCACGCATTCGAAGGTAGTGACCTGGACCACGCCGGTCGTCAGACCGCAGAGCTGTCTTCGTCTCAGACTCCAGATGTACGGGTCCGTAGGGGAGACCCCTACCTGAGAGCTACGGACAGTTATCCGTCACCGAGAGTTGTCCACAGGCCCGACCCCGCCTATTGACGCAGCCTCTAACAACTGTCACATTCGCTGGTGTCAAGTTACGGACACGTACCGCAGTCGGCGTGGACGAGGGTGGGGCGGTGGCATGACGACGGCAGTGGCAGACGAACTCTCCGTGGAACTGCGGGGATTCAGGCAGGTGCAGCGCCTCGCCTACGAGTGCGCCGAGGCGGTCGCCGCCCAGCTGCAGCCCGGGGTGACCGAGCGCGAGGCGGCCCGTATGCAGCGGGCGTGGCTGCGAGAGCGCGGGGTGCGGGACTGGTTCCACCTGCCCTTCGCCTGGTTCGGCGACCGCACGGCCTTCGTGAACTTCCGTGTCCCGCTCCAGTTCTTCCCGACCGACCGCCGCCTGGAGCCCGGGATGCCGTTCATCCTGGACATGGCTCCCGTGTACGACGGCTGCACGGCCGACATCGGCTACTCGGGCTCGCTCGGGGTCAACCCCGTGCAGGACCGGCTGATGGCCGACCTGGAGGCGCACCGCGAGCTGATCCTGCGCGAGGTGCGCGAGCGGCGCCCGCTGCGCACGATCTACGAGGACGTGGACCGCCTCATGGTCCGCCAGGGCTACGCCAACCGGCACCGCGCCTACCCCTTCGGCGTCATCGCCCACAAGGTCGACCGCGTGCGGCAACGCCGCTTCTCACCCCACCTGTTCGGATTCGGCACCCAGTCCCTGAAGGGCCTCGCCGCCGACGCGCTGCACGGTCACCGCGAGGGCTGGTCCCCGCTCTGGTCGCCGTACCGCTTCTCCGACCACCCGCCGCAGCCGGGCCTGTGGGCCGTCGAACCCCACCTCGGATTCCGCGGCACGGGCGCGAAGTTCGAGGAGATCCTCGTCGTCACCGACTCCAGGGACCCCGAGCAGAGCGCCTTCTGGCTGGACGACGATCTGCCGCACGTGCGGCGCTGGGCGGAGGACAAGTGAGCATGCTCAAGGGCGCGCGCGAGCGCTGGGTGCGGACCGGCGGCGTCGAACTGTGCGTCGCCGAACTGGGCGACTCCGCACAGCCGACGGTCGTCCTGGTGCACGGCTACCCGGACAGCAAGGAGGTCTGGTCCGAGGTCGCCGGACGGCTGACGGACCGCTTCCACGTGGTGCTGTACGACGTCCGGGGGCACGGCCGCTCGTCTGCGCCGCAGCCCCTGCGCGGCGGCTTCACCCTGGAGAAGCTCACCGACGACTTCCTTGCGGTGATCGACGCGGTCAGCCCGGACCGGCCGGTGCACGTGGTGGGGCACGACTGGGGCTCGGTGCAGTCCTGGGAGTTCGTCACCGTCCAGCGCACCGAGGGACGTATCGCCTCCTTCACGTCGATGTCCGGGCCGTCCCTGGACCACTTCGGCCACTGGATCAACAGCCGCCTGAAGAAGCCCACTCCACGCCGGGTCGGCCAACTCCTCGGCCAGGGAGCCAAGTCCTGGTACGTGTACGCGCTGCACACGCCCGTGCTGCCCGAACTGGCCTGGCGCGGCCCTCTCGGCAAGCGCTGGCCGGCCGTCCTGCGCCGCTTCGAAAAGGTGCCCGCCGACGGCTACCCCACCTCCTCGCTGCCCCAGGACGCGGCCCACGGGGCATGGCTGTACCGCGACAACGTCCGGGCCAGGCTGCGCAGGCCGCGCCCCGATGCGTACGCGCACGCGCCCGTGCAGCTCATCACGCCCCTGGAGGACGCCTTCCTGTCGGAGCGGCTCTACGACGACCTCGACACCTGGGTCCCGCGGCTGACCCGCCGCACGCTCCCGGCCAAGCACTGGATACCGCGCACCCGCCCCGACCGACTGGCGTCCTGGATCACGGAGTTCGTGACGGCCACCGAAGGAGGCAGGACCGAGGTGACGGCCACCGGCAGGTACGCCGAGCGGTTCGGCGGACAGCTCGTCCTGGTCACCGGCGCGGGCAGCGGCATCGGACGGGCCACGGCGTTCGCCTTCGCCGAGGCCGGCGCGCGCGTGGTCGCCGTCGACCGGGACGCCGAGGCCGCGACCCGCACCGCCGAACTGTCCCGGCTGGTCGGCGCCCCCGAGGCCTGGGCGGAGACCGTCGACGTCTCCGACGAGCAGGCCATGGAGAAGCTCGCCGACAAGGTCGCCGCCGAGTACGGCGTGGTGGACGTCCTGGTGAACAACGCCGGGATCGGTCTGGGCGGCTCCTTCTTCGACACCACACCGGAGGACTGGAAGAAGGTCCTCGACGTCAACCTGTGGGGCGTCATCCACGGCTGCCGGCTCTTCGGGAAGCAGATGGCCGAGCGCGGCCAGGGCGGCCACATCGTCAACACCGCGTCGGCGGCCGCGTACCAGCCCTCCAAGGCGCTGCCCGCCTACAGCACGTCCAAGGCGGCCGTGCTGATGCTCAGCGAGTGCCTGCGCGCCGAACTCGCCGGTCAGGGCATCGGAGTGAGCGCGATCTGCCCCGGCTTCGTCAACACCAACATCACCTCGACCGCGCGCTTCGCGGGCGTGGACGCCGAGGAGGAGAAGCGGCGCCAGAAGAAGTCCGCGCGCCTGTACGGGATGCGCAACTACCCGCCGGAGAAGGTCGCCGACGCCATCCTGAAGGCCGTCGTCCGCAACCAGGCCGTCGTACCCGTGACTCCGGAGGCCCGCGGCGCCCACCTCATGTCCCGCTTCACCCCGCGCGCGTTGCGGGCGATAGCCCGGCTGGAACCACCGCTGTGAGCGCGGCGAGGACGGCTTGGAGAGCCCCGGCAGCGGCGCGGGCGGCGGGCAAAGGCCCCGGCGCGGCGAGGACTGCGGCATGAGCGACGCTGCCGTGTACCGGATAGAGGACCTGGCCCACGCCAGCGGCGCCACCGTTCGCACCATCCGTGCCTACCAGGACCGCGGCCTGCTCCCCCGCCCGGAGCGCCGCGGCCGCGCCAATCTCTACTCCGACGCCCACCTCGCCCGGCTGCGCCGGATCGCCGACCTCCTCGACCGCGGCTACACCCTGGCCTCCATCAAGGAGCTCCTGGAGGCCTGGGACGCGGGCCGCGGCCTCGGCGGGGTGCTCGGGCTGGTCGCCGAGGTGGACGGCCCGTGGACCGACGAGGAGGCGGTACGGATCACCCGCGCCGAGCTCGACGAACGCTTCGGCGGCTCCCCCGACGCCGCCGCCGTCGCCGACGCCGTGGAGCTCGGCATCCTGGAGCCGATCCCGGGCGACGAGGACGTCTTCCTCGTACCGAGCCCCCAAGAGCTCGCCGTGGCCGTGGAGTTGCACTCGGCGGGCGTGCCGCTGTCCGCGATCTCCGGTCATCTGCGGGAGTTGAGGGGGCAGGTCGAGCACATCGCGGCGCGTTTCCTGGAGTTCACCACCGAGCACGTCTTCGCGCGCTACCTCGAAGGCCCGCACCGCCCGACCGACGCCGACGCGGCCGAAGCGGCCTCGCTGGTACGACGGCTGCGGCCGCTCGCGCAGCAGACGGTGGACGCGGAACTCGCCCGGGCGATGCGGTTGTTGGCGGTACGGCATCTGCGACAGCACCTCGGCGGGCACAGCGCTGCGCAGGCCCGGCCGATGTCACGCTCCGTGGTTCTGCCCGAGGAGACGATTCGGGCGGTGGAAGAGCTGGTTGGAGCTGAACGGGCGGCGGAGTTCGTGGGGCTGGCGGCTGAACGGGAGGTGCGGGCAAGGGTGTTGGACGTGCTCGCGTCAAGGGGAGGCCCCCCAGGTGATCTTGACGAAGGGGGCTGACATGTCGGGGAGTTGTCCACAGAACCGCCAAGTAGCCTGTGGATAACTACAGTTGGTTGTGGATCAAACCTCGGAACAAAAAAATTAGCGTGACGCACGTCTCTCCCCTCATGCTGATCGCATGGACGAAAGACGCACCGTAAAGGTGTCGAAATACCTCTCGAAGCACCTGCGGCACCAACCCGAACGAATCGGGCTGACCCTCGATGACGCCGGCTGGGTCGAGATCGACGAGCTGATCGCCGCGGCCGCCGCGCACAACTTCCGCTTCACCCGGGACGAACTGGACCATGTCGTCGCCGCCAACGACAAACAGCGCTTCGCTGTCGACGGCACCCGGATCCGCGCCAGCCAGGGCCACAGCGTCGACGTCGACCTGGGACTGCCCCCGGCGACCCCGCCGCCCTACCTCTACCACGGGACCGTGGACCGCTACCTGGACGCCATCCGCGACGAGGGGCTGCGCCCCATGAACCGGCACGACGTGCACCTCTCGCCCGACCGTGAGACGGCCACGCGCGTGGGCGCGCGGCGCGGCCGGCCCGTCGTCCTCTCCGTGGACGCGGGCGCCATGCACCGGGACGGACACGTGTTCCACGTCAGCGCGAACGGGGTGTGGCTGACGCAGGGCGTGCCCCCGCGGTACCTGCGTTTCCCCGAGTCGCACTGACTCCCCGCGGGAACAGGCACCCACCCGCGAGCACCCGACACCGTTCCACCCCACCCCGTGGCCGGGCAGCCGCGCACGGTGACCGTTTCGTCCGTTGTCAGAGGGTGCGCTTAGTCTCGTACGCATGAGTCTGCGTCTGAGCACCGTGATCCTTCCGCACCGCCGCTGGCACGAGGGCGGCCGTTCGGCATGGCAGCGGGCCGAGCAGCTCGGCTTCCACACCGCCTACACCTACGACCACCTCTCCTGGCGCGTCCCCTTCCGCGACGGCCCCTGGTTCGGTGCGGTGCCCACGCTGACCGCCGCCGCGGCCGTAACCGAGCGACTGCGCCTGGGCACGCTGGTGACCTCGCCCAACTTCCGGCACCCGGTGACCCTCGCCAAGGAGCTGATCTCCCTCGACGACATCTCCGGCGGCCGCATCACCCTCGGCATAGGAGCGGGCGGCACCGGCTTCGACGCCACCGCGCTCGGGCAGGAGCCCTGGACGCCGCGCGAGCGGGCCGACCGGCTTGCCGAGTTCGTGCCGCTCCTGGACCGGCTGCTGACCGAGGACTCGGTGTCGTACGAGGGCAACTACTACTCGGCGCACGAGGCGCGGAACATCCCCGGCTGTGTGCAGCGGCCCCGGCTGCCCTTCGCGGTGGCCGCGACCGGGCCCCGCGGACTGCGGCTCGCCGCCCGGTACGGGCAGGCCTGGGTGACCACCGGCGACCCCAAGCTGTACGAGAACGGCACTCCTGAACAGTCGATTCAGGCCATTCGCGGACAGGCCGAGAAGCTGGCCGACGCCTGCGCCGAGATCGGGCGGGACATGGCCGGAATGGATCGCATCCTGCTCACCGGGTTCACCCCGGACCGGGCCCGCCCGCTGGAGTCGCTCGACGCGTTCGTGGACTTCGCCGGCCGCCACCGCGAGCTGGGCTTCACCGAGATCGTGATCCACTGGCCCATCCCCGACACGGCGTTCGCCGCCGACCAGAAGGTCTTCGAACAGATCGCCATGGAGGCGCAGGCGCAGCTCGGCTGAGTCGACGGAGGGTGACGGTGCTGATGAGGACGGTAACCACTCACATGTGCGCACTCCCGCACGGCCGTGCGGGCATATGCGGGAGAATGGCCGGGTGACCTCAGCGACTCGACAGCCCGAGACCCCGGCCGCCGCCGTCCCGCCCCGGCTCATAGCCACCGATCTCGACGGCACCCTGCTGCGCGACGACAAGTCGGTCTCCCCGCGTACCGTCGCCGCCCTCGCCGCCGCCGAGGAGGCGGGCATCGAGGTCTTCTTCGTCACCGGCCGCCCGGCCCGCTGGATGGACGTCGTCAGCGACCACGTGCACGGCCACGGCCTGGCCATCTGCGGCAACGGCGCGGCGGTGGTCGACCTGCACGGCGGCCCCGGCGCCCACCGCTTCGTGAAGGTGCGCGAGCTGGCGAAGGACAACGCGCTGGACGCCGTACGACTGCTGCGGGACGCGGCGCCCGGCACGGTGTACGCGGTCGAGCAGACGTACGGCTTCTACCAGGAGCCGAACTATCCCAAGCTGCACATGGAGACCCCGGACAACCTCGCGCCCGCCGAGGAGCTGCTGGCGCCGGACGGGCTCGCGGCCGGGGAACCGGTGCTCAAGATCCTCGCCTACCATCCGACGCTCGACCCGGACGGCTTCCTCACCGCCGCCCGCCTCGCCATCGGCGACCGCGCCAACGTCACCCGCTCCAGCCCCAGCGCCCTGCTGGAGATCAGCGGCCCCGGCGTCTCCAAGGCCAGCACGCTCGCCCTGTGCTGCGCCGAGCGCGGCATCTCGCACGAACAGGTCGTCGCCTTCGGCGACATGCCGAACGACGTCGAGATGCTGACCTGGGCGGGCCGCTCGTACGCGATGGGCAACGCCCACCCGGACGTCATCGCGGCGGCCTCCGGTCGGACGGTCGCCAACAACGAGGACGGGGTGGCGGTCGTGATCGAGCGGATGCTGGCGGAGCGGGGGTAGCGGAGGCCGACAGCCGTTGTAAGAGGCGTCGGCTATTGATTGCGCCCCTTACATCGACCGCTCCGCCTCTATCCGACCGCCACGCCGCGTGCCGCCAGCCACGGCAGCGGGTCCACCGCCGAGCCGAGTTCCGGGGTGACCCGGACCTCGAAGTGCAGGTGCGGGCCGGTGGAGTTGCCGCTGGTGCCGGACTGGGCGATCCACTGGCCCGTACTCACTCGGTCGCCCTGGTCGACCGTCACGGCGGCCAGGTGGGCGTACTGGGTGTAGTAGCCGCCGGGATGCTCGATCACGATCTCGATGCCGAAGGCGCCCCCGCAGGACACCTTCACCACGCGGCCCGCGCCGACCGCCCGCACCGGCGTCCCGATCGGCACCGCGAAGTCCTGCCCGGTGTGCCGGTTCGCCCACCGGTCGCCGCCGCTGCCGAAGCCCGCCGACAGCTCGTACGTCTCCACCGGCGTCACCCACGCCTGCGTGACCTGAGCGTTCGGCTGGTCCAGCCGGACCGCGCCACGGCAGCTGCCCGCCGCCACCGAGGCGTCCGCCCGGCCCTGCAACTCCCAGCGCGCCTGTTCGAGGCTGCGCTGGATGCCGTCCTTCATGGCCGCGAGCCCAACGTTCCGCTTCTCCAGGGCCTGCCACTGGGCCGCGGCCTTCTTCTCGTCGGCGGCCAGCCGCGCCTCGGCCCGGCGGCTCTTGCCGACCGCGTTCTCCAGCGCCAGATTCGCCTGCGAGAAGACATGCTGACCGCGCATCAGCTCGTCCGGGCTCTTGGCGAGGATGATCTGCGCGGTCAGCGGAAGCCCGCCACCGGTGCGGTACTGGGCGCGGGCGATGCGCCCGAGGTCCTCGTGCATCACGGCGATCTCCTGCCGTTCGCGGGCGAGCAGCGCCTCCGCCCGCCCGGCCCGTGCCCGCTGCAGCTCCGACTCCTGCCGGCCCATCTCGTACCGCTGGGTCGCCACCGCCGCGTCCTGGTAGAGCCGCGCCACCTGCGCGCTGACGTCCGAGTCGCCGTCCTGGTCGCCCGGCTCCCCGTCGGCCGCCGTCGGCCGGGCCGCCAACACGGCGAGAGCGCACAGCAGCGCCGGAACGAGCAGCGGGTGACGGCGAGGTGAGCGCATGTCAGCGATCGTGTCCCGGCACCCCGGCCCCGGTCCTGTTCAACTCGTACGGCTGGGGGACCCGTTGCTGCGGACGGGGCACGCGCGACCAGGAACGGCTGCCACGCGCGGCCGTCGCGGGAGGGTCACGCCCGGCTCAGTAAGGCGCCTCCCACACCACCGTCGTACCGCCGCCGTCCTCCCCGATGCCCGGCCCGTGCCTGCTGTCGCCGCCCAGGGACTCGGCCCGCCGCTTGAGGTTGTTCAGGCCGCTGCGGCGGCCGTCCGCCGGGATCCCGACGCCGTCGTCCGCGACCGTCAGCCGTACGCCCGGGCGTCCGTCCGGCAGGGTCACCGTCGCGTCGACGACGACGTCGATGCGGGAGGCCCGGGCGTGCCGGAAGGCGTTGGAGAGGGCCTCGCGCAGGGCGGCGATGAGGTTCTTGCCGGTGAGGTCGCCGACCAGGGTGTCGACCGCGCCGACGAAGCGGTGCGCGGGCTTGAAGCCGAGCGGCACGGCGGCCATGTTGATCTCGCGCAGCACGCGCGTGCGCAGCCCGGAGGGGACCTCGGTGGGGCCCTGCTGGAGCGCGAAGATGGCGGTGCGGATCTCCTGGATGGTGACGTCGAGTTCGTCGACCGCCTTGCCGACCCCGTCCCGCACCTCGGGCACGACCGACCCGCGCTGGGCGCTCTCCAGCATCATGCCGGTCGCGAACAGCCGCTGGATGACGAGATCGTGCAGGTCACGGGCGATCCGGTCGCGGTCCTCGTACACCGCGAGCCGCTCCCGGTCGCGCTGCGCCTCGGCCATCATCAGCGCGAGCGCCGCCTGCGAGGCGAACTGGACCGCCATAGTCCGCTCGGCCTCCGTGAACGCCGGCGCGCCCTGCGTCCGCGGGGTGACGAGCGCCCCGAGGACTCGCCCGTCGCTCTGCAACGGCAGCATCATGACCGGCCCGTACGCGCGCGCGTACGGGGTGAGCATGCGCGGGTCGGTGGCCGCGTCGTCGACGAACACGGCCTGTCCGTCGAGGAGTTCGGCGACCAGCTCGCTCTCCGGCGGGACGACCGAGCCCAGCATGGTCGAGGGCCGGTCCGCGGCCACGGCCACGATCTCCAGGCCGCCCTCGTCGGCGGGCAGCAGCACGACCCCGGCCGCGGACCCGGACAGCCGGCGCGCCTGCTCGGCGACGACCTGGAGCGCGTCGTCGGCGTCCCCGCCCGACAGCAGCGCCGTGGTGACGGCCACCGACCCGTCGATCCACTGCTCCCGCTGCCTGGCAGCCTCGTACAGACGGGCGTTGCCGACGGCGATACCGGCCTCGGTCGCCAGCACCCGGACCATGTCCAGGTCGAAGTCGTCGAACGGCTGACCGTCCCGCTTCTCCGTCAGATACAGATTGCCGAAGATCTCGCCCTGCACCCGGATCGGCAGCCCCAGGAAGCCGCGCATCACCGGATGGTGCTCGGGGAAGCCGCACGAGCGCGGATCCCGCGTCAGATCCGCGAGCCGCACCGGCTCCGGGTCCCGGATCAGCGCCCCGAGCAGCCCCTTGCGCCCGTCGGGCAGCCGTCCGATCCGCCGCGCGGTCTCCGCGTCGACCCCGCGGAACACGAAGTCGGCGAGCCCGTCCGCGTCCTCGTCGACGACCCCGATCGCCGCGTACCGGGCGCCCGTCAGATCGGCCGCGGTCTCACAGATCCGCTCCAGCGTGGAGTGCAGTTCGAGCCCACTCCCGACGGACCGCATCGCCTCCAGAAGCTGCGGCACATGGGCGGCCAGCTCGGCGGAGAGGCCGGGCAGAGGGCGCTCGGGGCCGGACGACGGTGCGACGGACATGCCCCGAGCGTAATTAGTCCCATTTGTTACGGAAACTTGAGACGAGGTCGCGCCCTACGCCGCCCCCACCAGTGACTCCGCCTCCGCCTCCCGCTCCACCATCGCCCGCAACGGCCCCGGCACAGCCGCCAGCTCCGCGTACGACCCCCGCTGCACAACCCGCCCCTCATCGAGTACGACGACCTCGTCGACCGCTTCGAGTCCGGCCAGCCGGTGGGTGATGAGCAGCGTCGTACGGCCCTCGGTGGCGGCCAGCAGGTCGGCCGTCAGCGCGTCGGCCGTGGGCAGGTCGAGGTGCTCGGCGGGCTCGTCGAGCACCAGCACCGGGAAGTCGGCGAGCAGCGCGCGGGCCAGCGCGAGCCGCTGCCGCTGCCCGCCGGACAGCCGCGCGCCGTGCTCGCCGACCAGCGTGTCGAGCCCGTCGGGCAGACCGTCGGCCCAGTCCAGCAGCCGCGCCCTGGCGAGTGCGTCGCGCAGGTCGTCCTCGGTGGCGTCCTTCTTCGCCAGCAGCAGGTTCTCGCGCACCGAACTGTCGAAGAGGTGCGCGTCCTGCGCACACAGCCCGACCAGCCGTCGTACGTCGTCGCTGTCGAGCGCGTACGCGTCGACGCCGGCGAGCGTGTAGGAGCCGGCCCGCGCGTCCAGGAACCGCAGCAGGGTCTGGGCGAGGGTGGTCTTGCCGGATCCGGACGGTCCGACGACGGCGACCCGGCGCCCCTGGTCGAGGGTGAGATCGAGCTCCGTGAGCGCGTCCCGGTCCTGCCCGGCGTGCCGGGCGATAAGCCCCTTGAGGGCGACCGGGAAGGGGGAGGCGGGCGCCTGCCGGGGCCGCTCGGGCTCCCGTACGGGCGCGGGCGCGTCCAGCACCTCGTACACCCGCTCCGCGCTCCTGCGCACCCGTTGCCGGTACTGCACGGCGAGCGGCATCCCGAGTACGGCCTCGAAGACGGCCAGCGGGGTGAGGACGACGACCGCCATCGCGACGCCGCCGAGCCGCCCGTCGGCGACTCCCTGGGCGCCCGCGAGGGCGGTGGCGGCGACGGTCAGGCCGGAGATCAGCGCGGTGAGCCCGTCGCCGAGCGCGGTGGCGGCGGCCGCACGGGAGGCGATCCGGGTGAGTGTGCCGTCGGCCCGGCGTGCTTCGGCCGTACGGGCGGGCAGGGCGCCGGCGACGGTCAACTCCGCGGTGCCGGTGAGCAGGTCGGTCACCCGCGTGGCCAGCACTCCTCGGGCGGGGGCCAGCCTGCGTTCGGCGCGCCGGGCGACGGCAGCCGTGATCAGCGGGACGCCGACGCCGGCCGCGAGCAGGCCGAGGGCGAGCACGGCGCCGGCCTCCGGCAGCAGCCACGCCGTGAAGCCGACGGAGGCGGCCGACACGAGCGCGGCGGCACCGGCGGGCAGCAGCCAGCGCAGCCAGTAGTCCTGGAGCGCGTCCACGTCGGCGACGAGCCGCGAGAGCAGATCGCCCCGGCGGGTACGGCGCAGCCCGGCGGGCGCCAGCCGCTCCAGGCGCCGGTAGACGGCGACCCTGGTGTCGGCGAGCATCCGCAGCACGGCGTCGTGCGACACAAGCCGCTCCCCGTACCGGAACACGGCCCGCCCGATCCCGAAGGCCCGCGTCGCCGTCACGGCCACCATCAGGTAGAGCACGGGAGGCTGCTGCGAGGCCCGCGAGATGAGCCAGCCGGAGGTGGCCATGAGCCCGACGGCGCTGCCGAGCGCGAGACTGCCGAGCAGCAGGGCCAGGGCGAGACGACCGCGCCGTGGGCCGGACATGGCACGGACGCGCGCGAGGACGCCGCCACTTGGCCCAGAGGGCTCGGTGGCTGCGGATGCTTCCAGAGTGGTGTCGCCTACCACTGGCGGCTCAGTCCGAGCCGCCGCGGACACCCGCCCCTCCACGACAGCAGGCACCATCGGCTCCGCCAGCCGCACCACCCGATCCGCCACCCCCAGCAGCGCCGGCCGATGCACCACCAACAGCACGGTCCGCCCCACCGCCAGCCGCCGTACCGCCTCCACGACCTCCGCCTCGGTGGCCCCGTCCAGCGCCGCCGTCGGCTCGTCGAGCAGCAGTACGGGCCGGTCCGCGAGGAACGCCCGTGCCAGCGCCAGCCGTTGCCGCTGGCCCGCCGACAGCCCGGCACCGTCCTCGCCGAGCACCGTGCCGACCCCGGCGGGCAGCGCGTCCACGAACTCCAGCGCCCCGGCGTCCCCCAACGCCCGCCGTACGGCGGCGTCGTCGGCGTCGGGACGTGCCAGCCGTACGTTCTCGGCGATGGTCCCGGCGAACAGGTGCGGCCGCTGCGGCACCCAGGCGATCCGCGACCGCCACTGCTCCAGGTCCACCTCGGCGAGATCGACTCCCCCGATCCGCACCCGCCCCTCGGTCGCCGGCACGAACCCCAACAGCACGTTCAGCAGCGTCGACTTGCCCGCACCGCTCGGCCCGACAAGGGCCACGGTCTCCCCGGGCTCGACGGCGAAGGACACGTCCGAGACGGCGTCCTCCGACCGGCCCGGATAGCGGACGGTGACCCCTTCGAAGGCCACGGCACCCGCCGGCACGGCACCGCTACCCGAAGCCTGCACAGGTGTCTCCAGCACCGCGAAGATCTCCTCGGCGGCAGCGAGACCCTCCGCCGCCGCGTGGTACTGCGCTCCGACCTGCCGCAGCGGCAGATACGCCTCGGGCGCGAGCACCAGGATGACGAGGCCGACGTACAGGTCCATCTCGCCGTGCACGAGCCGCATGCCGATCGTCACCGCGACCAGCGCCACCGAGAGCGTGGCGAGCAGCTCCAGGGCGAAGGAGGAGATGAAGGCGATCCGCAGCGTGCGCATGGTCGCCTGCCGGTACTCGCCGGTGATGCGCTTGATCGACTCGGCCTGCGCCTTGGCCCGCCCGAACACCTTCAGGGTCGGCAGACCCGCGACGACGTCCAGGAAGTGCCCGGACAGCCGGGACAACAGCTGCCACTGACGGTCCATCCGGGACTGCGTGGCCCAGCCGATGAGGATCATGAAGACCGGGATGAGCGGCAGGGTTCCCACGATGATGGCCGCCGAGACCCAGTCCTCGGTGACGACCCTGGCCAGCACGGCCACCGGCACGACCACCGCGAGCCCCAACTGCGGCAGATAGCGCGAGAAGTAGTCGTCGAGGGCGTCGACGCCACGCGTGGCCAGGGCGACGAGCGATCCGGTCCGCTGCCCGCCGAGCCAGCCGGGCCCCAGCGCGACCGCCCGCTCCAGCAGCCGCCCCCGCAGCTCCGACTTCACCGCCGCGCTCGCCCGGTGCGCGGCGAGCTCGGTGAGCCAGGAGACCAGGGCGCGACCGCCGGCGACGGCGACCAACAGCAGCAGGGGAGTGCGGAGTTCAGCGACCGACATGCCGTGCTGGAAGGCGCCCACCACGACCTCGGCGATGAGCATCGCCTGCGCGATGACCAGGAGGGCACCGAGGACGCCCAGGCCGACCACGGCCGCCATGAAGAGGCGGGTGGCTCGGGCGTATCGGAGCAGTCGCGGATCGATTGGTTTCACGTGAAACACACCTCAGTGCACGGTCGCGGCGATGTTCAGTGCACGGACTCAGCGATGTGCTGCGTACCGATGCGCTTGCGGAACACCCAGTAGGTCCAGCCCTGGTAGAGCAGGACGAGTGGTGTGGCGATCGCCGCCAGCCAGGTCATGATCTTCAGGGTGTACGCGCTCGACGAGGCGTTGGTGACCGTGAGGCTCCAGTCCCCGTTGAGCGACGACGGCATGACGTTCGGGAAGAGCGACAGGAAGAGCATCGCCACCGCGGCCACGATCGTGACGCCGGACAGTGCGAACGACCAGCCCTCTCGCCCGGCCTGATTCGCCGCCAGCGCCGCGACCAGGGCGGCGACGGCCACGATCAGTGCGACCAGGCTCTTGCCGTCGCCGCTGTCGACCTGCGTCCAGAGCAGGAAGACCAGCGCCAGTACGGCGGTGAGGAGACCGACCTTCGTCGCCAGCGCCCGCGCCCGGACCCGGATGTCGCCGACGGTCTTGAGCGCCGTGAACACCGCTCCATGGAAGGTGAACAGCGTCAGCGTGACCAGGCCTCCGAGGAGGGCGTACGGGTTGAGCAGGTCCCAGAAGTTGCCGACGTACTCGAAGTTCTTGTCGATCTTCACTCCGCGCACGATGTTGCCGAAGGCCACGCCCCACAGGAACGCCGGGATCAGCGAGGTCCAGAAGATCGCCGTCTCCCAGTTGCGCTGCCAGTTCTCCTCGGGCCGCTTGGCGCGGTACTCGAAGGCGACTCCGCGCACGATCAGGCAGACCAGGATGACCAGCAGCGGCAGGTAGAAGCCGGAGAAGAGGGTGGCGTACCACTCGGGGAAGGCGGCGAAGGTCGCGCCGCCCGCGGTGAGCAGCCACACCTCGTTGCCGTCCCAGACCGGGCCGATGGTGTTGATCAGCACCCGCTTCTCGGGCCGGTCCCGGGCGAGCAGCTTGGTGAGGATACCGACCCCGAAGTCGAAGCCCTCCAGGAAGAAGTAGCCGGTCCACAGGACGGCGATGAGCACGAACCAGACGTCGTGAAGTTCCATGACTCGATCTCCCTCGGCCTAGTACGAGAAGGCCATCGGCTTGTCGGCGTCACGGACGTCGCCGCCGATCTTCGTGGGCGGGTTGAGGTCGGCCTCGGTGAGCTCGGGCGGGCCGGCCTTGACGTACTTCACCATCAGCTTGACCTCGACGACGGCGAGGATGGCGTAGAGCGCGGTGAAGGTGATCATCGAGATGAGGACCTCGGCCTGGGAGACACCGGGGGAGACCGCGTGCCGGGTCTGCAGGACGCCGTAGACGACCCACGGCTGGCGGCCCATCTCGGTGAAGATCCAGCCCCAGGAGTTGGCGATCAGCGGGAAGCCCAGCGTCCAGATGGCCACCAGCCAGTACAGCCTGCCGAGCTTGGGGCTCAGGGCCTTGTTCCGGAAGAGCACCAGATGGGGCACCTCGTCGTCGCCGACCCGCAGATGCTGCGGCAGCATGAACTTCTTCCGGGTCAGCCACAGGCCGAGGATGCCGATGGCGAAGGACGCCATGCCGAAGCCGATCATCCAGCGGAACGCCCAGAAGGCGACCGGGATGTTGGGCCGGTAGTCGCCGGGGCCGTACTTCTGCTGCTCGGCCTTGTTGGTGTCGTTGATGCCGGGGACGTACGAGTTGAAGTCGTCGTCGGCGAGGAACGACAGCACGCCGGGGACGGACAGCTCGACGGTGTTGTGACCCTTGCTGACGTCGCCGTACGCGAAGATCGAGAACGGCGCGGAGTCCTGGCCGTCCCACAGGGCCTCGGCGGCGGCCATCTTCATCGGCTGCTGCTTGAACATGACCTTGCCGAGGGTGTCGCCGCTGATAGCGGTGAGCAGACCGGCGATGACCACGGTGACCAGGCCCAGGCGCAGCGAGCTCTTCATCACGGAGACGTGCTTCTTGCGGAAGAGGTGGAAGGCCGCGATGCCGACCATGAACGCGCCGCCGGTCAGGAAGGACGCGCTGAGCGTGTGGAAGGCCTGGGCCAGCGCGGTGTTCTGGGTCAGCACGTGCCAGAAGTCGGTCAGTTCGGCCCGCCCCTTGGCCTTGTTGATCTTGTAGCCGACGGGGTGCTGCATCCAGGAGTTGGCCGCGAGGATGAAGTACGCCGACAGGATCGTGCCGATCGAGACCATCCAGATGCAGGCCAGATGGATCTTCTTGGGCAGCTTGTCCCAGCCGAAGATCCACAGGCCGATGAAGGTCGACTCGAAGAAGAACGCGATCAGCGCCTCGAAAGCGAGCGGGGCGCCGAAGATGTCACCGACGAAGCGCGAGTAGTCGGACCAGTTCATGCCGAACTGGAACTCCTGCACGATGCCGGTGACCACGCCCATCGCGATGTTGATCAGGAAGAGCTTGCCCCAGAACTTGGTCGCCCTGAGGTACTTCTCCTTCTCCGTGCGCACCCAGGCGGTCTGCAGGCCGGCCGTCAGCGCGGCCAGCGAGATCGTCAGGGGGACGAACAGGAAGTGGTAGACGGTGGTGATACCGAACTGCCATCGCGCCAGAGTCTCCGGCGCCAACGCCAGATTCACGTCGCCGCTCCTTACGTACGCTTGTGAAAGCGTTCACATTCACAAGCAATTATGGACCATGCCTGTTCGACACGGGATGGGCGGGGGGTCCCCCAGAGGGTCCAATAGGTCACACCCGGACAGGACCGGTCGGCCCCTAGCGCACGGGGCGCCTCGGTTTCACGTGGAACCGAGGCGCCCCGCAGCTTACGACGACTGCTACAGCTCCTTACGGAAGGCCTCCGTCACCTTCAGGAAGATGTCGTTCGCCTCGGTCTCCCCGACCGTCACCCGCACGCCCTCGCCCGGGAACGGCCGGACCACCACGCCGTGCTGCTCACAGGCCTGCGCGAAGTCGACCGTGCGCTCCCCCAGCCGCAGCCACACGAAGTTGGCCTGGGTCTCGGGCACCGTCCAGCCCTGGGCCCGCAGCGTCTCGACGACGCGGTTGCGCTCGCACACCAGCGAGCCGACCCGGCCGAGCAGTTCGTCCTCGGCGCGCAGCGAGGCGATCGCCGCGTCCTGGGCGAGCTGGCTCACGCCGAACGGCACCGCCGTCTTGCGCAGCGCCGCCGCCACCGGCTCATGGGCGATCGCGAAGCCGACCCGCAGACCGGCGAGGCCGTACGCCTTGGAGAAGGTGCGCAGGACGCAGACGTTGGGGCGCTCGCGGTACAGCTCGACGCCGTCCGGAACCTCGTTGTCGCGGATGAACTCGCGGTAGGCCTCGTCAAGGACGACCAGGACATCGGCCGGCACCCGGTCGAGGAAGCGCTCCAGCTCGGCCCGCTTCACGACCGTGCCGGTCGGGTTGTTGGGATTGCAGACGAACACGAGTCGCGTGCGGTCGGTGATCGCGTCCGCCATCGCGTCCAGGTCGTGCACGTCACCGGGCGTCAGCGGCACCTGCACCGAAGTGGCTCCGCTGATCTGCGTGATGATCGGGTACGCCTCGAAGGACCGCCAGGCGTAGATCACCTCGTCGCCGGGGCCGGCGGTGGACTGGATCAGCTGCTGGGCGACGCCGACCGAACCGGTGCCGGTGGCCAGATGGGAGAGCGGAACGCCGAAGCGGTCGGACAACTCGTTCATCAGGCCCGTGCAGGCCATGTCCGGGTAGCGGTTGAAGGAGGAGGCGGCGGCCGTCACGCTCTCCATCACGCCGGGCAGGGGCGGATAGGGGTTCTCGTTGGAGGACAGCTTGTAGGCCACCGGCCCACCGGCCGCGGCAGGCTTCCCCGGCTTGTAGGTGGGGATACCCGCCAGCTCGGCGCGCAGCTTCGGGCTCGTCTCGCTCACCGCAGTCCTCCTCATGACCACCGGCTTCCAATACTGCTCACCTTATGAGGATTCGGCGCCGCTGCGTACAGGTGAGCGCGGACCGGGTTCGCCGGAGGAGCCGACCTCATCCGTCACACCAGCATCAGGCGCATCACCGTACGAACGCAGACGAATCGGGGGGCGCGGCTACATATATCTATGCGCCGGTGGCTCACGCCCTGGCGCGCATCACCCGTGCAGGTGAGTTGAGACCTCTTCGAAACATCGAGCACTTGGCAGGCTCATGCGTGCCGACAAGTCACGTAGTGCCATTGGATCGTTCAACTGACTGTGTTTCAAAGGTAGTTGACGGCTTATGACCTTGCAGAAACGTGCCTGTCAACGCGTGCATATGCGTCCGCCCTACCCCACCGCATGAGCCCTACTATCGGCTCGCCATGACAGCAGCAGGGAAGCACCAGGTGAGCCGCGCGGAAACCTCCCGTCGAGGCAGCCGGCCGGGTCGGGCGGGCATCAGGGATGTGGCCGCCGCCGCCGGAGTCTCCATCACGACCGTCTCCGACGCCCTGAACGGCAAGGGCAGGCTCCCGGACGCCACCCGCCGCCATGTCCGCGAGGTCGCCGACCGGCTGGGCTACCGCCCGTCGGCAGCGGCCCGCACGCTCCGTACCGGCAAGTCGGGTCTCATCGGCCTGACCGTGACGACGTACGGGGATGAACCTTTCACCTTCACCGAGTTCGCGTACTTCGCCGAGATGGCGCGGGCCGCCACCTCGGCCGCGCTCGCCCGGGGCTACGCGCTGGTGATCCTGCCGGCGACCTCGCGCCACGACGTGTGGTCGAACGTCGCCCTGGACGGGACCGTGGTGATCGACCCCTCCGACCAGGACCCGGTGGTCAGCGAACTGGTCAGGCAGGGTTTACCGGTGGTCTCCGACGGCCGCCCGGCCGGCGCCCTGCCGGTCACCGCGTGGGTCGACAACGACCACGAGGCCGCCGTGCTCGGCATCCTCGACCATCTGGCCGACGCCGGCGCCCGCCGCATCGGCCTGCTGACGGGGACGTCGACGGACACGTACACCCATCTGTCGACCACGGCGTACCTGCGCTGGTGCGAGCGCGTCGGCCAGGACCCGGTGTACGAGGCCTACCCGGCGCACGATCCGTGCGCGGGCGCCGTCGCCGCCGACCGGCTGCTGGCCCGCCCGGACCGGCCGGACGCCGTCTACGGGCTGTTCGACCCGAACGGCACCGATCTGCTCGCCGCCGCCCGTCGCTACGGCCTGCGCGTACCGGACGACCTGCTTCTGGTCTGCTGCAGCGAATCGACCGTGTACGCCAACACCGAGCCGCCGATCACGACACTCTCACTGAAGCCGCGCCGGATCGGCACGGCCGTCGTGCAGCTGCTCATCGACGCGATCGAGGGGGTCGAATCGGACCAACCGGTCGAGCAGGTGATACCGACGGAGCTGATCGTGCGCACCTCGTCCGAGCGACGCTCTCCGCGCACGACGGTCAGCCCCCCGCGTTCGCCCGAAGAGGAGTAGAACAAGCGCTGTCAGCAGCGGCCCAAGCTCTGCCCAATCGGGGCGAAAGCCGCGGTGAACTGGACTCTTGCTCCGATTCACCACCCCTGGGTCATCACATGGCGCGATCCGCATTCCTATGATGGGCCCACGACACCGCGGGCCGCTGCGACCAGGCAGTCCGAAGCGGTGCAGATGCGGCGCGATGGTGGAGGGGTCTGATGACTCAGGGGGCCGGTCAGGGACCCGAGGTGGAGCGGACGGCGACGTTGCCCGACTTCCGGGTGCCCGCGTACGTCCACGAGACCGGTCCGTACGGCCAGAGCACACACCCCGGTGACGTCGTACCGGCGCACGAGGAGACGTACCCCGAGGGGTACACCCCGACCGAGCGGGACCTGCCCGTGATCAACCGCGGTGACACGGTCCCGGTGGGCGTCGACCCGGCGTCCCTCGCCGCCCCGCAGGACGCGGACGGCGCGGGTCCGCTCTACGTCGTCGGCGATGTGCACGGCTACCTCGACGAACTGGTGGCCGCCCTGCAGGCCCAGGGCCTCATCGACGCCGCGGGCAACTGGTCCGCCGGCACCGCCCGGCTGTGGTTCCTCGGCGACTTCACCGACCGCGGCCCGGACGGCATCGGCGTCATCGACCTGGTGATGCGGCTGTCCGCGGAGGCGGCCGCGGCCGGCGGCTACTGCAAGGCGCTCATGGGCAACCACGAGCTGCTGCTGCTCGGCGCCAAGCGGTTCGGCGACACCCCCGTCAACTCCGGCGCGGGCACCGCCACCTTCCAGGCGGCCTGGCTGCTCAACGGCGGCCAGAAGAGCGACATGGACCGCCTCCAGGACCACCACCTGCAGTGGATGGCGCGCCTGGACGCGGTCGAGGAGGTGGACGGCTATCTGCTCGTCCACTCCGACACCACCGCCTACCTCGACTACGGCGACTCGATCGAGGCGGTCAACGACACCGTGCGCGAGACCCTCACGCGCAACGACGCCGACGAGTGCTGGGACCTGTTCCGCAAGTTCACCAAGCGGTTCTCCTTCCGCGACGAGGGCGGTGCAGACGCCGTACGCTCCCTGCTGGATACGTACGGCGGCACCCGCATCGTTCACGGTCACAGCCCGATTCCCTATCTGCTGGGCGAGGTCGGCTCCGAGGACGGCGAGGACAACTCCGGTCCGGTGGTCGAGGGACCGCACATCTACGCGGAAGGCCTGGCCATCGCGATGGACGGCGGAGTGACCATGGCCGGAAAGCTGCTGGTGCAGGAACTTCCCCTGGATATCTGAACGTTCACGGGGAAAGCGTTCCTCTCTCGGAGGAATGGCAACGAACGGCGCAGGCCAGGGCCCAATTTCCGGAAACCCCCTGTCACCGCGTGCCGTCCCCGCTCTACCATCGGCTTATCCGTAGCAGGCTCCCCTCCGTTTCTGCCCGACGGCTCGTTGGCATGCGAGCCCCAAGCCCTACGGAGCATCGGGGGATGCACATGAACAGCGTTCCGCAGCACCTGCTGAGCGAGGACCGCCAGGAGTACGAGCGGGTCCTCGATGAGGCGCTGCGCTCCGCCCCACACCGCCCGGAACTGGCCGCTGTTGGACAGCGGCTGAATCCCGAACAGCTGCGCACCATGGCGCTGAACGCCACCGCACTCATCACGGCGGCCGCGGCGACCGAGTACCAGCACTACGTGAAGGTTCGCGAGGAACTGCGCCGCCCGGCGCCGTCCACCCCGGCTACCGCCCGCGAGACCGGCTCCGAGGAGCCGGGCACGGGCGTGATGGGGCTCGCCACCACCCTCGGCGAGGCGGGCGAGCCCGCCGGCGCGGGCGCCGTCGCCGTCGCCGCCGTCCTCACCCCCGTCCTCGCCGGAACGGCCGCCGCGATCTTCCTGCTCGTCGGCTACATCCTCAGGTCGCTCGCCCCCAAACAGGCGTTCGGCAAGACCATGCTCATGGCCGGCTGGGTGTTCGGCGCCATGACGGCGGTCGCGATCCTCGTGGCCGCGGTCGGGCTGCTGCTCACCGCCCTGCGCAACCGGCCCTCCCTGGAGTCGGGACCGTACGGCGAACTGAGCGAGGAGGTGACCCGGGCCAGGGAAGCCTGGCGCGAGGCGCTTCTGGAGCGCGGCATCCTGCCCTTCCTGCGGGAGGCGCTCTCCGACCCGGGCTCAGCCGCCCTGCACCGCACGGAACCGGCGGCGCCGAGCCGTATCCCGCACCTCGGCTACGGCCGGCCGGGCTTCAGCAGCCCGGAGGACGGCCCGGCCGCCGGTCCGCGCCCGAGTTTCTCCAGCCCGGACTACACCAGCCCGGACTTCGGAGGCCCGGACCACCAGCTGGAGTGACCGACGGCTTGCGCCTTCCGCTTACGTGTCGCCGCGGGGGAGCGCAAGCCGAGTACCGGGCAAATCCGCCGGACGTCCGCGCACACCGCCCCGGCCCGCACTCAGGCCGCCGGCAGTGTGTCGGCGACGTCCGCGGTCGCCCGTACGAATTCCCGTACGCGTTCTGTGGTGTTGCCCTCCAGCCAGACGGGTCCCGTTCGACGAGCGGCGCGTCGTGGAGCGGCACATGGGCGACGTCCGGCCTCGGGCAGTAACGCCGGGCGTGCTCGCCGACCGGGAGCACACCCTTGCCCATCGCGACGAGCGTGAGCATCTCGGAGAACGACCCTCCGGCCGGTCCCTTCTCCACAGGGCGGCCCGAGAGTGTGCGGTCCGGGGTGCGGTCGCGCTTGAAGCCGACCGACGTCGCCTCCGGGTACCGCACCACGGGGTGCTCCGCGAGCACCTCCAGCGACACCGACTCCTCGCCGGCCGCGGATTCCCGACGGCCACGGCGAGCACCCGCCGCTCCATCAGCAGTACGGGTCCTCGCGCCATGCCGTCGAAGGGGTACGAGGCGACGAGCACGTCGACCGAGCCGTCGAGCAGGCTCGCGCGGGAGTTGGCCAGCTGAGCCTCCCGTACCTCGACCGACCCGCCCGGTGGTGAGACGCAGCCGCTCGGCGGTACGGCCGAAGTGCAGCTCCGTGGATCCGTCCTTGATGGCGGACCTGCCCCGGCGGATCGTGAAGGCACCCACCTGAACGCCCTTCCCGGAGGACCTCCTCATGCCCGCTGTCCGCGTAAAGGCCTTCGACCGCCTGGTCCTCAACGTCCGGCACGTCGAGCGTCCCCTGGACTTCTACGTCCACCGGCTGGGCCTGGAGCCGGTACGCGTCGCCGAATGGCGGGCCGGAAAGGTGCCGTTCCCCTCCGTGCGGATCACGCCGGAGACCATCGTCGACCTGGCCGCCCGTCCTCGCGGCGAGTCCAACGTCGACCACATCTGCCTCACCGTGGACCCCCTGGACTGGGACGAGTTCATCACCTCGGCCGGCTTCACGGTCCTCGAAGGCCCGGTCCCCCGCTACGGCGCCCGCGGCACGGCCACCTCTGTGCACGTCCAGGACCCGGACGGCAACTCGGTAGAGCTGCGGTGGTATCCGCAGGATGCGGCGGCCTGAGTCGGCCGTCCGGCCCCGCTTGCCCGACGTGCGTCGGCCGAGGGCCCGGCGCGCTACCGTCGCGGACATGAAGGTCCGCCACAAGGTACGCGTGGTCCTCCTCGACGGTGACCATCTGGTCCTGTTACGACGGGGCTGGCCAGGCGGACTGCCGTACTGGACGGCCGTGGGCGGAAGCGTCGAGTCCGAGGACGCCGACCTCGAAGCGGCGCTGCGTCGCGAGGTCATGGAGGAGCTCGGCGCGACGATCGGTCCCGCCCACTGAATTCCTGACGGTGACCGAGCCGGGCAGGGTCGCCGTCACGCGGCACTACTTCCTCGCCGACCTGCTGGACATGCGCCCGGACCGGCGTGGCGGCCCCGAGCTCGGCGACCCGGACATCGGCACCTTCGAACCCACCCGGGTTCCTCTGCGTGGCTCCGTCCTGTCGTCCCTCGGCCTCCAGACGCCCCAACTCGCCGAGTACGTGCTTGAGCACGTCGATGCGTGGCGGACCCGATGATCCTGTCCTCGGTCTGAGGTCACGCCCCCGTAGGGCCCATCGCCGCAGCCGTGCGTTCGTCGAAGTCCTTGCGGGCCGCCTGGATCGCGGAGATGTTCGCCTGCGACCAGTCGGTGATGCTCTGCAGCAGGCCGCCCACCTCCCGGCCCAGGTCGGTCAGCCGGTACTCCACGCACGGCGGGACCGTCGGGTAGACCTGACGGGTCAGCAGGCCCTCGCGCTCCAGTGTGCGCAGCGTCTGCGTCAGGACCTTGGACGTCACGCCGTCCAGCCGCCGGCGCAGTTCGGCGAACCGCATCGGGTGGCCGTCCTCCAGGGCGACCAGCACCAGCATGGTCCACTTGCTCGCTATGAGTTCCAGCACGGCACGGGTGGGACAGTCCCGCAAGAAGACGTCCACACCGCCGTGTTTTCTCAGGTCGAAGCCGGTATCCATGAGGAACCTCGATATCAGAAAAGTGCCTTCTTCCGTGGGGTGATCGCTCGGGCCGACGATGGGACGCATCCCGCCCGACCGATGGGGAGCCCTGATGTCAGCCCGTATGCATGCCGTCGTCCAGACCTCCTTCGGTGGTCCCGAGGTACTGACCTACACCGAGACCGACGTACCCGAACCCGGGCCCGGCGAGGTCCTGTTGCGGGTCGCCGGGGCCGGGGTCAACCCCGGCGACGCGGTGCTGCGGGCAGGCCGCGTGCCGGAGTTGGTGACCCTCCCCTGGACGCCGGGCAACGACGTGTCCGGCGTCGTCGAGCGGGTCGGCGAGGGTGTGACGCGATTCGTGCCGGGGGACCGGGTGTACGGCATGCTCGCCGTCAGCCGCCTTGGCGCGTACGCCGAGTTCACCGCCGTGCCCGCCGACGCGCTGGCGTTCGCGCCCGAGAACCTCGACCTGGCGCACGCCGGAGCCGTACCGCTGGTCGCGGTCACCGCCTGGCAGGCGCTGGCCGTGCTGGCACAGGTCCGGCCGGGCGACCGGGTCCTGATCCACGCGGCGGCGGGCGGCGTCGGCCATGTCGCTGTGCAGCTGGCCAAGGAGCTGGGCGCGCACGTCATCGGCACAGCACGAGCCGCCAACCACGACCGCCTGCGCGAACTGGGCGCCGACGAGCTGATCGACCACACCACCGCCGACTTCGAAACCGCCGTGGCCCCGGTGGACGTGGTCCTCGACCTGGTCGGCGGCTCCTACGGCCCGCGCTCCCTGGACGTACTGCGACCGGGCGGCCTTCTCATCGGCGCCGCGATCGACCCCGGCACGGACGAGGAACAGGCCGCGGCGCGCGGGCTGCGCTACACCTGGGTCACCGCCGAGCCCTCCGGTGACCTGCTGCAACAGGTCACCGAACGCATCGAATCCGGCCGACTGCGTGTCCAGGTCCAGCGGACCTACCCCCTGGCCGAGGCATCCGAGGCCCACCGAGCCATCGAGGCCAAGCGCACCACAGGCAAGATCGTCCTCGTCCCTTGACGATTCCACCGGTGGTGCCTGCTCAGGCCTCGACCTCCGGACGTCAGTCCGCGATCGGCAGATACACCCGGTTCCCGCTCGCCGCGAACTCCTTCGACTTCAACGCCATGCCCTCCTCGATCTCCACCCGACTGCCGCCGTGCTCGCGGCGGATGTCCTGGGAGATCTTCATCGAGCAGAACTTCGGCCCGCACATCGAGCAGAAGTGGGCGGTCTTGGCGGGCTCCGCCGGAAGCGTCTCGTCGTGGAACTCCCGTGCCGTGTCCGGGTCGAGGGCCAGGTTGAACTGGTCCTCCCACCGGAACTCGAAGCGGGCGTCGGACAGGGCGTCGTCCCAGTCCTGCGCCCCGGGGTGGCCCTTGGCGAGGTCGGCCGCATGGGCGGCGATCTTGTAGGTGATGACGCCGGTCTTGACGTCGTCCCGGTTGGGCAGGCCCAGGTGCTCCTTGGGCGTGACGTAGCAGAGCATCGCCGTGCCCCACCAGGCGATCATCGCGGCACCGATGCCGGAGGTGATGTGGTCGTACGCCGGCGCGACGTCCGTCGTCAGCGGGCCGAGCGTATAGAACGGAGCTTCATCACAGATCTCCTGCTGAAGGTCGATGTTCTCCTTGATCTTGTGCATCGGGACATGTCCCGGGCCCTCGATCATGGTCTGTACGTTGAAACGCTTGGCGATCGTGTTGAGTTCCCCCAGCGTGCGCAACTCCGCGAACTGCGCCTCGTCGTTGGCGTCCGCGATCGAGCCGGGCCTGAGGCCGTCGCCGAGCGAGTACGTGACGTCGTAGGCGGCGAGGATCTCGCAGAGCTCCTCGAAGTTCTCGTACAGGAACGATTCCTTGTGGTGCGCGAGGCACCACGCGGCCATGATCGAGCCACCGCGCGAGACGATGCCGGTCTTGCGGTTCGCGGTGAGCGGTACGTACGGCAGGCGCACGCCCGCGTGGACGGTCATGTAGTCCACGCCCTGCTCGGCCTGTTCGATGACCGTGTCCTTGTAGATCTCCCAGGTCAGCTCCTCGGCGCGGCCGTCGACCTTCTCCAGCGCCTGGTAGAGCGGGACGGTGCCGATGGGGACGGGGGAGTTGCGCAGCACCCATTCGCGGGTGGTGTGGATGTTGCGGCCGGTGGACAGGTCCATGACCGTGTCGGCGCCCCAGCGGGTCGCCCAGGTCATCTTCTCGACCTCCTCCTCGATGGAGGAGGTGACCGCGGAGTTGCCGATGTTGGCGTTGACCTTCACCAGGAACCGCTTGCCGATGATCATCGGCTCGATCTCCGGGTGGTTGACGTTGGCCGGCAGCACCGCGCGTCCGGCCGCGATCTCCTCGCGGACGACCTCGGGGGACACGTTCTCCCGGATGGCCACGTACTCCATCTCGGGCGTGACCTCGCCCCGGCGTGCGTACGCCAGTTGCGTGACCGCCCTGCCGTCACGGCTGCGGCGCGGCTGCCGCGGACGCCCCGGGAAGACGGCGTCGAGGTTGCGCAGGCCACCGCGCGGCGCGGTGTGCTTGATCCCGTCGTCCTCGGGGCGGACGGGCCGGCCCGCGTACTCCTCGGTGTCGCCGCGGCCGATGATCCAGTTCTCCCGCAGCGGGGCGAGCCCCCTGCGGACGTCCGTGTCGGTGAGCGGATCGGTGTACGGGCCAGAGGTGTCGTACAGCGTGACCGACTGCCCGTTGGTGAGGTGCACCTGACGGACCGGCACCCGCAGATCGGGGCGCGAGCCCTCGACGTATGCCTTGTGCCAGCCGATGGACTTCCCGGCCTCCTGGGCCTGTTCGCCCTGGGACCGTTCATCCTGGGGCTTTTCCCCCCGAATGAGCTGTTCGTCCTGGCTGGAGGCAGGCGTGCGTGCGTCCTTGATGGTCATGAGACCTACTCCCTACGCCGGCATTACCCGGTAACAGGTTCGGCGGTCGACGCAGCGATTTCCGTCTGTCGATGCCTCGTGGCGAACATCACTCGACTTCGGTGATGTTCCACGTGAAACATCGCTGGGACGGAGGTCAGCGCCCTCTCAGCCCGGTGCTCCGAGCTCCCGCGTGTGCAAAGGTGCCTCCACGCTAGCGTCAATTCGGGCGCGGTGAACAGGGGGCCCCTGTCGTTCTTGCGATGATCGGGCGGTGACCACGACACATCAGCCCCCGGAGCCACCGCACATCCACGGGTCGGGGCACGACCGTGGACACGACCACGGGTCGGGGCACGACCACGGTCGCGGACACGGGCATGGATCGGGCGGCGAGCAGGGCCACGGATCAGGTGGCGGACACGGCCACAGTCACAGCCATGGCCCGGCCGCCCCTGTCTCCAAGCACCTGCGCAAGGTCATCGCGGCGATCCTCATCCCGTTCGCCGCGGCCGTAGTGGTGGGCCTCGCGGTGCTGTGGCCCGGCGGCGCACCGGCTCACGAGCGCACCGGCGTGGGCTTCGACCGGCAGACCCAGCAGGCGACCGTCACCAAGGTCGTGAGCGTGAGCTGCAAGTCGGTGAACGCCTCCAGCGGGTCCTCGACCGGTGACACCTCCACCACCGGAAACTCCTCCGCGAAGCAGGAGGAGAACGGCACCTGCAAGAAGGCGACGATCCGCGTCGACTCGGGCAAGGACAAGGGCCGTACGTTCACCGAGATCGTGCAGCCGGACCAGTCACGGCAGTTGCACGAGGGCGAGAAGGTCGTGGTCGCCTACGAGCCCTCGGCGCCCAAGGACCTGCAGTACTCGGTGACCGACGTGAACCGCCGGTTCCCGATGGCCCTGCTCGCCGGTATCTTCGCGCTCGCCGTCGTGGTGGTGGGGCGACTGCGGGGCATCATGGCGCTGGTGGCGCTGGCCATCAGCTTCCTGATCCTGAACTTCTTCATCCTGCCCGCGATCCTGCAGGGCTCGAACCCGCTGCTCGTGGCGGTGATCGGGTCGAGCGCCATCATGCTGATCGCCCTCTACATCTGCCACGGGCTGTCGGCCCGTACGTCCGTAGCCGTGCTCGGCACCCTGATCTCGCTGATACTGATCGGCATCCTCGGCTCGGAGTTCATCGACTGGGCGGCCCTCACCGGCAACACCGACGACAACACCGGCCTGATCCACGGCCTGTATCCGTCGATCGACATGAGCGGTCTGCTGCTCGCGGGCGTCATCATCGGCTCGCTCGGTGTCCTGGACGACGTGACGGTCACGCAGACCTCCGCCGTCTGGGAGTTGCACGAGGCGAACCCGGCGATGGGCTGGCGCGGGCTGTACCGCGCGGGCATCCGGATCGGCCGCGACCACATCGCGTCCGTGGTCAACACGCTGGTCCTCGCCTACGCGGGCGCCGCGCTGCCGCTGCTGCTGCTCTTCTCCATCGCCCAGAGCAGTGTCGGCACGGTCGCCAACAGCGAGCTGGTCGCCGAGGAGATCGTGCGCACACTGGTCGGCTCGATCGGCCTGGTCGCCTCGGTACCGGTCACCACCCTGCTCGCGGCCCTGGTGGTCGCGGCCGACCGCCCTGAACCGGGTGCGGTACCGACGACGGCAACGGCGGGCACAGCACCGGCGGCACCGGCACGCGGGGGGAGGGGCCGGCGCCGTAAGCGGTGAAGCGGGGAGGGCCGATGCGGTGAGCGCTGAGACGGGAGGGCCGATTCCGGTCCGCTGCCGATTCCGGTCCGCTGCCGATTCCGGCCCACTGCAGTCTCCGACCCGCTTCCGACTCTGGCCCGCTTCCAAAGCCCGCCCGCAGCCAGCTCCGGTCCGCTGCCGCCTCCGGCCCACCTCCGACTCGGACCCGCTCCCGACTCCCGCCCACTGCCGCAGAAGCGTTCCTGCACCTCTTCAGCCGACTCGCGACCCCGCGCCCATGCGTTCCCTCAGCCTCGTGCCGAAGCGTTCCTTCGGCCTCATCGCCCGCTTCAGCCCGCGCTCTGTTCCTCCGCCAGGATGCGGTCCAGCGCCTCGTCGAGATGGGCGTCGAAGTCCGCGAGGGCGCCCTCCTGCCCCAGCGGCACCAACTTGTCCGTGCGGTCGAGGAACGCGATGAGAGGCGCCGTCGACGAGCGGAACAGGGCCTGGTCGCGGCCGACCTGAAGCCGGATCAGGACCTCGCACAGCGAGTCCGGTTCGGCGGGCGAGACCCGCACGTCCCCGTCCCCGCACGGCCGCCCCACCCCGTCGATCAGCAACTCCCGGCCGAACGCCCAGGTCACCGGGGCGTCCCCGGGCAGATGGAAGGTCAGCCGCACGGCATACGGATCACAGGGCTCGTAACGCAGCTCCACCGGAATACGGAAGGAGAGCTCCTCGGAGACGAGAAAGCTCATCATGACCTCTGCCTGTACGGACTCGCGCATCGCCTACCCCGTCATATGAAGCCGTCTGGCTGGGAATCATCCCCTGACACTGATGAAATCTTGCTGAACGTGCACGACAGATCACAAGGAGTGAGTTTTCAGATACTGATAGAGATCGCGAGCGACCCCAGCAGGCGCCCGACCTCACACTGCAGCTGCTGCGCCGCCGACACCAACCGGTCGGCCTGGTGCGCGGGCAGGGAGATGGCCATCGTCGCGGCCGTGGTGCCCAGGGTGATCGGGATCGCCGCGCAGACCGTGCCCAGCGCGTACTCCTGCCGCTCGATGACCGGTTCCATCCGCCGCGTCCGCTCCAGCCGCCGCAGCAGCGCGTGGTCGTCACACACCGTGTACGGGGTGATGGACTGCACGGGGTAGCGGTCGAGGTGGTCGCGGCGGGCGTCCTCGTCGAGTTGGGAGAGCAGACACAGCCCGATCGCGTGCGCATGCGCGGTCTCGCGGAAGTCGGCCCACTCCTCGACCGCCGGGTTGCCCGGGGTGTCGGAGACGCACATGACGTCGATCTCGCCGTCCCGGTACACCGCGTAGTACACGGGCACGCCGATCGCGTCCCGCCAGCCGGCGAGCGCCTCGACCACCGTGCTGCGACGTTTCTGCTGGGCTCCGCTGCTGCCCAGCCGCTCGGCCGCGTCACCGAGGAAGAACAGTCCCTTGTCGCGGCGCAGGTAGCCCTCGTGCACCAGGGTGCGCAGCAGGTGGTAGGCCGTGGGGAGGGCCAGGCCGGTCTCGCGGGCGAGTTGCTTGGCGGGGGCGCCGTGCGCATGGTCGGCGACGCATTCCAGGAGGCGCATCGCGCGCTGCACGGAGCCGATGAGGGTCGCGGTCTGGGGCTGTGCGGCCGGGGATTCGGGGTGCGCGGGCGCCGGGACGTCCGGGAGCCGTGTCGAGCCCGGCCGAGGCGTCGGCGTACGGGTCGGCTGCGGCCGCGCGGGGACCGGTGGTCGCGCGGAGGCCGGTGGTCGTGGCCGCGCCGGGGGTGTGGCCGCCGGGCCGGCCGTCGCGCACTCCTGTGTCGCGGGGCCGGGCTGCTCGGGCGGCCGGAGGCGTCCCGGGGGCACTGCGGCGGCCTGGGCCGATCCTGGCGGTGCGTGAGGGACGGTGAGTGCGGTGTCCGTGGCCAAGGGTCACTCCCGAAGCGCGAGAGGGCAGCCCGTGCGGGGGAACACGGGAGGGGGTGTACGCCGCTCGCGGGGTGACCCCCGCGTCGGGTTCCGGACTCTAATGGGCGGCGACCGTCTTGAGACGGCCTGTCCGGAAAACTTCCCTCGCGCGAGGGAACCGATGGTTCCTGTTACCGATCACCGACTTCCGCGGCCACCGGTCACCGGCCCCCGACGCCCCTCACCAGTCGCTGCGCGACGACGAACTCGACGTGAACTTCCGCACCACGTAGATGAGTCCGCCGACCAGGGCGACGAAGACCAGCACCTTGAAGAGCAGCCCGATGACGAAGCCGACGACGCTGGCTATCAGGCCGCCGAAGACGACCAGGGCGATGACCGGCACCGCGATCCACTTCACCCACCAGGGCAGTCCCGCGAAGATCTCTCCCATTGCTCTCGTCCTTACCTCTCCGCCCGTCGCTCGCACCGGGTCCGTCGATGACCCGGGTCTTGGATGCCGGATCCTTCTGATGTCCTGCACTCGATGCTAGGGCCGAGGTGGTGCCCGGCGGGGGCCTCGCATCCCTTGTCCTCCCCTGATCGAACCCCTAGGGAACCCCGAGGCGACGGCTCAGCTTTCCGGTGGAGAGAACACCACGAGCACCCGCAGGTCCTCGCTGATGTGGTGGAACTTGTGGGCGACCCCGGCCGGCACGTAGATCACGCTGCCGCGCGCCACCTGAGTCGTCTCCAGACCGACGGTGATCGCGGCGCGGCCGCTCACAACGAAGTAGACCTCGTCCTGGTTGTGCGGCTTCTGTGGATCATGCTCACCGGCGTCGAGCGCGTACAACCCGACCGACATGTTCCGCTCCCGTAGAAACTGCAGGTAGGCGCCGTCATTTGCGGCGCGCTCCGCCTCCAGTTCGTCCAGCCGGAATGCCTTCATCGCCGTTGTCGCCCTCGTCCCGGTGCTCGTAACCGATCTCGTCTGCCACGATCAGACACATGAAGAATTTCGTAGTCAAGACGATCGCCAACGCGGGCGCCCTGGCGGTCGCGGTATGGCTGCTGGACAAGATCACCCTCACCGGTGACAGCACAGGCAAGAAGGCCTGGACCCTTATCCTCGTCGCCCTGGTCTTCGGCCTGGTGAACTTCCTGGTCAAGCCGATCGTGAAGGTGCTGTCCTTCCCGCTCGTCATCCTGACGCTCGGCCTGTTCACGCTCGTCGTCAACGCCCTGATGCTGCTGCTGACCTCATGGCTGGCCGACAAGCTCGACCTCAGCTTCCACGTCGAGGGCTTCTGGACCGCCGTCCTCGGCGGCCTGATCATCTCGATCGTCTCCTGGGCGCTGCACGTCGTCCTGCCCGACGAGGACTGAGCAGGCGATGGCCTATCGCGTCTGCTTCGTCTGCACCGGCAACATCTGCCGTTCCCCGATGGCGGAGTCGGTCTTCCGCGACCGTGTGGCGGAGGCGGGGCTGGACGACCGGGTCGAGGTCGACAGCGCCGGCACCGGCGGCTGGCACGAGGGCGACGGTGCGGACCCGCGCACCGTCGCCGTCCTGGAGGAGAGCGGCTACGACGGCGCCCACACGGCCCGTCAGTTCCGGCCGTCGTGGTTCGCCCGCCTCGACCTCGTCGTCGCCCTCGACACCGGCCACCTCAAGGCCCTGCGCCGCCTCGCGCCGACCCCGGAGGACGCGGCCAAGGTCCGGCTGCTGCGCTCGTACGACCCCGCGGCCGGCGACGACCTCGACGTCCCCGACCCCTACTACGGGGGCATGGACGGCTTCGAGGAGTGCCTTGAGATGGTGGAGGCGGCGAGCGAGGGTCTGCTCGCCGCGGTACGCGAGCAGGTGGAAGGGCAGGCGGCATGAGTGATTCCGGTACGCCGGTGGGCGAAGGCGACGGCACGCGGGCGGTGCGGGCGGGACTGCCCGAGGCGGTCAAGAACGAACCGACCCTCCCCGGTCCGGTGTTCGCCGCCCACTACCACCTGCCGGGCGACGTCAGCGGCCCGTACACCTACGGCCGCGACGACAACCCCACCTGGACCCTGCTGGAGCGGGCCATCGGCGAGCTGGAGGCGCCCGGGCAGGAGGACGTCGAGACGCTCGTCCTCGCCTCGGGCGTGGCCGCCGCCTCGGCGGTGCTGTTCTCCCAGGTGCGCGCCGGGGACGCCGTCGTACTCCCGAACGACGGCTACCAGGTGCTGCCCCTGATCCGTGCCCAGCTGGAGGCGTACGGCGTCGAGGTGCGCACCGCGCCGACGGCGAACGACGCCCAGCTCGGCGTCCTCGACGGCGCGAAGCTGCTGTGGATCGAGACGCCGTCGAACCCCGGGCTCGACACCTGCGACATCCGGCGGCTCGCCGAGGCGGCACACGCGCGTGGCGCGCTCGTCGCCGTCGACAACACCCTCGCGACGCCCCTGGGACAGCGCCCGCTGGAGCTCGGCGCCGACTTCTCGGTGGCCAGCGGCACCAAGCAGCTGACCGGGCACGGGGACGTGCTGCTCGGTTACGTCGCCGGCCGGGACGGCGAGGCCATGGCCGCCGTACGGCGCTGGCGGAAGATCGTCGGGGCGATTCCGGGGCCCATGGAGGCCTGGCTCGCACACCGTTCGATCGCCACGCTCCAGCTGCGCGTCGACCGGCAGTGCGCCACGGCCCTCACCGTCGCCGAAGCGCTGCGGGAGCGGCCCGAGGTGACCGGGCTGCGTTATCCCGGGCTGCTCGACGATCCCGCGCACAAGGTCGCCGCGCAGCAGATGCGCCGCTACGGGTGCGTGGTGTCGTTCACGCTGCCCACGCGCGCGCGTGCCGAGCGTTTCCTCGACGCGCTGCGGCTTGTGGACGACGCGACGAGCTTCGGGGGTGTGCGGTCCACGGCCGAGCGCCGCGGACGCTGGGGCGGGGACGCGGTGCCCGAGGGCTTCATCCGCCTCTCGGTCGGCGCCGAGGATGCCGAGGACCTGGTGGCGGATGTGCTGCGGGCGCTGGACGAGTCGGCGGAATGACCACGTCAGAGCCTGGTTTACGGACACCCGGCCGGTGTTCCGCTCCGTACAACGGACGGTCCGAGCCTCCCCCCTCGTGGCTCGGACCGTCCTCGGTTCCGCGCGCGAAGAACCGCGCGAACAAGGCTAGTTGACTCTGTGTCAGTGTCCAATCACAGTAGCGACAGAGACCTATCGACTTATTTATAGTTGGGCCCTGTCCGGGGGCGGGAGAAGGGCAGGGAACCGGGGAGGGCGAACGATGGATCTGGCCTTGCTGCGCACCTTTGTGACCGTGCATCGGGCCGGCTCGTTCACCCGCGCCGCCGCCCTGCTCGGTCTGTCGCAGCCGGCCGTGACCTCGCAGATCCGCACACTGGAGCGGCAGCTGGGCCGCCCCCTCTTCCTGCGGCAGGCCCGCGGCGTGACCCCGACGACCATCGGCGACGAGCTCGCGCACAAGGCCGCCCCGCACCTCGACGCCCTGGTGGAGATCGCGGAGACGGGCCTCGACGACGAGTCCTCGTTACGGACCCTGCATCTCGCCGGTCCCCCTGAGTTCACTGCGGAACGCGCGCTGCCCGCCCTCACCGAGCTCACCGGCGAAGACGGCCAGGGCTTCGCGCTGCGCGCCTCCTTCGGGAACGCCGAGGAGACCCTGGAGGGGCTGGCCGCCGGGCATCACGATCTGGCCATCAGTACGGCCCGTCCGCGCGGCGCCCTGCTCACGGCGACTCCGCTCTGCGACGAGGAACACGTCCTGGTCACCTCCCCGGCACGGGCCGAGCAGATCGGTCCCGAGAAGCCGCGGCGCAAGGGAGCGCTTGCGCTGGAGGACGTCCCCGTGGTCGAGGTGCACGAGTCGCTGCCCTTCGTCTCGCGCTACTGGGCCTCCGTCTTCGACTCCCGCCCCGGCGCCCCGGGCACCGTCATCGTCCCCGACCTGCGCGCCGTCCTCGCCTGCGCCGCCGCAGGTGCGGGTCTCGCGGTGCTGCCCCGCTATCTGTGCGCGGCCGCCCTCAAACGCGGCGACGTCGTCGCCCTGCACGATCCCGCCGTACCGCCGCTGCGCACGTACTTCCTCGTGGTCCGCACCGGCACCCTCGCGATGCCGCATATCGCGCGGGCTCACGAATGGCTGCTGCAGGCGGCGGACGACTGGTGCTGACCAGGGCTTTTTCCGCCTCATTGCCGTCATCACGGGCTGAGCTCGGCCGATGACACCACGCGATGTTTCACGTGGAACCATCCGGGCCACATTCCACCCATGACCGTCCGACCCGTGGTCAAGCGCACCGCACGCGCCGTCCTCCTCGACGGCGACGACCTGATCTTGATCAAGCGCACGAAGCCCGGCGTCGATCCCTACTGGGTCACCCCCGGTGGCGGGGTCGAGCCCGGGGACACGACCGTCGTCGACGCCCTGCACCGTGAAGTGTACGAGGAGCTCGGCGCCAAGATCACCGACGTGGTGCCCTGCTTCGTCGATACCGTCGAGCACATCGGCGCGGACGGCGGTGCGACCGGCGTGAAGGTGCAGCACTTCTTCGTCTGCCACCTGGAGTCCATGGACACGTCGCTGCGGCACGGTCCCGAGGTGGACGAGCCGGCCGGTGAGTACGAGATCGTGCGCGTGCCGTTCACCCGTGTCGGGATCGCCTCGGTCCATCTCGTCCCGCTGTCGCTGCGGCACTACCTGGACGGCAACATCGAGGGCGTACGGGCCATGCACGCCCCGGACCTGGGCTGACTTCCGCCGGCTCAGGCGCCGGTCCCGACCAGTTCCTCGACCGAGTCGTGCCGTATCCGCTCCGCCGGGATGCCGATGTTCCTGAGGACGTCGACACCGCTGCGGATCATGCCGGGCGGGCCCGACAGATAGGCGTCGAACTCGTGCCACGGGCCGTACTGGCGTACCGCGTCGGGGAGTTGGAGGTGCCCCTGCTGGTCGATGACGGCGCGGACCGAGAGCCAGGGGTGGATCTGCTGGAGCCGGAGCATGGTGTCGATGTCGTACAGGTCGCGGTCGGTGCGGGCGCCGTAGAACACCTCGACCCGCCGCCGCTCACCGTGCTCGGCGACGTCCTCCACCAGGGCCTTGATCGGCGCTATGCCGGTGCCGCCGCCCAGGCAGAGCAGTCCGCTGTCGGTGGTGTGGTCCACGGTCATCGAACCGGTCGGCGGGCCGAGCCGGACGACGTCGCCCGGCCGGGCGCGGTGGACCAGGGCATTCGAGACCCAGCCCGCCGGGACGGCCTTCACGTGGAAGGTCAGCAGGCCGTCGGAGCGGGGTGCCGAGGCGAAGGAGTAGTGCCGCCAGATGCGCGGCCACCAGGGCGTCTCCACGCTCGCGTACTGCCCGGCGAGGAAGGGGTAGGGCTGGTCCGTGCGGACGGTGACGACCGCGACGTCCGAGGTCCTGAGGTCGTGCGCGACGATCTCGGCGAACCACCAGGCGGGCGCGCGTAGTTCGTCCGCCGCCGCGGCATCGATCATGACCTGCGAGATCGTGGTGTACGCCCGGACCCAGGCCGCTTCCGTCTCCGCGTCCCAGATACTCGTCGTGTACTTGCTCAGCGCCCCGATGAGGCATTCGCCCACCGCCGGGTAGTGCTCGGCGCGGGTGCCGTACTTGCGGTGGCCACGGCCGAGGTTCTGCAGGTAGGCGACGAGGACCTCGGTGTTGTCGATGTGCTCGGCCGCCGTGAGCAGCGCCTTGAGCAGCCGGTCCCGCTGGGTGTCCATGGCGGCCGGGAAGAGGGACCGCAGGTCGGGGTGGCGGACGAAGAGCAGCGCGTAGAAGTACGAGGTGACCTTGTCGGCGACCGGCGCGACCTCGGACATCGTCCGCCGGATGAGGACGGCGTCCGGCGACGCGGTCTGGGCCTGCACAGGGGCAAGGGAGTGCGGGGGTTCGGACTGTGCGGGGCGCTGGACGGGGACGCGGAGGTCAGCGGAGGTCTCCGGCTGCGGCGTGAACCAGCCGCCCCCGCCGCCGGAAGTGCCGTTGTCGGCCGACGCCGTGGTCGGAGCGTCCATGGTGTGCCTCGCCTCGAACATCTTTCGGTCGGTCTGCGCCCTTCCTCGGTCGGAAGGTGCCTGCTTTCCCCCGCAGACGGCTTACTTTCGTACGGACAAGTAAGGCGAGAGTGTGACATTGGCCGCAGTGCCCGCACCGCAGCATCGCATCCCATTCGGACGGTCCGACCGCATAACCGAAAATACGGGTCTTCGATCTCTGCGTCCCGTTAGGCTGCACTGCCCAGCTCACGGTCAGCCCGGGATGTCTGCACCACGCCCCGAAAGCGAACCGGAGTCGACCCTACCGGTCACCGACCCGATCACAAGTCCCCCCTCCCTCCGCCACGATTGTGAGGGGGTTAACTAACAATTCCCTCAATTACCGGGCACGGCGCACCAATTCATAGGCATCCCACAGATCGCCGCCGATGTACGTGTGTGTCGCAAGGCCGGCGAGATGGCGGTCGGCATTGACCGCCACGGAGACCGGCACCGCACCGAACAGATCCCGGTCCGACAGCGAGTCGCCATAGGCAATGCAGTCGGCGCGGGTCACTCCGAACTCCGCGCACAGGCGATCGGCGATCTCGACCTTTGCCGCCGCGCTGAGAACTCCGGCCGGGTCCACGGGCTCGGTGAACGGCACAGCCGGAAAGCGCGACCCGAATGCCGCATGCGCGCCCCAGCCGATGAGCCGTTCGACGAAGAAGGAGGGTGAGAGCGATACGACGGCGCAGTATTCGCCTTGCTGCCGGATTTCCGCCCAGACTTCCCGGATCCGCTCCAGCCACGGCGCTCCGTCGAAAGCGGCCGTCACATGCGCCTCGGTGAGGTCCGCCCAGAGGGCATACACCTGAGCCGCGTACTCCGGTGGACCGATGAGTCCCGCCGAGATCGCCTCGTCCAAGGCCACCGTCTCGGCTTCGAGCCCCAGCTGCCGTGAGATCTCAACGGGTGATGTGGTGCCGTGCAGCAACGTGCCGTCGAGGTCGAAAAGATGAAGTCTCGCCATGGGACCCGAGGCTAACGGGACACGGCAAAGGGGCCCTGGTGAGCCCGCGGATGCTCGCCGTTCGCCCATGTTTCACGTGAAACACCCGGCACCTGTAGGTGCACTGTGCAGTTGGCCACGACATGGCCAAAAGCTCATGCGTCTCGGTGGAAAGAGGTGGACGCCGAGGGCACCCGTCAGACAGCCTGACCTGCGTGGCGACTCCTTCCCTCACTGCTCTCCCCGTCCGCCGTCTGACGCTTCGCGATCTCACCGCCTGCGCCGACTTGTCCGAGGACCGGGGGTGGCCGCGCGAGGAGCACAAGTGGGGCTTCCTCCTCACAGCCGGGAAGGGCTACGGCATCGACGATCCCCAGGGCGGTCTCGTCTGCGCCTGCGTCGTCACCGAGTACGGACCGCAGGACCGGCCCGATCTCGCCGCCATCGGCATGGTGCTGGTCGCCGAACGGCACGCACGCCGGGGTATCGGACGCCACCTGATGCGGCACATCGTCTCGACGATGGGCACCACACCGCTGACCCTGCACGCCACCCCGAACGGCCGCCCGCTCTACGAGGAACTCGGCTTCAAGGTCACGGGCCGGGCCGAGATGCTGCGTGGACACTTCACCTCCGGCGGGCTGGAGGCCAAGGTCGTCACGAGGGCCGCGACCGCCGAGGATCTCCCCGCGATCGTCCGTCTCGACGAGGAGGTGTTCGGCGCCGACCGCACGCACATCGTCACGCGGCTGCCGGCCTTCGCCGACCGCCTCTGCGTCGCCGAGGAGAACGGCCGGATCATCGGATACGCGGGCGCCTGGCCCAACATGGAGACCCATGTGGTCGGCCCGCTGATCGCCCGGGACACGGAGACCGCGAAGGCGCTCATCACCTCACTCGCCGCCCACACCGACCGCCCCTTGCGCACGGACATCGACGTACGCCACGAAGAGCTGCTGGCGTGGGCGAAGGAGCGGGGGCTGGGATCCATCGCCTTCAACTCCGTGATGACGTACGGCATCCCCGAGCTGCCCGGCAACTGGACCCGGCGCTTCGCCCCCGTGACGGTCGCGGCCGGCTGAAGCTCCTCCGGAACGCCTGTGCGTAGGGTTGCCGGCATGGGAGATCTTGAGATGCGGCCCGCCACGGCGCAGGACGTACCCGCGATCGTCGCGATGCTCGCCGACGACCCGCTCGGCGCCCAGCGTGAGTCGCCGGACGATCTGACGCCCTATCTGGCCGCTCTGGAACGGCTGGCAGCCGACCCGAACCAGCATCTGGTGGTCGCCACCCGGGATGACCGCGTCGTCGGCACACTTCAGCTCACGATCGTTCCCGGGCTGTCGCGACAGGGCGCCACCCGGTCGATCATCGAAGGGGTCCGTATCCACGCGGACGAGCGGGGCAGTGGCCTGGGCACACAGCTCATCGAGTGGGCCATCGACGCGTCCCGGCGCGAGGGCTGCCAGTTGGTCCAGCTGACCTCCGACAACACCCGCACCGACGCGCACCGGTTCTACGAGCGGCTCGGCTTCACGGCCTCGCATGTGGGCTTCAAGCTCCAGCTGTGAAAGCGAGGCGTCCTGTTTCACGTGAAACAGGACGCCGGGACCGCTGATGGATGCCGAGCCGACCGATGGGGGGCCGGAGGCTGCCGATGGGGGCCGGAGCCCGGATGGGGGGCTAGCCGATCCCCCGCCATCCGTCCGGGTCCACCCCACCCGGCACAGAAGCCTCCTCGTCGTACGGCTGACGCGTGAACACGAACGACCCGAGGTCCAGGTGGCTCACGGTCCCGTCCGGGCGCCGTACGGCCCTCAGGAGCTCTCCGGCGTAGTAGCCCTCCAGGCCGGTCCAGGTGCCGTCGCCGTTCGCCTTGAAGCGCGAGCGGCGCCCCTTGCCGGTCAGCGGCTCCAGCGAGACGAGTCCGTCGGCCGTCAGCCGCAGGGCGAAGCCGTACGTGCCCCAGTACCACTGGCCGGCCAACTCCAGTACGCCCGTCTCGACTTCACCCATCGGCCGCCACGGCTCGGGGATCCGGGGCTCGGCCTCGGCGACGATCCGGACGAGATCGCCGGCCACGGTGACGAGCGGCGGGCCGGAGGTGCAGTTGGCGAGAACCACCGCCGCGACGTCGTCCTCCACGCTCATGGCGAGGCAGGCGAGGAAGCCCGGCAGGGATCCCGAGTGTCCGACGAGGAGCCGCTCGTCCTGGCGCCGGATCTCCATCCCCAGGCCGTACGCGTAACCCGCAGCCACGTCCGGGGCCTCGGGCGGGGCCGCCGGGGTCCGCATCTCCAACAGCGACTCGGCGCTCAGGACGCTGTCGTCCCCCTTGGCCAGGAAGGCCGCGAAGCGCGCCAAGTCCCCTGTCGTCGACCAGAGTTGACCGGCCGGGGCCATCCGGCCGAGGTCCTCCGAGGGCTCCGGCAGCATCACGTCCGCCCACGGGTGCACCGCCCAGCCGCCCGCGTGCGGTGCCTGCGGTCGTCCGCGCGTACGGTGGAGGCCGAGAGGTTCGAGCACTTCCCGCCGAAGAACCTCCTCCCACGGGGCCCCGCGCAGCTCCTCGACCAGCGCGCCGAGCAGGGTGAACCCGGGGTTGGAGTAGTGGAATCTCCGGCCGACGGGATGCACCAGAGGCTGCTCGCCGAGCACGTCGCCGAGCTCGGGGCGCAGCACACCCGGTGTCCGCTCCCACCACGGTCCGGGTGACTCGGCGGCCAACCCGCCGGTGTGCGCGAGCAGTTCGGCGATAGTGGCCTCCCCCGCGCCGGTGCCCGGCAGATGCTTCTCCAGGGGGTCACCGAGGTCGAGCGCGCCCTCGTCACGCAGCCGCATGACGAGAACGGCCGTGAAGGTCTTCGTGATCGAGCCGATGCGGTACTGCACGTTCTCGTCCGGCCCGTGCCCGTCCACCGAACTCCGCGCACCGTGCCACACCGTCTCCCCGCCCCGCACCACCGCCGCGACCAGCGACGGCGCCCGTCCCTCGGCCTGGGCCACGGCGATCCGGTGCAGCAGTGATCTGCGGGTACCGGCGAGCAACTCTTCCTGGGATGTCGTCATGCCCCCAGTCCATCCCGCGAGGCGCCCGGCCGTCGAGCTCATTTGCCTGGGCACGCAGCTGCAGGGTCTCGCCGCGCATGACATGTCGATCTTGGGCGGGGGCGAGGTCGAGATCGGGCGGCTTGCCCGTGTCGGCCGAGTACCCCACGCTGAGCCCCGAGCACGAGGACTACCGGCAAGCCCGGATCGCGCACCGATGAGTTTCCCGAGCCACGCTGGTCTGTACGCCGGACACCCACGGACGGAAGGCTGGGCCATGCGGAAATTGATCTACGGCATGAACCTGACCCTGGACGGCTACATCGCCGCGGCCGGCGACGACATCGGCTGGGGCGGACCGCCGAGCGACGAGCTGTTCCAGTGGTGGCTCGAGCACGAGCAGGCAAGTGGCCTGTCGCTGTACGGGCGCAAGCTGTGGGAGACGATGAGCTCCTACTGGCCGACCGGCGACCAGCAGCCGGGCGCCACCCCGGCGCAGATCGAGTTCGCGCGGAACTGGCGGGACACGCCGAAGGTGGTGTTCTCCTCGACGATCGACAAGGTCGACTGGAACACCCGCCTGGTCACCGGCGACGCGATCGCCGAGATCACCCGGCTCAAGGCCGAGGACGGCGGCCCGATGAACATCGGCGGCGCGACGCTCGCCGGTGCGGCCATGCGCGCAGGGCTGATCGACGAGTACGTGATCGCCACCCATCCGGTCCTGGTGGGTGGCGGCACGCCGTTCTTCACCACGCTGGACGGCTGGGTGAACCTGAACCTGTTGGGGACCCGGACGCTGCCCGGCGGCGTGGTACTGACCAGGTACGAGACGAGGCGCTGAGCACCAGCAGCCGCCCGCTGGTCTCACTGGTCAGGTCTGCGCCATGTCCACGAAGCGCGAGTAGTGGCCCTGGAAGGCGACCGTGATCGTCGCCGTCGGGCCGTTACGGTGCTTGCCGACGATGATGTCCGCCTCGCCCGCGCGCGGTGACTCCTTCTCGTAGGCGTCCTCGCGGTGCAGCAGGATGACCATGTCGGCGTCCTGCTCGATGGAGCCGGACTCACGCAGGTCGGACACCTGCGGCTTCTTGTCGGTGCGCTGCTCGGGACCACGGTTGAGCTGCGAGAGCGCGATCACCGGGACCTCCAGCTCCTTGGCCAGCAGCTTGAGGTTACGGGACATGTCCGAGACCTCCTGCTGGCGGCTCTCGGAGCGCTTGCCGGACTGCATCAGCTGGAGATAGTCGATGATCACGAGCTTGATGTCGTTGCGCTGCTTCAGCCGGCGGCACTTGGCGCGGATCTCCATCATCGACAGGTTCGGGGAGTCGTCGATGTAGAGCGGGGCGGACGAGACCTCGGGCATCCTGCGCGCCAGCCGGGTCCAGTCCTCGTCCGTCATGGTGCCGGAACGCATGTGATGCAGGGCGACGCGGGCCTCGGCGGACAGCAGACGCATCGCGATCTCGTTGCGCCCCATTTCGAGGGAGAAGATGACGCTCGGCAGGTTGTGCTTGATCGACGCCGCTCTCGCGAAGTCCAGCGCGAGCGTGGACTTGCCCATGGCGGGCCTGGCCGCGATGACGATCATCTGGCCCGGGTGCAGCCCGTTGGTGAGCGAGTCGAGGTCCGTGAACCCGGTGGGCACGCCGGTCATCTCGCCGCTGCGCGAGCCGATCGCCTCGATCTCGTCGAGCGCGCCCTCCATGATGTCGCCGAGCGGCAGATAGTCCTCGCTGGTGCGCTGCTCGGTGACCGCGTAGATCTCGGCCTGGGCGCGGTTGACGATCTCGTCGACGTCGTCGTCGGCCGCGTATCCCATCTGGGTGATGCGCGTGCCCGCCTCGACCAGCCGGCGCAGGACCGCGCGCTCGTGCACGATCTCCGCGTAGTACTCGGCGTTGGCCGCCGTCGGCACCGTCTGGACCAAGGTGTGCAGATACGATGCGCCACCGACCTTGTTGATCTCGCCGCGCTTGGTGAGCTCGGCGCCGATCGTGATGGGGTCGGCGGGCTCGCCCTTGGCGTAGACGTCGAGGATCGCCTGGAAGATCGTTTCGTGGGCCGGCTTGTAGAAGTCGTGGCCCTTGATTACCTCGACGACGTCGGCGATGGCGTCCTTGGACAGCAGCATGCCGCCGAGGACGGACTGCTCGGCATCGAGGTCCTGGGGCGGCACGCGCTCGAAGGCGACGCCGCCGTCCCATTCGCCGTTCTCCCGGCCCCGGTCGTGCTGCTCCTCGCGGCCCCGGCCCCCGTCGCCGCGTCGGCGGGAGGCAGGCAGACGGTCACTGGGCCCGCTGTCGGCCCAGGGGTCGTCCAAGGGCTCGGAAACGCTCACCGAGCCACCTCCTCCCGTCCGCAGGGCGGACCTAGCCATGCCCTCATTTCTACGGCACGGCACTGACAAATGAGAGGCCCAACTCCGCTTGTGGCGCGTCGGTTTTGTGATGGTTTCCCGGCCGACGGACGGAGTGGGCGCCGGACCACGGTAGGCCTGTGGGCACCGTCAGCCAATCTGGTTATCCACAGGCCATGTGGACGACGGCCCGGATGCTGTGGAGAACTCCGCAAAACCTGTGCACGACCCGGTGGACAGGCCTGTGAACAAGCTCGGGCCACTTCCGTCAAACCTACCCTGACCTGCAACTTTCCCGTCCACCGGCTGTGCAGAAGAAAAACTTCCCCAGTCGGATCAAGATCGCCTCGAACGCCACGCGAAAGTACACACCCCGAGTGAAGCGGTAAGGGTCAGAAAAGCTTTGCATCTCTTACCTGTGGACGATTAGATTGGTGCACATGACACAGGCTCCCGCGCCCCCCAGGGCCGCCCGGCGACAGCACGATCGAGAGATCGTCGCACTGGCCGTCCCGGCCTTCGGCGCACTCGTCGCCGAGCCGCTTTTCGTCATGGCCGACAGCGCGATCGTGGGCCACCTCGGCACGGCACAACTCGCCGGACTCGGCGTCGCCTCGGCCCTCCTCACGACAGCGGTCAGTGTCTTCGTCTTCCTCGCCTACGCGACCACCGCGGCCGTCGCCCGGCGCGTCGGAGCAGGCGACCTCCAAGCCGCCATCCGCCAAGGCATGGACGGCATCTGGCTGGCCCTCCTGCTCGGCGCCGCCGTCATCACCGTCGTGCTCCCCACGGCACCGGCCCTGGTGAACCTCTTCGGCGCCTCCGACACCGCGGCCCCCTACGCGACCACATACCTCCGCATCTCCGCTCTCGGCATCCCGGCCATGCTCGTCGTCCTCGCCGCGACCGGCGTCCTGCGCGGCCTACAGGACACGAGGACACCGCTATACGTCGCCGTCGCCGGCTTCGTCGCCAACGGGGCCCTCAACCTGGGTCTCGTCTACGGCGCTGGCCTCGGCATCGCCGGCTCCGCGTGGGGCACCGTCATCGCCCAGTGCGGCATGGCCGCGGTCTACCTCGTGGTGGTCGTCCGCGGAGCCCGCAGGCACGGTGCCTCGCTCCTCCCCGACACCGCCGGGATCAGGGCCTCCGCCCAGGCCGGAGCACCCCTGCTCGTCCGGACACTCTCGCTGCGGGCGATCCTGATGATCGCGACAGCCGTCGCCGCCCGGCTCGGCGACGCCGACATCGCGGCACACCAGATCATCCTGTCCCTGTGGAGCCTGCTCGCCTTCGCCCTCGACGCCATCGCCATCGCGGGCCAGGCCATCATCGGGCGCTATCTCGGCGCCGGTGACGTCCAGGGAGCCCGTCAGGCATGCCGTCGGATGGTCGAGTGGGGCATCGCGGTCGGCGTCGTCCTCGGCGTGCTCGTCGTGATCACGCGGCCGGTGTCCCTCCCGCTGTTCACGAGCGACTCGATAGTGAAGGACGCGGCTCTGCCCGCCTTGGTGATCGTGGCCCTCTCACAACCGATCTGCGGAATTGTCTTCGTCCTCGACGGAGTCCTGATGGGTGCAGGCGACGGAACCTACCTCGCGGGGGCCATGCTCGTCACGCTTGCGGTCTTCGCGCCCGTCGCCCTGCTCGTTCCCACGCTGGGAGGAGGTCTGACCGCCCTGTGGGCCGCCATGACGCTGATGATGGCCGTGCGGATGCTGACCCTGTGGCTCCGTTCCCGGTCGGGCCGCTGGCTGGTGACGGGGGCGACCCGTTGACGGTTTCACGTGAAACACGTCGGTCGGCCGGACTGACCGTTTCACGTGAAACATGCGCACGCGATCGCCCTCTCGGCACGCAGAAGGGGCCGCACCCCAACGGGTGCGGCCCCTTCTCAGCTGTTCAGCCGAAGCTGTTCAAGCCGAGCGCGGCGATCAGGCCGCGACGACCTCGATGTTGACCTTGGCGGCAACCTCGGGGTGCAGACGCACGGACGTCTCGTGGGCGCCCAGGGTCTTGATCGGAGCGGTCAGCTCGATGCGGCGCTTGTCGACCTCGGGGCCACCGGAAGCCTTGATCGCCGAGGCGATGTCGGCCGGGGTGACGGAACCGAAGAGACGACCGGCGTCGCCGGAGCGGACGGCCAGACGGACCTTGACGGCCTCGAGCTGGCCCTTGACCTGGTTGGCCTGCTCGATGGTCTGGATCTCGTGGATCTTGCGAGCACGACGAATCTGCTCGACGTCCTTCTCGCCACCCTTGGTCCAGCGGATAGCGAACTTCCGCGGGATCAGGTAGTTGCGAGCGTAACCGTCCTTGACGTCGACGACGTCGCCCGCGGCACCGAGGCCGGAGACCTCGTGGGTGAGGATGATCTTCATGTGTCGGTCACCCTTCCCTTATCGCGCGGTGGAGGTGTAGGGCAGCAGCGCCATCTCACGGCTGTTCTTGACGGCCGTGGCGACGTCACGCTGGTGCTGCGTGCAGTTGCCGGTCACGCGGCGGGCACGGATCTTGCCGCGGTCGGAAATGAACTTCCGCAGCATGTTCGTGTCCTTGTAGTCCACGTACGTGACCTTGTCCTTGCAGAAAGCGCAGACCTTCTTCTTCGGCTTGCGCACAGGCGGCTTCGCCATGGTGTTTCTCCTGTGTGATCAAGAAGTTTGGGTACGACCCGCCCTCGACCCGAAGGTCTAGAAGGGGGGTTCGTCCGAGTAGCCGCCGCCACCGCCACCGCCGGAGTTTCCACCCCAGCCGCCGCCACCGCCGCCCTGGCTGCCACCGGCGGGAGCGCCGGTCGCCCACGGGTCGTCGGCGGGAGCACCGCCACCGCCCTGCTGGCCGCCGCCGGAGTTTCCACCCCAGCCGCCGCCACCCTGGCCGCCACCGCCGCCGTAACCGCCCTGGCCACCGCGTCCGGCACCGCCGGCGGTCTTGGTGACCTTGGCCGTGGCGTTCCGCAGGCTGGCGCCCACTTCCTCGACGTCCAGCTCGTAGACCGTGCGCTTGACACCCTCACGGTCCTCGTAGGACCGCTGCTTCAGCCGGCCCTGCACGATGACGCGCATGCCTCGCTGGAGCGACTCGGCGACGTTCTCAGCCGCCTGACGCCAGACCGAGCAGGTCAGGAACAGGCTCTCGCCGTCCTTCCACTCGTTCGTCTGACGGTCGAAGGTGCGGGGAGTGGACGCGACACGGAACTTCGCGACCGCCGCACCGGAGGGGGTGAAGCGCAGCTCGGGGTCATCGACAAGATTGCCGACGACCGTGATGACGGTCTCGCCTGCCATGGGGGAACCTCTCGGCGGGTTTGCTGCTCTGGCTGCTTGGTTGCTGCTACTCGAATCCCGAGATCAGCTGAGCGGGAGAGCTCAGTGGGTCTCGGGGCGGAGGACCTTGGTCCGGAGGACCGACTCGTTCAGGTTCATCTGGCGGTCGAGCTCCTTGACGACCGCAGGCTCGGCCTGCAGGTCGATGACCGAGTAGATGCCCTCGGGCTTCTTCTTGATCTCGTACGAGAGACGACGACGGCCCCAGGTGTCGACCTTCTCGACCTTGCCGTTGCCCTCACGGACGACGGAGAGGAAGTTCTCGATCAGGGGGGCGACAGCGCGCTCCTCCAGATCGGGGTCGAGGATGACCATCACCTCGTAGTGACGCATGTGGAACCCACCTCCTTTGGACTCAGCGGCCACGGTCGTTCCGTGGCAGGAGGGTCGTGATGCGTACGCAACGATATCGGCCGCCACTGACAATCGGGCTGACCTCGCGGTTCGCCCGAGCTGGCCTGGGCAGACACCGGTGCAGACGGTACAGAGTACCCGCACACCGGCTTCCGGTTGAAATCCGGCCGTGCGGACCGTCAGTCTGTACACATCGGGTGTGTATGGCGCTACGATGCGCCGCCTTTCGCAGGAGGTGCCCCATGGCACAAGCATTGCGACCCAACACCGTCGGAGGCCTCTTCGCCACGGACGGAAAGCCCCACCCGCTCCAGGACACGCTGCTCGCGGTCACCCTGGTGCTCGGTCTGACGGCGTTCGTGACGGGCTTCTTCCACAACCTGCACCTGCTCAGCTCCTGGACCGGCCTGGTGGGGATCCTCACCGGCGCGTACGGCCAGTGGATCTCGGAGACGACACGCGAGCGCTTCGGACTCATCCTGGGTCTCGGCGCAGCCGGTGTCGGCTTCTTCCTCGGCATGGCGCACGGCGGCCTCTTCGGCGGGGTCATCAGCTGATGCCAGGGACACCGTCCCCTTAACTCCACGCAAAGCACCGCGGAACGCCTCGGCGGCCCATGAGCCGGGGCGCAGGTTCCGTACGCCCAGTCGGGGCGCTCGCAAGGCGCAGTAGGCTTCGGCGCGAGAGCCGGAGCCCCTGTACCCATGGGGACACACCAGCCCGAGGAGCGCCCCGAATGAGCCTGACCCTGAGGACGATCAGCCGCGAGCAGCATCTGGCGTACATCCAGACCCTGCCGGCGGCGAGCCACATGCAGGTTCCGGCCTGGGCCGACGTCAAGGCGGAGTGGCGCTCCGAGAGCCTCGGCTGGTTCGACGAGCGCACCGGCGAGATGGTCGGCGCGGGACTCGTCCTCTACCGCCAACTCCCCAAGATCAAGCGCTACTTGGCCTATCTGCCCGAGGGCCCGGTCATCAACTGGTTCGCGCCGAATCTGACCGAGTGGCTGGAACCGATGCTCGCGCACCTCAAGCAGCAGGGCGCCTTCTCGGTGAAGATGGGCCCGCCGGTGATCATCCGCCGCTGGGAGGCCAACTCCATCAAGGGCGGCATCCAGAACCCGGACGTGAAGCGGCTGCGCGACATCGAGGCCGACTTCATCGAGCCGCGCGCCTTCGAGGTCGCCGACAAGCTCCGCCGTATGGGTTGGCAGCAGGGCGAGGACGGCGGCGCCGGCTTCGGCGACGTACAGCCCCGCTACGTCTTCCAGGTGCCGCTGGCCAACCGGTCCCTGGAAGAGGTCCACAAGAACTTCAACCAGCTGTGGCGCCGCAACATCAAGAAGGCCGAGAAGGCCGGCGTCGAGGTCGTCCAGGGCGGCTACCAGGACCTCGAGGAATGGCAGCGGCTGTACGAGATCACGGCCGTGCGCGACCACTTCCGGCCCCGCCCGCTGTCGTACTTCCAGCGCATGTGGACGGCTCTCAACACCGAGGACCCCAACCGGATGCGGCTGTACTTCGCCCGCCACAACGGGGTGAACCTGTCGGCGGCGACCATGCTGATCGTCGGCGGGCACGTCTGGTACTCCTACGGCGCCTCCGACAACATCGGCCGTGAGGTCCGGCCCTCGAACGCGATGCAGTGGCGGATGCTGCGCGACGCCTACGCGCTCGGCGCGACCGTCTACGACCTGCGCGGCATCTCCGACTCGCTGGACGAGACCGACCACCTCTTCGGCCTGATCCAGTTCAAGGTCGGCACGGGCGGCCAGGCCGCCGAGTACCTCGGCGAGTGGGACTTCCCGCTCAACAAGCTGCTCCACAAGGCGCTCGACATCTACATGTCGCGCCGCTGACGTCGCGTCCTTCGCTTCAATTGGTTCCATACCTCTGATACACCGCAGCCACGAGAAAGGTTCCAGGTCCGGCCATGGCGCTCACGCTCTACGTCGACACCGCGCGCTGGCGTGCGCACCACAAGCACGTGCAGGACCAGTTCCCGGGGCTCGTCCCGGTCTGCAAGGGCAACGGATACGGCTTCGGGCACGAGCGGCTGGCGGAGGAGGCCACCCGGCTGGGCTCCGACGTCCTCGCCGTCGGCACCACGTACGAGGCCGCGCGCATCAAGGACTTCTTCGGCGGCGACCTGCTGGTGCTGACGCCGTACCGCCGCGGCGAGGAGCCCGTCCCGCTGCCCGACCGGGTCATCCGCTCGGTGTCGTCCATCGACGGCGTGTACGGCCTCGTGGGCGCCCGTGTGGTCATCGAGGTGATGTCCTCGATGAAGCGGCACGGCATCAGCTCCCAGGACCTGCCGCAGCTGCACGCCGCCATAGAGAACGTCCGTCTGGAGGGCTTCGCCATCCACCTGCCGCTGGACCGCACGGACGGCTCGGACGCCGTCGAGGAGGTCATCGGCTGGATGGACCAGCTGCGCGCCGCCCGGCTGCCGCTGCACACGATGTTCGTCAGCCATCTCAAGGCCGAGGAACTCCACCGGCTGCAGCAGCAGTTCCCGCAGACCCGGTTCCGCGCCCGTATCGGCACCCGGCTGTGGCTGGGCGACCACGAGGCCACCGAGTACCGCGGAGCGGTCCTGGACGTCACCCGCGTCGCCAAGGGCGACCGCTTCGGCTACCGCCAGCAGAAGGCGGCCTCGGACGGCTTCCTGGTGGTCGTTGCGGGCGGTACGTCGCACGGGGTGGGCCTGGAGGCCCCCAAGGCCCTGCACGGCGTCATGCCGCGCGCCAAGGGCGTCGCCCGGGCCGGCCTCGCCACGGTCAACCGGAACCTTTCTCCGTTCGTCTGGGGCGGCAAGCAGCGCTGGTTCGCGGAGCCTCCGCACATGCAGGTGTCGATCCTGTTCGTGCCGTCGGACGCGCCCGAGCCGAAGGTCGGCGAGGAGCTGGTGGCCCATCTGCGGCACACCACCACGCAGTTCGACCGGATGGTCGACCGCTGACCCACGGGTCGGACCGACCAGGCCGGGCCACAAGACAGCGGACAGAGCGAAGGCCGTACACGGAACTCCGTGTACGGCCTTCTGCGTGGACCCCGCGCGCTCTGTTCGCTCAGAGCGAACCGTCTGTGGAAGACGCCGCTCCACGACTGCCCCACTCCACCTGTTGGCCCTCGAAGTAGGCCGCGTGCCGCGGGGGATGGGCCGCCGGGCCGACGACGAAGACGTCCTCCGCGCAGTCCAGCACGCCTCCCGAGGGATCGTCGTCCCCGGACCTGCGCACGGGGTCCCGCTCCGGCATGAGGATGTCGCGCACGATGACGGCGCACAGGTACAGCGTCCCCAGCAGATGCACGCCGATGGCCCAGTGGTAGCCGTCCTGCGGCAGTCCCTTGTGGGCGTCGCCGCTGGTCGTGTACGCGAGGTACATCCAGATGCCCAGGAAGTACGCGACCTCGCACGCCTGCCAGATCAGGAAGTCCCGCCACTTGGGCCGGGCCAGCACGGCCAGCGGGACCAGCCACAGGACGTACTGCGGCGAGTAGACCTTGTTGGTGACGATGAACGCCGCGACAATCAGGAACGCGAGCTGGGCGAAGCGCGGGCGCCTGGGCGCGGTCAGGGTGAGGACCGCGATGCCGATACAGCAGAGCACCACCAGTGCGGTGGCCAGGTTGTTGACGGTGTCGGTGGTCAGCGGGTCGGACGAGTTCTGGGCCATGATCAGCCAGAACGAGCCGAAGTCCACACCCCGGTCGTGACTGAACTTGTAGAACTGCGACCAGCCGTCCCAGGCGAAGAGCATCACGGGCAGGTTCACGACGATCCAGGCGACGACCGTGCCCCCCAGCGCCTTGCCGAAGTCGCGCCACTTGCCGGCCCGCCAGCACAACAGGAACAGCGGGCCGAGCAGGAAGACGGGATACAGCTTGGCAGCCGTGGCGAGCCCCAGGAGGACGCCGAAGGCGAGAGGGCGGCTACGGGACCACATCAGCATGGCCGCGGCCGTCAGAGCGACCGCCAGGAGGTCCCAGTTGATGGTGGCGGTCAGAGCGAAAGCGGGCGCCAGGGCGACCAGAAGACCGTCCCAGGGCCGGCGGGCGTGCGTCCGGGTCACGCAGACCGCGATGACGGCCGCGCAGACCATCAGCATCCCGGCGTTGACCATCCAGTACCACTGCTCCTGGTCCTGGATGCTGCCGCTGCCCGGTGTGAGCCAGGCGGCGACCTCCATGAACACGCCGGTGAGGACCGGGTATTCGAGGTACGGCATGTCGCCGGAGAGCTTGTCGAAGTACGGCACGAGGCCGTCGGCGAAGCCGCGGCCTTGATAGAGGTGCGGGATGTCCGAGTAGCAGGCCTTCGTGTACTGCGAGCTGGCACCGAAGAACCAGGCGCCGTTGTAGCAGGGCGCCTTCTGGATCAGGCCGAGGGCGAACATGCCGATCGCGACGAGCGCGACGACCCGGACGGGAGTCCACCAGGACGTCCCGAGCAGGGCGCGCCGTCCGAGGGGGCCGCCGATCAGCTCGCTGCCGGCCGTGGCGACCTTGTCCTCCTTGGTCGGCCGCACGGTGTCCGGCTCGTGCACGCTCGCTTGCGTCGATTCTGCGCTGGGCATGGCGCACATCCTGCCGTACATGCCTAGGAATACGCCGAGGGCCGCCGCACCTACTCAGGTGCGGCGGCCCCTGTTTCACGTGAAACATCTGGACGTTTCACGTGAAACACCCTTGCCGGATGCTTTGGCGCCTAGCCGGTCGAGCCTCCGAAGAGGCCTCCGTTGCCATTGCCTCTGGTGTTGCCGTTGCCACTCGTCTCGGTGGCCGTCGGCGTAGAGGTCACCCCGCCGTCGGTCCCGCCCGTGTCCGTACCGCCGGTGTCGGTGCACTGCCAGCTGAACTGGCAGGACTCGCTCGCCGTGGGACTCGGACTGGTCAGCGTCTCGCTGGGCGTCGGAGTCGGCGTGGGGCTGTTCAGCGTCTCGCTCGGCGTCGGAGTCGGCGTCGGGCTGGGCACGTCGTTGACGACCTCGCCGATCGACTCGGGCGTCGGGAAGTCCTTCGCCTCCGTGCCCTTCAGCGCCTGCGTCATGTAGTCGTGCCAGATCTCCGACGGGAACGAGGCACCGTGGATCTTCTCCTGGCCACCCGTTCCGTACATCTCCAGGAAGGTGCGGTTCTTCTGGGACTCGTCGTCGTCGTACCGGAACATCGTGATCGACGTCGACAGCTGCGGCGTGTAGCCCACGAACCAGGCGGACTTGTTGCCGTCGGTCGTACCCGTCTTGCCGGCCACCTGGCGTCCGGGCAGCTGGGCGTTGGTACCCGTACCCTTCTCGACCACCGTCTTCAGCACGTCGGTGACGTTGTCGGCGACGGCCGAGGTGAAGGCCTGGGTGACCTTGTCCTCATGGGTGAAGACCGTGCCGTCCTTGCTCGTCACCTTGGTGACGGAGAAGGGGTCGCGCTGCTTGCCGCTGGAGGCGAACGTGCCGTACGCGCCCGCCATGCGGATCGCGCTCGGGTCGGAGATACCGATCGAGAAGGAAGGGAAGCTGGTGCCGGCCAGGCTGTCCTTCTTGAGGCCGGCGGCGATCGCCGCTTCCTTCACCTTGTCCAGCCCGACGTCCATGCCGAGCTGCACGAAGGCCGAGTTCACCGACTCCCGCATCGCCTCACGCAGGTCGATCCGGTAGTTGGGAGGACTGCCGTACGACTCATTGCCGTCATTGGTCTGCAGCCACTCCTGGCCCTTCTCGTTCTTCCAGATCGTCCCGTCGTAGTCCTTGATCTTGAGCTTGTTCTTGCCGCTGTAGAGGCTCTTCGGGGAGACCTGGGTGCGCTCGTCCTGGGCCTGCTCCGGGCCGAGGCTCTTGTCCCGCACGCCCCACTGCATGGCCGCCGCGAGCACGAACGGCTTCATGGTCGAACCGATCTGGGCGCCGGTCACGTCCGCGTTGTTGGTGAAGTGCTTGGTCGCGTCCTCACCGCCGTAGATCGCCCTGATGGCACCGGTCGACGGTTCCACCGAAGCGCCGCCGAACTGGACGTGGGTGTCCGTCTTCGGGCGCTGCTTGGGCTTGATGTTGGCCTTCTGGACGTTGGTGACCGCGGTCTCGAGCTCCTTGACCTTCTTCTTGTCGAAGGTCGTGTAGATCGAGTAACCGCCCTTCTGCAGGTCGTCGGCGGAGATGTTGGTGTTGTTGACCAGGTACGCCTTGGCGAGGTCGACGAGGTAGCCGACCTGGCCGCTCAGCTTGTTGTTGGAGCGCGGGTTCTGCCACTTGGGGAGCGTCGTGTACTTGGCCCGCTCCGTGGCGCTCAGGTGGCCGTACTCGACCATCTTGTCGAGGGTGTCCTGCATCTGCGCCAGCGCCCGCTTGCTGTTGGCCTGGGGAGTGGCGGCCGGGTCGAGGGAGGTCGCGCCCGCTGGGTCGTAGTACGTGGCGCCCTTGAGCATCGCTGCCAGGAACGCGCACTCGCCCGGCTTCAGATCGACGGCGTCCTTGTTGAAGTACGCGCGCGCGGCCGCCTGGATGCCGTAGGCCCCGCGGCCGTAGTACGCGGAGTTCAGGTAGCCGGCCATGATCTGGTCCTTCGAGACCGTGGTGCCCACCTTGATCGAGACGAAGATCTCCTTGAACTTCCGGGAGATCGTCTGCGACTGGTCGTCCAGCATCGCGTTCTTCACGTACTGCTGGGTGATGGTGGAGCCGCCCTGCGTCTCACCGCCCCTGGCCATGTTGAACACGGCGCGGGCGATGCCCTTCGGGTCGATGCCGCTGTCGGTGTAGAAGGTCTTGTTCTCCTGGGAGATGACCGCGTACTGCATCGCCTTGGGGATCTGCGAGAGGTTGACGATCTGGCGGTTCGTCTCGCCGCCCGTGGCGACCATCTCGCTGCCGTCGGCCCAGTAGAAGACGTTGTTCTGGGCCTCCGCGGTCTTCGCGATGTCCGGGACGCCCACCATGGCGTACGCGATGCCCGCGACGGCCACGATGCTGCCGAAGAACCCGATGAAGAGCCCCGCCACCAGCTTCCAGGACGGCAGCCAGCGCGCCGCGCCGTACTTGCCGGCGCGCGGGTAGTCGATGATCCGTTTCTTGCCGGGAACGGCGGCGCGTCCTCGGCCCCGCCCGGGTCCGGTGGGGCCTTCGGGCGCGCCGCGTCGACCTCCGCGGCCAGGTTCGGCCGCTCTGCGGCGGCCGCCTCCACTTCTCTGGGCCGCGCGACGGGCCTCGGCGCGGCCGCCGTAGGAAGGCTCCTCGCCTGCCGACCCGTAATTCAACCCGTACGCGTCGGAGGGAGACCCGGTGGCGCCTCGCGGTGCCGCGCGGCGGCCGGAGGACGAGCCGGACTGGCCGCGTCGGGCCGCGGCACGTCCGCCTCCCTGCGGCTGCGGCGGTTTGCGACGGTGCTCGCTCATCGAACGACTACTCCTCGGGCAGGCGCACGTCTGCGCGCCTGGAGACGACGGCTGGTTTCCGGTCCCCCCGAAGTACGGATGTGGTCGATCGCGCATTCATCCGTACCGCACCCAGGACGACGACGCCCCCCTGCGTCACTCGGATCCCGGTGGTGTGCATGGCGCACAGACTACGCACCGTCAAAACCCTCCGAGCCCCGAAGTTCACCCCAAATCAGGCAACTTGCCTCGGATGAATAAGTGATGTGATCCCGTTCACCGTCTCCCCACTTGTCGCATCCGGAAGGCCGTTCTATCGTCTTGATGTATCGAGTCGATACATCGGAGCGAGATAAGGACGAGGAGGCGAGAGGATGAGCCGGAGGTCCGGGATCCTCGAGTTCGCCGTACTCGGCCTGCTCCGCGAGTCCCCGATGCACGGCTATGAGCTGCGAAAGCGGCTCAACACGTCACTGGGCGTGTTCCGGGCGTTCAGCTACGGGACGCTCTACCCCTGCCTCAAGACGCTGGTCGCCAACGGCTGGTTGATCGAGGAATCGGGGAACACCCCCGAGGACGCCCTGGCAGCTCCACTCGCAGGGCGTCGCGCCAAGATCGTCTACCGGTTGACGGCGGAAGGTAAGGAGCACTTCGAGGAGCTGCTCTCGCAGACGGGCCCCGACGCGTACGAGGACGAGCACTTCGCCGCCCGCTTCGCCTTCTTCGGGCAGACGTCGCGCGATGTGCGCATGCGCGTGCTGGAAGGCCGCCGCAGCCGGCTGGAGGAGCGTCTGGAGAAGATGCGCGCCTCCCTGGCGCGCACCCGGGAGCGCCTCGACGACTACACGCTTGAGCTCCAGCGCCACGGGATGGAGTCCGTGGAGCGCGAAGTGCGCTGGCTGAACGAGCTCATCGAGAGCGAGCGGGCCGGACGGGACCTGAAGGGTCCTGCCTCCGGGGGGTCCGCTCAGCAGAACAACACATCTGGAGCGCCGGGCGTCCTGCCCCGGCCCGGGGACACCCCCGGGCCGGATACGCCCGACGACACCGCCACGTGAGCGCCCAGTCAGGGCCTCACTCGTACACACAGGGAGCAACCGGAATGGGTTCGGTTCGCGTAGCCATCGTCGGTGTGGGCAACTGCGCCGCGTCGCTGGTGCAGGGAGTCGAGTACTACAAGGACGCCGACCCGGCGTCGAAGGTCCCCGGCCTGATGCACGTTCAGTTCGGTGACTACCACGTCGGCGACGTGGAGTTCGTGGCCGCGTTCGACGTCGACGCGAAGAAGGTCGGCCTCGACCTCGCGGACGCCATCGGCGCCTCCGAGAACAACACCATCAAGATCGCCGACGTGCCGAACACGGGCGTCACGGTCCAGCGCGGCCACACCCTCGACGGCCTCGGCAAGTACTACCGCCTCACCATCGAGGAGTCCGCCGAGGAGCCGGTCGACGTCGTCCAGGTCCTCAAGGACAAGCAGGTCGACGTCCTCGTCTGCTACCTGCCCGTCGGCTCCGAGGACGCGGCGAAGTTCTACGCCCAGTGCGCCATCGACGCCAAGGTCGCCTTCGTCAACGCCCTCCCGGTCTTCATCGCCGGCACCAAGGAGTGGGCGGACAAGTTCACCGCGGCCGGCGTGCCGATCGTCGGCGACGACATCAAGTCGCAGGTCGGCGCCACCATCACGCACCGCGTCATGGCGAAGCTGTTCGAGGACCGGGGCGTCATCCTGGACCGCACCATGCAGCTGAACGTCGGCGGCAACATGGACTTCAAGAACATGCTCGAGCGTGACCGCCTGGAGTCCAAGAAGATCTCCAAGACGCAGGCCGTCACCTCCCAGATCCCCGACCGGGACCTCGGCGAGAAGAACGTCCACATCGGCCCGTCCGACTACGTCGCCTGGCTCGACGACCGCAAGTGGGCGTACGTCCGCCTCGAGGGCCGCGCCTTCGGTGACGTCCCGCTGAACCTGGAGTACAAGCTCGAGGTCTGGGACTCCCCGAACTCCGCCGGCGTCATCATCGACGCCCTGCGCGCCGCGAAGATCGCCAAGGACCGCGGCATCGGCGGCCCGATCCTCTCCGCGTCGAGCTACTTCATGAAGTCCCCGCCGGTCCAGTACTTCGACGACCAGGCCCGCGAGAACGTGGAGAAGTTCATCAAGGGTGAGGTCGAGCGCTAAGCGCGCCTCGCACTGAAAACGCTCCTGCCAGGGCTGTGAGGGTCCCCGGGTCCACGACCCGGGGACCCTCTCCGTATGTGAGGCTGTGCCCCATGGCCGTCGTCCGCGACCTGCGCGTCCTGCTCCGCTTCCGGAACTTCCGACGCCTGCTCGCCGTACGGCTGCTCTCCCAAGGAGCGGACGGGGTCTACCAGGTCGCGCTCGCCGCCTACGTCGTCTTCTCGCCCGAGAAACAGACCTCGGCCGCCGCGATCGCCTCCGCGATGGCGGTCCTGCTGCTCCCGTACTCCCTCGTGGGCCCCTTCGCCGGCGTCCTCCTGGACCGTTGGCGCCGCCGCCAGGTCTTCCTCTACGGCAACCTGCTGCGCGCCCTGATGGCCTGCGCCACCGCCGTGCTGATCCTGGCCCAGGTTCCGGACTGGCTGTTCTACGTCTCCGCGCTGTGCGTCACCGCCGTCAACCGGTTCGTCCTCGCCGGCCTGTCCGCCGCCCTCCCGCGCGTGGTCGACGCCGAGCGCCTGGTGATGGCCAACTCCCTTTCCCCGACCGCCGGTACGCTCGCCGCGACCGCGGGCGGCGGGCTCGCCTTCGTCGTACGGCTGGTGGTGGCGGACTCCGACGCCGCCGTGGTGCTGCTGGGCGCGCTCCTGTATCTGTGCGGGGCGCTCGCGTCCCTGCGCTTCACGCCCGAACAGCTGGGCCCCGACCGCGAGTTGGTTCAGCCGAGCCTGACGGTCGCGCTCTCCGGCACCGCCCGCGACCTGACCGCGGCGGTACGCCATCTCGCTGCGCCGGCCCGCCGGGAGGCCGCCTGGGCCCTCCTCACGATGACCCTGATGCGGTTCTGCTACGGCGCCCTGCTGGTCATGCTGCTGATGCTGTGCCGCTACTCCTTCTCCTCCGACACGGACGAGGGGCTACGGCTACTGGGGCTGGCGCTCGGCACGTCCGCGGCCGGCTTCTTCGCGGCGGCCGTGGTGACACCCTGGGCGGCGGGACGGCTCGGGCCGGGCCGCTGGATCGTCGTGTGCGCAGCGTCGGCCGCGCTCCTGGAGCCCGCGCTGGGCCTCCCGTTCGCCGTCGGCCCCATGCTCGCCGCGACCTTCGTGCTCGGCCTCACCACCCAGGGTGCGAAGATCGCGACGGACACGCTGGTGCAGTCGTCGGTCGACGACGGCTTCCGCGGCCGGATCTTCTCCGTCTACGACGTCCTGTTCAACATCGCCTTCGTCGGCGCCGCCGCGGTGGCCGCCCTGATGCTCCCCCCGGACGGCCGCTCGGTGGTGCTCGTCGTCACGGTCGCCGTTGTCTACGGGGCAGTTGCTGGGGCTATGGCCCGCTTTGAACACCGGTAAGTGTCACATCAAAGCCACAGAGTCCCTCTGAAGCACGTCCGTGTCAGTGGGGGCCGGTAACTTACCTGCGTCTTACGCGCCTCTTATGTGCGCAACTCATCTACTTGTTCTAGGGGGACCCCCAAGTGACCACTCCGCCGCCCCAGGGCCAGAACCCGTTCGCTCAGGGCCAGCAGCCGTACGGCCAGCCGCAGCCCCAGGCCCCGTACCCTCCGCAGGGCGGCTACCCGCAGCAGCCGGGCCAGCCCGGGTTCCCCCAGGGCGGAGCGCCTTACGCCCCGGTTCCGCAGCAGCCCCGCCGCCGGTTCAGCTTCAAGGCGATACGGATCGCCGTCGTCCTCGTGATCGCCCTTGTCGCGGCCATCGGCGGCTACATAGCCAGCCGGGACGACGCCAACACCGCGAAGGTCGGCGACTGCATGCACCGGGGCAGCACCTCCGACACCAACCCGGACCTCGAAGTCGTCAAGTGCAGCGACTCGAAGGCCCAGTACGTGGTGCTGGCCAAGATCAAGGGCTCGTACACCACCGAGATCACGGCTTCCTCGAAGTGCGAGGAGGCGGCCAAGGACTTCCAGTACACGTACACCGAGTCCGGTGACGGCAGCGACTTCCTGCTCTGCCTGAAGGACTACAAGTAAAAGAAGACGCGATGGGGGGCGTTGTTTCACGTGAAACAACGCCCCCCATCGCGTCCGGGTCTGAGTCTCCGCCGTGAAACGGGGTCATGTTTCACGTGAAACATGACCCCGTTTCACGGCCTCAGCCCTGCTCGGCCCACCACTCCTTGAGGGCCGCCACGGCCGCGCCGTGCTCCATCGGCCCGTTCTCCAGACGCAGTTCCAGCATGTGCTTGTAGGCATTGCCGATGACCGGGCCGGGACCGACGCCCAGGATCTCCATGATCTGGTTGCCGTCGAGGTCCGGACGGATCGAGTCCAGCTCCTCCTGCTCCTGGAGCTGGGCGATGCGCTCTTCCAGACCGTCGTACGCCCGCGAGAGCGCCGCCGCCCTGCGCTTGTTGCGGGTCGTGCAGTCCGAGCGGGTCAGCTTGTGGAGGCGGTCGAGGAGCGGGCCCGCGTCACGGACGTAACGGCGGACCGCCGAGTCCGTCCACTCACCGGTGCCGTATCCGTGGAAGCGGAGGTGAAGTTCGACGAGTCGCGAGACGTCCTTCACCAGTTCGTTGGAGTACTTCAGCGCCGTCATGCGCTTCTTCGTCATCTTCGCGCCGACCACCTCGTGGTGGTGGAAGGAGACCCGGCCATCCTTCTCGAAGCGGCGGGTGCGCGGCTTGCCGATGTCATGCAGCAGCGCGGCCAGCCGGAGGGTCAGGTCGGGACCGTCCTCCTCCAAGGCGATCGCCTGCTCCAGGACGATGAGCGTGTGCTCGTAGACGTCCTTGTGGCGGTGGTGCTCGTCGCTCTCCAACCGCAGGGCCGGCAACTCGGGAAGGACGTGGTCCGCGAGACCGGTGTCGACGAGGAGTGTCAGGCCCTTGCGGGGGTTCGCGGCGAGGATCAGCTTGTTCAGCTCATCCCGGACCCGCTCGGCGGAGACGATGTCGATGCGTCCGGACATCTCCTTCATGGCCGTCACGACCTCGGGAGCCACCTCGAAGTCCAGCTGGGCCGCGAAACGGGCGGCACGCATCATCCGCAGCGGGTCGTCGGAGAAGGACGCCTCGGGGGTGCCAGGGGTGCGCAGCACGCGTGCCGCGAGGTCGGCTCGTCCGTCGTGCGGGTCGATGAACGTCTTCTCCGGCAGCGCGAGCGCCATCGCGTTCACGGTGAAGTCGCGCCGGACGAGGTCCTCCTCGATGGAGTCGCCGTACGACACCTCGGGCTTGCGCGAGGTCCGGTCGTAGGCCTCGGACCGGTAGGTGGTGACCTCGATCTGGTAGCCGTCCTTCTGCGCACCTACCGTGCCGAAGGCGATGCCGACCTCCCACACGGCGTCCGCCCAGGGCCGGACTATCTTGAGGACGTCCTCGGGGCGTGCGTCGGTCGTGAAGTCGAGGTCGTTGCCGAGCCGCCCGAGCAGCGCGTCCCGGACCGAGCCGCCGACCAGGGCGAGTGAGAACCCGGCCGCCCGGAAGCGGCGGGCAAGGTCGTCGGCGACAGGGGCCACCCGGATCGCGTCGCTCGACGCGGCGGGCTGCACCTGGCTCAGGGCACTGGAAGTGTCTTCGTTGGCGTTCGGCACAACAGAAGAGGGTACGTGGCCCTGGCGACCGCGAGCGCCTCCATTAAACGTCCACACTCCGCCGGGGACGCGTCTTTACACCGCTACATAAAGGACACCCCGGCCCTGCTACCCGATCTTGTGGAGCAGACCGCGGCACTTCCCCTCAGCGCGCATCGTTACCATGCGTGGACGCACATTGCGACGACCACTGACGACGACGAGGGACGGGCGAGCGCGTGGCCGAAGCGGCAGACCACCAAGGGACGAGTCCCTCACCTGCCCGCCGCTGGCTGCGGCGCTCCGGAGCACTGCTCGCCGGAGCGCCTCTGCTGGCAGGCCTGCTGCAGCTGCCCGCCGCCGTGCCCGCGGGCGCCGCCGGTCAGGCCTCGCTGCGGGACGCCTCCGGCGCCGGCTCGGTGGCCGTCGCCCTCGACTCCCTCAGCCCCAGCGCGCCGACCGACGGGGACACGCTGACCGTCTCCGGCACGGTGACGAACAACGGCAAGCAGGCCGTCACAGGCGCCCAGGTGGACCTCCGGGTCGGCCCCGAGCTCAGCACCCGCTCGGGCATCGAGACCGCCGCCAAGGACAGCGACAGCGTCCAGGGCGCGACCGGCCAGGCGGTCGGCGGCAAGTACGTCGAGAAGTTCACCAAACTCACGCCGGGCGTCGCCGAGCACTTCAGCATCTCCGTACCGGTCGACAAGCTCGACCTGGGCGACGACGGGGTCTACCAGTTCGCCGTCTCCCTGTCCGGCGAGACCTCCGCACAGCCGTGGGACCAGGTCCTCGGCATCCAGCGGACCTTCCTGCCGTGGCAGCCCGAAGGGGCGGACACGAAGACGAAGACGACGTTCCTGTGGCCGCTCGTCTCCACGGTCCACATGACGGCCGAGACGGGGTCGAACGAGCAGCAGACACCGGTCTTCCTCAACGACGACCTCGCGAAGGAGATCGGCGCCGGCGGCCGCCTGGACGAGATGCTCTCGCTCGGCAAGGACCTCGACGTCACCTGGGTGATCGACCCTGACCTGCTGGCCTCCGTCGACGCGATGACCGGCAGCTACAAGATCCGCAACGCGGACGGCACCACCACGACCGGCACGCACCAGGCGATCGCCAAGCAGTGGCTCGCCGACCTGCAGACGGCGGTGGCGGGCAACGAGGTCGTCGCCCTGCCCTTCGCCGACCCGGACCTGGCCTCCCTGGCCCACAACGGCACCAGCGTCACCGGCTCCCTGAGCCACCTCAAGGAGGCCACCGACGTCGCCGCCACCACGGTGGAGACGGTGCTGCACGTGACGCCGAGCACCGACTTCGCCTGGCCCGTGGACGGCGCCATCGACCCGTCGATCGTCAAGGTCGCCACCTCGGCCGGCGCCGACAAGGTGATCGCCCGCAGCGACAGCCTCCAGGAGACCGGCGGCCTGCCGTACACGCCCTCCGCGGCCCGCCCGATCGGCGGCGGCACGACGGCGGTGGTCGCGGACGCCCGGCTGTCGACGGCCTTCCAGGGCGACCTGACGAAGGCGAACGCCACCACGCTCGCCGTACAGCAGTTCCTCGCCCAGAGCCTCGCGCTGAACGGCCAGACCGACCAACAGCGCAGCATCGTCATCGCCCCGCAGCGCATGCCCACGGCCCGCCAGGCCCAGGCGATGGCCGAGGCTCTGACCGCCCTGCAGGGCGGAAACTGGTCCCAGACGCAGAAGCTCAGCGCCGCCGCCAAGGCCAAGCCCGACTCCGGCGCCACCACGAAGGTGCCGTCCTCGTCGGCGTACCCCTCCTCGCTGCGCAAGCAGGAGCTGCCGCGCTCGGCGTTCGAGCAGATCGCGGCCACGCAGGACAGCCTCGACAACTTCCGGGTGATCCTCACCGACGAGTCCCGGGTGGTGACCCCCTTCGGGCGGGCCACCAACCGTGAGATGTCCACCTCCTGGCGCGGCCGCCCCGGCTCCGCGCAGGACTTCCGCGACAGCGTGCAGGCCTATCTCACCGGCCTGACCAGCCAGGTCAAGCTGATCGACAAGTCCGACACCAAGCTCTCCGGACGCAGCGCCACGATCCCCGTGACCGTCCAGAACAACCTGGTGCAGGGCGTCGAGCGCCTGACCCTGCGGCTCACCTCCAAGAGCCCCAACCGCCTCCAGATCGGCGGCCACGACTACTACGAGCAGCCCGTCGAGGTCTCCGGCGGCCACAGCCAGACGGTGAAGTTCACCACCTCCGCCAAGGCCAACGGCCAGGCGACGGTGGTCGCCCAGCTGTACACGCAGGACGGCCAGAAGTACGGCGCCGAGGTCGACTTCGACGTCAAGGTCACCGAGTTCACGGCCACGGTGATGCTGGTCATCGGCGGCGGCTTCCTGCTGCTCGTCCTCGCCGGCTTCCGGATGTACACCCAGCGCAAGCGGGCCGCCGCCCGTGAGGCCGAGGAGAACGGTCCCGAGGAGACGGGCGAGGCGGCCGACGGGCCGGAGAACCCCCAGGGCCCCGAGGACCGTCTCGACGAGGAGTCGGGCACCGAGGCGCGGGCAGACGACCCGGAGCAGCCGAGTGACCCTGCACCGGACACCGCAGCGGAAAGCGCCGACCCGTCCGGCACGGGTGAGAGAGTGGACCGTTGAGCGATGTCGTGGCCGGTGGGCCCGGGACGATGAGGTGGGGTAACCATGAACGCGCCGTACGACGGTGACCGCGGCCAGGCCGCAGGTCCCTCGGGTCACCCCGAGGGCCCGCCGCCCGAGCCCGGCCAGGTGCCGCCGCAGCCGCCCGCCGACATGTACCTCCAGGACGCCTACGCCCAGGACCCCTACCGCGCGCAGGACCTGTCCGCCCAGGACCCGGTCGCCGAGGCGCTCTACGACCGCGCCGCGCACCCTCCGCCGCCCCCGGGCACGTACCAGCCGCCGCAGCCCCTGTACGCGCAGCCTCAGCAGTCCCCGTACGCCCCCGACCCGAACGTGTGGGCCCAGACCCCCGCGCCGGAGCCGGAGGGGCCGACCCAGTACCTGCCCTACGGCGACAACCCCCGCACGACCCAGTTCGTGGGCGTCGACGACCTGGTGACCCAGGCCGGCGAGGAGCGCCACGAGCCCGACGCCTTCGCTCACCTGTTCCGGGACCAGCAGCAGGGCAGCGGTCGCCCGACGGATCCCCCGTCGGTGCCGGGCCCGGCCGCCGCGCCCGGCGAGCAGGCCCCGGTGCCGCAGTATCCGCAGCCGGCGGCTCCCGTGCCCGCGGCAGACCAGACCATGAATCTCGGCGCCATCCCCGCGGCCGACCAGACGCTGAACCTCGGCGCCGCGACACCCGCCCCCGCCGCGAAGAAGGGCGGGAAGGCCTCGGGCCTGCTCAAGTCGAGCGCCGTGATGGCGGCCGGAACGATGGTCTCCCGCCTCACCGGCTTCGTCCGCTCGGCGCTGATCGTCTCCGCGCTCGGCACGGCGCTCCTCGGTGACACCTTCCAGGTCGCCTACCAGCTGCCGACCATGATCTACATCCTCACCGTGGGCGGCGGCCTCAACTCCGTCTTCGTGCCGCAGCTCGTGCGGGCCATGAAGGAGGACGACGACGGTGGAGAGGCCTTCGCCAACCGGCTGCTGACCCTGGTGATGGTGGCACTGGCGGCGCTCACCGCCGTCGCGGTGCTCGCCGCGCCGCTGCTCGTGCGGGTGCTGTCCAACCCCGTCGCCAGCGATCCCGCCGCCAACGACGTCGCCATCACCTTCACCCGCTACTTCCTGCCCTCGATCTTCTTCATGGGCATCCACGTGGTGATGGGCCAGGTCCTCAACGCCCGTGGCAAGTTCGGCGCGATGATGTGGACGCCGGTCCTGAACAACATCGTCATCATCGTGACGCTGGGGATGTTCCTCTGGGTGTACGGCACCTCGGCCGGCTCCGGCATCACTGTCACTAGCATCCCGCCGGAGGGCCAGCGCCTGCTCGGCATCGGCGTCCTTCTGGGGCTCGTCGTCCAGGCCCTGGCCATGATCCCGTACCTGCGCGAGACCGGGTTCCGGTTGCGGCTGCGCTTCGACTGGAAGGGTCACGGCCTCGGCAAGGCGGCGATGCTCGCCAAGTGGACGGTGCTGTTCGTCCTCGCGAACCAGGCGGGCGCCCTCGTCGTCACGCAGCTGGCCACGGCGGCCGTCAAGGACACCAACATCGCGGGCACCGGCTTCAGCGCCTACGCCAACGCACAGCTGATCTGGGGCCTGCCGCAGGCCATCATCACCGTCTCCCTGATGGCCGCCCTGCTGCCGCGCATCTCGCGCTCGGCGGCCGAGGGCGACGGCGGTGCCGTCCGCGACGACATCTCCCAGGGGCTGCGCACCACGGCCGTCGCCATCGTCCCGATCGCCTTCGGCTTCCTCGCCCTCGGCATCCCCATGTGCACGCTCATCTTCGGCACCTCGGGCACCGGCGCCGCCACGAACATGGGCTACATGCTGATGGCCTTCGGCCTCGGCCTGATCCCGTACTCCGTGCAGTACGTCGTCCTGCGCGCGTTCTACGCCTACGAGGACACCCGGACGCCGTTCTACAACACGGTGATCGTGGCGGCGGTCAACGCGGTTGCCTCGGCGCTGTGTTACTTCCTGCTGCCGGCCCGCTGGGCCGTGGCCGGCATGGCCGCCGCGTACGGCCTCGCCTACGCGATCGGTGTCGGCGTCGCCTGGAACCGGCTGCGCAAGCGGCTGGGCGGCGACCTGGACGGCGCGAGGGTCCTGCGGACGTACGCCAGGCTCTGCATCGCCTCGGTACCGGCCGCCGCGCTCAGCGGCGCCGCCTGCTACGCGGTCGGCCACACGCTCGGCCAGGGCGTCGTCGGCTCGTTCGCGGCCCTGCTCGTCGGCGGGGCGATTCTCTTCGGGATCTTCTTCGTGGCCGCACGCAAGATGCGCATCGAGGAGCTGAACTCGCTGGTCGGCATGGTCCGCGGGCGTCTGGGGCGCTGACGCGGGGGTACGCGCACAACCATCGTCCGCCACCGTGTGTCGTGCATAGCGGCGGACTGTGGGCACAATTGGTTTCGGCGTCGGACGGCGCGCACGGAAGTCGGTCGGCGCGCAATGAATGGGGAGGCAGGAACGACGGTGGCGGAACGGAGCACGGCTGCCGTCGACGTGGCAGACAACAGCGGCGACGAGCCGCTGACCGCACAGGCGGACCAGTCCACGGCCGACGGGGTGGCCCAGAACCGGGAGCGGGACACGGACATCGACGAGGCACAGGGGAGTGGCGGGGCCGAGGGCCCCGAGAAGGCCTCACCACCCGAGCTGCACAGCGGCCACAAGCTGGCCAGACGGTACCGTCTCGAGGAGTGCGTCACCCGTCTGGACGGATTCAGCAGCTGGCGCGCGGTGGACGAGAAACTCCGCCGTGCCGTCGGCGTCCACATCCTGCCCGCGGACCATGCGCGGGCACGTTCCGTCCTGGCCGCGGCCCGTTCCTCGGCGCTGCTCGGTGACCCGCGCTTCGTCCAGGTGCTCGACGCGGTCGAGGAGAACGACCTCGTCTACGTCGTCCACGAGTGGCTGCCCGACGCCGTCGAGCTGACCACCCTGCTCGCCTCCGGCCCCCTGGAGCCGCACGAGGCCTACCAGATGGTCAGTCAGATCGCCTCGGCGATGGCTGCCGCACACCGTGAGGGCCTGGCCCATCTGCGGCTGAACCCCAATGCCGTACTGCGCACTTCGAGCGCGCAGTGGCGCATCCGCGGTCTCGCCGTGAACTCCGCGCTGCGCGGCATCAGTTCCGAGACCCCGCAGCGCACGGACACCGAGTCCATCGGTGCGCTCCTGTACGCGGCGCTCACCCAGCGCTGGCCGTACGAGAGCGACGCGTACGGCCTGTCGGGGCTGCCGAAGGACGTCGGGCTGATCCCGCCCGACCAGGTGCGGGCCGGGGTCCACCGGGGCCTGTCCGAGCTCTCGATGCGGGCGCTCGCCAACGACGGCGCGACCGCCTCCCGCCACGAGGCTCCGTGCACCACGCCGGAGGAGCTGGTGAAGGCGATCGGCGAGATGCCCCGCATCCGCCCGCCGGAGCCGGCGTACACCGCGCCGCCGGAGTACCAGCGCACGACGTACCAGCAGGGCACGTACGGCCGCCCGGCACCGCACCCCGGTGCCACGCAGCCCGTGCCGGCCCCGCCGGCTCCCCTGCAGAGCCGTACTGGCAAGGCGCTGAAGTGGGCCGTCTCGGCGCTTCTCATCGCCGCGCTGGGACTGGGGAGTTGGCAGCTCGCGGACGCCCTGATGGACAGCGGCAACAAGTCCGACGACACCAACAAGACCCAGACGACGGACGGGAACGACAAGGGCGGCGACAAGACCGAGCCGGCCAAGACCCTGACGATCCAGGGCGCCCAGGAATTCGCCGTCGAGGGTTCGCTCCAGGCTCCCGAGGACGTCGACAAGACCTACGACAAGGACAGCTCCACCTACTGGCGGACCAAGAGCTACAACGCCGGCCCGAAGCTCGCCCCGTACAAGCCGGGCGTGGGCATCGTCTACGAGCTCGGCTCCGCCCAGACGATCTCGACGGCGACCATAGGGCTCCTGTACGCGGGCGATCACACGACGGTCCACCTGTACGCGACCGACTCGCTCTCCCCCTCGACGTCCGTGGACGGGATGCAGGAGATCGGAACCGCCACCACCAAGGGCACCTCTCTCACCGTGAAGGCCACCAAGAAGCTCAAGACCCAGTACGTTCTGCTGTGGCTCACGGACGTGCCCAAGGCGCCCGGCGACAACTACAGCGGCGCCGGCTACAAGCAGGCCATCACCGACGTGAAGTTCACCGGCTGACCAGACACCGCATCCCAGGGGAGGGGGTCCGATGGCAGATGACACCGCATACGGCGACACCAGCGATCAGGACCTCCTGGCCCGCCACGTAGAGGGCGACCCGGACGCCTTCGGTGAGCTTGTACGGCGTCATCGCGACCGGCTCTGGGCGGTGGCCCTGCGGACGCTGGGCGACCGCGAGGAGGCCGCTGACGCCGTCCAGGACGCCCTCGTCTCCGCCTACCGGGCCGCCCACACCTTCCGCGGCCAGTCGGCCGTCACGACGTGGCTGCACCGGATCACGGTGAACGCCTGTCTCGACCGCGCCCGCAAGGCCGCCTCGCGCAAGACCTCTCCGGTGGACGACACGGAGCGGCTGGAGCAGCTCCTGGAGCCCCACGAGGAGGCCTCCGCTCCCGCCGAGCGCAATGATCTGCACCGCCAGCTGCTGGAGGCGCTCGGCACGCTCCCGCCGGACCAGCGTGCCGCGCTCGTCCTCGTGGACATGCAGGGCTACCCCGTCGCCGAGGCCGCCCGGGTGCTGGACGTCCCGACCGGCACGGTGAAGAGCCGTTGCGCCCGGGGCAGAGCCAGACTTCTGCCCCTGCTCACCCATCTACGGCCGGAAAGCGCCGGTGGTGGAAACGAACAGGGCGAAGGGCGGAACCGGACGCAGGGGACATCCGTCCCACCGGCAGCGGGGCCGCCGACTGCGGGTCCACGCGATACCGGGCCGAATGATTCAGCTGCAGTGAAGGGCGGAGGTGGGCGAGCGTGACTTCCACGACGGACATGGCCGGACACCCGGACGTCGCCGAGATCTCCGACCTCACCGAGGGACTGCTCACGCCGTCCCGGACCGCCGACGTCCGGCAGCATCTGGACGGGTGCGAGCTCTGCGCCGACGTCTACGCGTCTCTGGAGGAGATCCGGGGACTGCTCGGCACGCTTCCGGGACCGCCTCGGATGCCGGACGATGTAGCGGGCCGGATCGACGCCGCCCTCGCGGCGGAGGCCCTGCTGAACGCGACGGCACCCGACGACGCGGAGACTCCGGCACTCGTCAGTACATCCCGCTCTCTGGACGGCGCCGGTGACGGCGCGCATGTTTCACGTGAAACATCGCTACCGGGAGACCGCCCCTCCGGCCATGCGCGCGGTTCGAGCACCGGGCCTGGCCGCAAGAATCGGAAGCGAACCGGACGCCGCAGGGTCGCCGTCCTCGGCAGCGTCTTCACGGTCGCCGCTCTGGGGCTGGGCTCCGTACTGATCGCGACGTTCAACGATGGCAAGCCCTCCGGCACGGAGGCGAACGGACAGCAGACCAGCGCTGCTGACACCTTCTCCGAGAAGAAGCTGCAGACGCAGGTCGCCGACCTCCTTGTCCAGAAGGAGAGCTCGGGCCGCGGATCCACCGCCCCGCACAACAGTGTCGGCGTGCTGGGGGGCGACGACCACGGGGTCGTGTCACCCAAGATCGACAAGGTGCCCAAGATCCCGGACTGCGTTCAGCGGGGGATCGCCAGTGACGACGCGCCACTGGCGACCAAGAACGGCGTCTTCGAGGGAACCGACGCACTCCTTGTCGTGCTCGCCGACATCTCGCACAGCACCAAGGTGACCGCGTACATCATGGACGCGACGTGTGTGACGCATCCGTCGTCCGGTGACGCGAAGGTCCTTCTGAAGCGGTCCTACAACCGCTCCTGAACGCGCACGCTTCAGCGGCTTCCTCCGTGGTATCCCGTTCGGTGTGGCATCGCCGTGTGCCCGGACACAGCGGGAATGCGCGCCCCTTAGGATCCGTTGGGTGGGGTGAGAGTTCCGAGAGGTCTCCCACCGGTCCGACGACGCAGTCCAGAGACGAGGAAACAAGCCGTGAGCGACGTCCGTAACGTGATCATCATCGGCTCCGGGCCCGCCGGCTACACGGCGGCGCTCTACACCGCGCGCGCGTCGCTGAAGCCGCTGGTCTTCGAGGGCGCCGTCACCGCCGGTGGCGCGCTCATGAACACCACCGAGGTGGAGAACTTCCCCGGCTTCCAGGAAGGCATCATGGGCCCCGAGCTCATGGACAACATGCGCGCCCAGGCCGAGCGCTTCGGCGCCGAACTCGTCCCGGACGACATCGTCTCCGTCGACCTGACCGGCGAGATCAAGACCGTCACGGACACCGCCGGCACCGTGCACAAGGCGAAGGCCGTCATCGTCGCCACCGGCTCGCAGCACCGCAAGCTCGGCCTGCCGAACGAGGACGCCCTCTCCGGCCGCGGTGTCTCGTGGTGCGCCACCTGTGACGGCTTCTTCTTCAAGGACCAGGACATCGCCGTGATCGGCGGTGGCGACACCGCGATGGAGGAGGCCACTTTCCTCTCCCGCTTCGCCAAGTCCGTGACGATCGTCCACCGCCGGGACACCCTGCGCGCCTCCAAGGCGATGCAGGAGCGCGCCTTCGCCGACCCGAAGATCAAGTTCGTGTGGGACAGCGAGGTCGCCGAGATCCAGGGCGACCCGAAGCTGGCGGGGCTGAAGCTGCGCAACATCAAGACCGGCGAGCTCTCGGACCTGGCGGTCACGGGCCTGTTCATCGCGATCGGCCACGACCCGCGCACCGAGCTCTTCAAGGGCCAGCTCGACCTGGACGAGGAGGGCTACCTCAAGGTCGCCGCCCCCTCGACCCGTACCAACGTGACCGGTGTGTTCGCCGCCGGTGACGTGGTCGACCACACCTACCGCCAGGCGATCACCGCGGCCGGCACCGGCTGTTCCTCCGCTCTCGACGCCGAGCGCTACCTCGCCGCCCTCGCGGACGAGGAGCAGGCCGAGCCCGAGAAGACCTCCGTCTGACCCCCCTTCTGCCCCACCGCACACCAGTAAAAGGAGCCCTTGCCGTGGCCGACCTGAAGAACGTGACCGACGACTCCTTCGAGCAGGACGTCCTCAAGAGCGACAAGCCCGTCCTGGTGGACTTCTGGGCCGCCTGGTGCGGTCCGTGCCGCCAGATCGCTCCGTCGCTCGAGGCGATCGCCAAGGAGTACGGCGACAAGATCGAGGTCGTGAAGCTCAACATCGACGAGAACCCGGGTACGGCTGCCAAGTACGGCGTGATGTCCATCCCGACGCTGAACGTCTACCAGAACGGCGAGGTCGCCAAGACCATCGTCGGCGCCAAGCCGAAGGCCGCGATCGTCCGCGACCTTGAGGACTTCATCGCCGAGTGACGTTTCACGTGAAACATCGAGGGGCCGACCCGGGACGGGTCGGCCCCTTCGCGTTGGCGGCATCAACCGGGGCACTACAGGGGTCGGAGCACCGGTTCCTTCTGTACGGCCCCCAGCAGCCGGTCCAGGGCCATCTCCACGTCTTCCTTCCACGAGAGCGTGGTCCTGAGCTCCAGCCTCATCCGTGGGTATGTGGGGTGCTGTCGTACGGTCTTGAACCCCACCGCCAGGAGATGATCGGCGGGCAGAACACAGGCCGGTTCCTTCCAACGGGCGTCCCCGAACGCCTCGATGGCCTTGAAGCCCCTCCGCAGCAGATCCTTGGCCACCGTCTGTACCATCACCCGGCCGAGCCCCTGCCCTTGGTAACCGGGCAGGATGAAGCCGGTCATCAACTGCACCGCGTCCGGCGACACAGGGCTCGTGGGGAAAGCAGTGGAGCGGGGGACGTAGGCCGGAGGGGCGTACAGGACGAAGCCCACAGGTGCGTCGTCGACGTAGACGACCCGGCCGCAGGATCCCCAGTCGAGCAGGACGGCCGAGATCCAGGCCTCCTTCTCCAGGGCGGCCGTGCCCGCCTTTACCGCGGCCTCACCGCTGACTGGGTCCAGCTCCCAGAAGACGCACGAGCGACAGCGCTGGGGAAGGTCCTGAAGGTTGTCCAGCGTGAGCGGTACGAGCCGACGCCCCATGAAGGCTGTTCCTCGCTTCCTTCGCCCGCCGCGTCGCGGGCGGCCGTCAGAGCGCTCCGTTCCTTCAGCAGGCTGCCGACGAAGCCGCCGACCGCGCCCAGCCCCAGGCCCGCGCTCACCAGTCCGGTGCGGCTCATCGTTCGCATGGCCGCTGCCTCCCTCTCAGAGGTACTGCCAGGTGGATGCGCCATACCCGAACGCATCGTATCCACGAAGCGATTCCATCGATACCGCCTGAAAGCAAAGAGCGGGCCGTGTTCCGGTGCACACCGGACACGGCCCGCTCGGTCGGCCCACGGAGCGAAACCGCTCTGCCGGCCACCTGCTTTCTAGGACTCGTCGTCCTCGGAATGGTCGTCCAGGAGGCTCTTCTGCAGGACCGGTCCCTCGCCGGGAGCAAGGCTGCTGAGGATCCGCTCCAGATCCTCCATCGACGCGAACTCGACGGTGATCTTGCCCTTCTTCTGGCCGAGGTCGACCTTCACACGCGTCTCGAAGCGGTCCGAGAGACGGGTCGCGAGGTCGCTCAGCGCCGGGGAGACCCGGGTGCCGGCCCGCGGGCCCTTGGAGCGCTGGGCCGTCTGCGGACGCGAGCCCATGAGGGTCACGATCTCCTCGACGGCCCGCACCGAGAGTCCCTCGGCCACGATGCGGTGGGCGAGCCGGTCCTGCTCCTCCGAGTCGTCCACGGAGAGCAGGGCCCGCGCGTGACCGGCGGAGAGGACTCCGGCGGCCACCCGACGCTGGACCGCCGGCGAGAGCTTCAGCAGACGCAGCGTGTTGGACACCTGCGGGCGGGACCGGCCGATGCGGTCGGCCAGCTGGTCATGCGTGCAGTTGAAGTCCTTCAGCAGCTGGTCGTAGGCGGCCGCCTCTTCCAGCGGGTTCAGCTGCGCGCGGTGCAGGTTCTCCAGGAGGGCGTCCAGGAGGAGCTTCTCGTCCTCCGTGGCCCGCACGATCGCCGGGATCGCCTCCAGGCCGGCCTCACGGCAGGCCCGCCAGCGCCGCTCGCCCATGATGAGCTCATAGCGGGCGGGGCCCAACTGCCGTACGACGACCGGCTGAAGGAGACCGACCTCCTGGATGGAGGTGACGAGTTCCTGCAGCGCGTCCTCGTCGAAGACCTCACGCGGCTGGCGCGGGTTCGGCGTGATGGAGTCGAGGGGAAGCTCGGCGAAGTGCGCGCCCATGGGGGGCGCGGGCGTCTCCGCGTAGCCGTTGGCCGAAGGCTCCTCTGTTTCATGTGAAACAGGCGGCAGCGTTGTCACCTTCGCCGCGGCCACTCCGCGGTCGCCGTTCAGCACCGGTACCGCCGTCGGGGAGGCGGAAGCCGCACTCCCCACCGCGGCCGGGGCCGGCGTCTTCTCCGTCGGGGCAGCAGGGATCAGTGCGCCGAGACCACGACCCAAACCCCTCCGTCGCTCGCTCACTGGATCCCCTCCACCATGCTCGGGTTGTTCTGGGCGCCGATATGGGCCTGCGTCGGGTCGTAGCTGACGCCGACACCCTTCAGCGCGATTTCTCGTGCCGCCTCAAGATAGGACAGGGCACCGCTCGATCCGGGATCGTAGGTGAGAACCGTCTGTCCATAGCTCGGCGCCTCGGAGATACGGACCGAGCGGGGAATGCTCGTCCGCAGCACCTCGTCGCCGAAGTGGGTGCGCACCTCGTCCGCGACCTGGGACGCGAGCCGCGTCCGGCCGTCGTACATGGTGAGCAGGATCGTCGATACATGCAGGGCGGGGTTGAGGTGCCCCCGCACCAGATCGACGTTGCGCAACAGCTGCCCCAGCCCCTCCAGTGCGTAGTACTCGCACTGGATCGGGATGAGGACCTCGGCGCCGGCGACCAAAGCGTTGACCGTGAGGAGGCCGAGTGAGGGCGGGCAGTCGATGAGGATGTAGTCCAGCGGGTGCTCGTACGCCTGGATGGCCCGCTGGAGTCGGCTCTCACGTGCCACCAGGGACACCAGCTCGATCTCCGCACCGGCGAGATCGATGGTGGCGGGCGCACAGAAGAGTCCCTCGACATCCGGGACCGGCTGGACGACTTCGGCCAGCGGCTTGCTGTCGATCAACACGTCATAGATCGATGGCACTTCGGCGTGGTGATCGATCCCCAGGGCCGTGGACGCGTTGCCCTGCGGGTCGAGGTCGATGACAAGGACGCGACCGCCGTGGACCGCCAGCGAAGCGGCGAGGTTGACCGTTGTCGTCGTCTTGCCCACGCCACCCTTCTGGTTGGCGACGACGATGACACGGGTCTGCTCGGGCCGTGGCAGGCCCTCGCCGGCTCGGTTCAGAGCCTCCACTGCCAGTTGGGCAGCACGACCGATCGGAGTGTCGTCCATCGGGGGCGGTGTTTCACGTGAAACATCCTCCCCCAACGACTCGGTACGGGGACCGGGGACCGGATCGGTCATCGGTCCCGCGATGTTGGCGTCGGACCGCAAGGATTCACTCTCCTCGACTTCAGGCTCGCAATGAACAGAGCCTCCCATGCCTTCGGGGTCGTGAACCAGTGAGGCCTGGTGTTCTGTGGAGAAATCCACCTCTGTGGACAACTCGGTGCCCTCATCGAGTGATCCGAGAGGCTTACGGTCGCGGTTTTCGGCCGCGGCGCGGCCACGTCCGATGATGCCGTGCAGCAGTGAGCGACGTTTCACGTGAAACACGATGCACAGCAGCGAGGGCCGAACTGTCGCGACACTCCGGCATGCGTAGGTTTGGCAGCTTGTGTGGAGTACGGCTCGTCGTCAGGACGGATCAGCGACGCCGACGGGTACGTCCAGTGCGGGCCGCCTTGGCGCGCTTGGCGGCGAAGCGCACGCCTCCCGGACTCTCCCCGACCTCGACCCGCACCACCGTGGACGGCGGGTCCACCACTCCCTCACCCACATGCAGGACAGAGGTCTCCACCGCGCCGAGCTTGCTCAGTGCCACGGTGGCGGCCTTGAGCTCCTCCTCCGCGGTGTCGCCCTTGAGGGCGAGCATCTCTCCGTACGGGCGCAGCAGCGGGATGCCCCAGGCCGCCAGGCGGTCCAGGGGAGCCACCGCGCGTGCCGTGACCACGTGGACGGGCGTGAACTTGCCCATGACCTCCTCGGCCCGGCCGCGCATGACGGTCACATGGTCGAGGCCCAGCAGCTCCACGACCTCCGTGAGGAAGTTCGTCCGTCGGAGCAGGGGCTCCAACAGGGTGATCTTCAGGTCCTCCCGGACAAGCGCCAGCGGGATGCCCGGCAGGCCGGCCCCCGAGCCGACGTCGCAGACCGTCACGCCCTCGGGCACGACCTCCGAGAGCACCGCGCAGTTCAGCAGATGCCGCTCCCACAGGCGTGGCACTTCGCGTGGACCGATCAGCCCACGCTGCACACCCGCCTCGGCGAGCAGCTCCGCATAGCGAACCGCGTCCGCGAAGCGATCGCCGAACACCTCACGCGCCTGCTCGGGCGCAGGGGGGAGCTCCGCTGCCTCCGTCACGGGGACCGTCCTTCCGTACCGCATCGGCGCACCGAGCGCCGACCACCAGAACTATCAGGCTGACAAAGACCGGCCCCGTCTGCGCTACAGACGGGGCCGGTGAAACGTATGAACCGATCAGGCGGGAAGCACGACGACGAAGCGCTGCGGCTCCTCGCCCTCGGACTCGCTGCGCAGGCCCGCGGCCTTGACCGCGTCGTGCACGACCTTGCGCTCGAACGGCGTCATCGGCTTGAGCTTGACGGGCTCACCGGTGTTCTTGACGTCGGCGGCGGCCTTGGCACCCAGCTCGGAGAGCTCGGCGCGCTTCTTGGCACGGTAGCCCGCGATGTCCAGCATCAGCCGGCTGCGGTCCCCGGTCTCCCGGTGCACGGCCAGGCGCGTGAGCTCCTGGAGCGCCTCCAGCACCTCACCGTCGCGGCCGACCAGCTTCTGCAGGTCTCGGCCTCCCGAGTCGCTGATGATCGAGACAGCGGCGCGGTCGGCCTCGACGTCCATGTCGATGTCGCCGTCGAGATCGGCGATGTCCAGCAGACCCTCGAGGTAGTCCGCCGCGATCTCGCCCTCCTGCTCCAGGCGGGTCAGGGTGTCTGCACCCTCGGCAGCGGCGGAGGTGGTGCCTTCCGTCACGGGATGGGCTCCTTCTTACTTCTTGGACGGGGACTTGGGGCGCTGCGGGCCCTTGCGCTGCCCGGACTGGGCCTTGCTGCGGGTGCCGCTGCCCGGCTGCTGAGCGGGCTTCTTGGCAGCGGAGGCAGGCTTGGCGTCCTCGGGCTCGTCGGACTTGCTCAGCGAGGTGGTCTCACCGGCCGGCTTGGTGCCGCCGGTCTGCCGCTGGGACTTGGTCTGACGCTTGGGCTGCTGGCGCTTGGGGGCGGCGGGCGTACCGGTCGTCGGCGTGCCGTCCTCGGTCTGGGTGGCCACGGCCGCGTCGCTCTGCACCACGCTGCCGTCGGTCTGGGCCGCGAGGCCCGCCTTGCTCAGACCGTTGATGAACTTGCGCTCGAACTCGTTGCGATCGCGGCCCTTGGCGACGATCGCCTTGATGATGGTGCGCTCGCTGCGCTTGCGGGCCTTGCCGTGGTTCGTGACGTGCTTGGTCAGGCGCTCCAGGTAGGCGGCCTGGGCCTTGGAACCCGGGGTCGGGTTGTTGTGGATGACGTACATCTGCTGGCCCATGGTCCACACGTTGGTGGTCAGCCAGTAGACAAGGACACCGACCGGGAAGTTGATGCCGAAGACGGCGAACATGACCGGGAAGACGTACATCAGCATCTTCTGCTGCTGCATGAACGGCGTCTTGACCGTGGTGTCGACGTTCTTCGTCATCAGCTGGCGCTGCGTGTAGAACTGCGACGCCGACATCAGGACGATCATGATCGCGGTGACGACACGGACGTCGGTCAGCGTGGCGCCGAGCTGGGCGACCTTGTCGGAGCTGTCCGTGAACTTCGCCGCGAGCGGCGCGCCGAAGATGTGCGCCTGACGGGCGCTGGCCAGCAGCGAGTCGTTGATGACACCGATCGTCTTGCCGGTCGCGATGCCGTTGAGCACGTGGTACAGGGCGAAGAAGAACGGCGACTGCGCCAGGATGGGAAGGCACGAGGAGAGCGGGTTGGTGCCCGTCTCCTTGTACAGCTTCATCATCTCTTCGGACTGGCGCTGTTTGTCGTTCTTGTAGCGCTCCTGGATCTTCTTCATCTCCGGCTGGAGCGTCTGCATCGCGCGCGTCGACTTGATCTGCTTCACGAAGAGCGGGATCAGGCAGATGCGGATCAAGATCACCAGGGACACGATGGACAGGCCCCAGGCCCACCCGGTGTCGGGGCCGAAGATGGCCCCGTACATCTTGTGGAACTGGACGATGACCCAGGAGACGGGTGTCGTGATGAAGCTGAAGAGGCTGGCAATCGTGTCCACTAATCATGCTCCTTGGGCATGGGACGAGGTCTCTGCGGCCGGGCTCGAAGGAGGATTCTCTTCCGTGCTCGAAACAGGATTCTCTTCGGGGGCCGGTTCGGCGGCGGAGGACCCGCCCTTGCGTGCACGCCACGCGTCACGCAGCATTTCGTGCCACCGCGGGCGCTTGCGCGGCGGGACATGGTCCACACCGCCCAGCGACCACGGATTGCACCGCAGGATGCGCCAGGCGGTGAGCGCCGTGCCCTTGATCGCGCCGTGCCGGTCGATGGCCGTGTAGCCGTAGTGGGAACACGACGGGTAGTACTTGCACACGGGCCCGAGCAGCGGACTGATCGTCCACTGGTACAGCTTGATCAGAGCCAGCAGCGGGTACTTCATCGTGCGCCCCCTCCCAGCAGCCGCTCGATGGCGGCATCCAGGTCTTGGGCCAGTTGTCCATGGTCGGCGTCGCCCGCACCGGGCAGCGCTCGTACGACTACCAGGCTACCGGGGGGCAACAGGGCGACCCGGTCCCGCATCAGATGACGCAGTCTGCGCTTCACCTTGTTGCGTACGACGGCTCCGCCCACTGCTTTGCTCACGACGAAACCCGCACGCGTCGGGGGAGCGCTCTCCCCAGGCGCGTGCGGGTCCGTGGCACCGCTACGTAGATGGACGACGAGGGACGGGCGGCCGGCCCGGCGCCCTCGTCGTACCGCGGTCGCGAAGTCCTCGCGCCGCCTCAGCCGGTTCTCGGTGGGCAGCACGACGGCATGACCTGACCGGAATCAGGCGGACAGGCTGGCGCGACCCTTGGCACGACGGTTCGCGAGAATCGCGCGGCCGGCGCGGGTACGCATCCGCAGGCGGAAGCCGTGGGTCTTCGCGCGACGACGGTTGTTCGGCTGGAAGGTGCGCTTGCTCACTCGGGGGCTCCAGAAATCAAATCGTTGGTTGCGGGTGCCGTCCTGGCTGTCACCGTGCGCCCACGAGTAGCTCTCGTTACGCCCGAGTGCACCGCTTCCCGATCACCTGACGCGATCTGTGCCCATCGGAGGCAGGCGGCAGCAGCCATCGACAACTCGACCTGGTTACGGTACGCGGGGCTACGCCATCCGGTCAAACCAGCGGTCACTGAGAGACACTATCCACAGGCTGGGGACAACAACTTGAACCGCACCCGTCGCCCTGACTACCGTGGCTGAACTCCGATTCGTTCCCTTGAACCCTTGTTCATGGCTCCACCCCACTCGAATCCCGACCCGTCCCACCATCACACGTTCGTGGGACCCGTGAGAGAGCGTGCCCTGTGGCTGACGTACCTGCCGATCTTGCCGCAGTGTGGCCACGAGTACTGGAACAACTCCTCGGCGAGGGCCGCGGTCAGGGCGTGGAGACCAAGGACGAGCACTGGATCCGGCGCTGCCAGCCGCTCGCGCTGGTCGCCGACACCGCGCTGCTCGCCGTACCGAACGAGTTTGCGAAGGGTGTGCTCGAAGGCCGGCTCGCGCCGATCGTCAGCGAGACCCTGAGCCGCGAGTGCGGCCGCCCGATCCGCATCGCGATCACCGTCGACGACTCCGCCGGCGAGCCCCCCGCACCCCCGGCCCCGCCGATCCGCCCCCAGCCGCGCTACGAGGAGCCCGAGCTCCCCTCCGGCCAGTACGACGAGCAGAGCCGGTACGAGAGCCAGCGCCAGGATCCGTACGAAAACCCGCGCCAGGACCAGTACGACAGCCAGGGACAGGGCCAGTACGAGGGTTACGGCCGCCACCGCGCCGACGACCAGCGCCCCACCCGCGGCGAGCAGCTCCCCGGCGGCCCCGGCGACCAGCTGCCGCCCCCGCGCGCGGACCAGCTCCCGACCGCGCGCCCCGCATACCCCTCCGAGTACCAGCGCCCCGAGCCCGGCTCCTGGCCGCGGCCGTCGCAGGACGAGTACAGCTGGCAGCAGCAGCGCCTCGGCTTCCCCGAGCGCGACCCCTACGCCTCGCCCTCGCAGGACTCGTACTCCCCGCCGTCCCAGGACTACCGTCCGCAGTCGATGGAGCGCCCGCCGTACGACGGCCCGCGCCGCGACTACGACCAGCGGTCGGACTACGACCAGGGCCGCTCCGACTACGAGCCGCGCGACGCCCGCCGGGAGCTGCCCGAGCCCTCGGCCGGCTCCGGGCACGTGCACCGCGGCGGCCCCGTCGGCTCCAGCCTGCCGACCACCGGCGCCCCCGGCCCACTGGCCGCGAAGCCCGCGCCGGCGTCCGGCCCCGGTGAGCCCACCGCGCGACTGAACCCGAAGTACCTCTTCGACACGTTCGTCATCGGCGCCTCCAACCGCTTCGCGCACGCGGCCGCGGTCGCCGTCGCCGAGGCTCCCGCGAAGGCCTACAACCCCCTCTTCATCTATGGGGAGTCGGGGCTGGGCAAAACGCACCTCCTACACGCGATCGGGCACTACGCGCGGAGTCTGTATCCCGGCACGCGCGTGCGCTACGTGAGCTCGGAGGAGTTCACCAACGAGTTCATCAACTCCATCCGCGACGGCAAGGGCGACAGCTTCCGCAAGCGGTACCGCGAGATGGACATCCTGCTGGTCGACGACATCCAGTTCCTCGCGGACAAGGAGTCGACGCAGGAGGAGTTCTTCCACACCTTCAACACGCTCCACAACGCCAACAAGCAGATCGTGCTCTCCAGCGACCGGCCGCCCAAGCAGCTGGTGACACTGGAGGACCGGCTGCGGAACCGTTTCGAGTGGGGTCTGATCACCGACGTCCAGCCGCCCGAGCTGGAGACGCGTATCGCGATCCTCCGTAAGAAGGCGGTGCAGGAGCAGCTCAACGCCCCGCCGGAGGTACTGGAGTTCATCGCCTCCCGCATCTCGCGCAACATCCGCGAACTGGAGGGCGCGCTGATCCGCGTGACGGCGTTCGCGTCGCTCAACCGCCAGCCGGTGGACCTGGGCCTGACCGAGATCGTCCTCAAGGACCTCATCCCCGGCGGCGAGGACTCGGCCCCCGAGATCACCTCGACCGCCATCATGAGCGCCACGGCCGACTACTTCGGCCTGACCGTCGAGGACCTCTGCGGCACCTCTCGCGGCCGCGCCCTCGTCACGGCCCGCCAGATCGCCATGTACCTCTGCCGCGAGCTGACGGACCTCTCCCTGCCGAAGATCGGCGCACTGTTCGGCGGCCGCGACCACACCACCGTCATGCACGCGGACCGCAAGATCCGCAATCTGATGGCCGAGCGACGCTCCATCTACAACCAGGTGACCGAGCTGACGAACCGCATCAAGAACGGCTGACAGAAGCAGAGTTACGGCGTCCAGGGCGCCCTGGGGACGAGGTCCCGGGGCGCCCTTCGTCATGTCGCAGGTAACGCCGTCGTAGCCGCGTGTTCGATTCGTTGCCGAGTTACGGCCTCTCTCCACAGATTCGGCAACTTTCTGCCGTCCACATCCTGGGGACCGCGAAGTTGTCCAGACCGCGGTCCACAGGCAGCCTGCCGAAAGACGATCACCGCAGGTCACCTGGTTGTGGATTCGTGGACGAACGATCTCCACAGACTGTGGACAAAGCAGAGATCCACAGGCTGTGCATCGAGTTGTCCACCGACAACCCACAGGCTGGGGCCTGTTGTCCCCAGCGATCCCCACCTTCTCCACATGGCTGTCCACTGTTCGGCAACGCGACGCGCCTCCTCACCGGGTCGAGTGAAAGGCGTCACACGAAGATGCCGACTTGGGCTGTGGGAAAGGTGGGTAAAGCTGGGGACGGCGCTGGGGAGAAGTCGCCTCAGGCTGTGCACGGGGTGTGCAGAACTTTCCGTTCTCCACAGACCCCCTGAGTTGTCCACCGGTGTCGCCCACAGGGCCCGTGGACAAAATCTCCGGTCTGACCTGCGCAAACGGGGTTATCCACGGTTTCCACAGCCCCTACTACTACTCCCAACTAGAGAGAGCTGGGAATCCGTTTCGAAGGGGGTCCTGTGCACAACTCGCCGTCCGGCTCCCGGCTGCCCCTCGTCACGACTTGACCCCGAGAGGCACCTACTGTCAGTGCCGTGCGTCAGACTGTTCCCCGGTGTCCTTCCCATCACAGGGGCCGACGACACCGAGACAGACGACGAAGCCAGGCAGGCCGTAGAAGCGCCGGCAACAGCAGGAGGCGGCAACAGTGAAGATCCGGGTGGAACGCGACGTACTCGCGGAGGCAGTGGCCTGGGCGGCGCGCAGCCTCCCGGCCCGTCCGCCGGCGCCTGTCCTCGCCGGCCTTCTGCTGAAGGCCGAGGACGGGGCTCTCAGCCTCTCCAGCTTCGACTACGAGGTGTCCGCGCGCGTCAGCGTCGAGGCGGAGGTCGAGGAGGAGGGCACGGTCCTCGTCTCGGGCCGCCTGCTCGCCGACATCTGCCGCGCCCTGCCCAACCGCCCGGTGGAGATTTCCACAGACGGTGTACGGGCGACCGTGGTCTGCGGCTCCTCGCGGTTCACACTCCACACCCTCCCTGTGGAGGAGTACCCGGCGCTGCCGCAGATGCCGACGGCGACCGGCACCGTCCCCGGTGAGGTCTTCGCCTCCGCGGCCGCCCAGGTGGCCATCGCCGCGGGCCGTGACGACACGCTCCCCGTGCTGACCGGTGTACGCATCGAGATCGAGGGCGACACCGTCACGCTGGCCTCCACCGACCGCTACCGCTTCGCGGTCCGCGAGTTCCTGTGGAAGCCGGAGAACCCGGAGGCGTCCGCGGTCGCGCTGGTGCCGGCGAAGACGCTCCTGGACACCGCCAAGGCGCTGACCAGCGGTGACAGCGTCATCCTGGCGCTCTCCGGCTCGGGCGCGGGCGAGGGTCTGATCGGCTTCGAGGGCGCGGGCCGTCGCACGACGACCCGCCTGCTCGAGGGCGACCTGCCGAAGTACCGCTCGCTGTTCCCGACGGAGTTCAACTCCGTGGCCGTGATCGAGACCGCCCCCTTCGTGGAGGCCGTCAAGCGTGTGGCCCTGGTCGCCGAGCGCAACACCCCGGTGCGGCTGAGCTTCGAGCAGGGCGTGCTGATCCTGGAGGCCGGTTCCAGCGACGACGCACAGGCTGTGGAGCGGGTCGACGCGCAGCTGGAGGGCGACGACGTGTCGATCGCCTTCAACCCGACCTTCCTGCTGGACGGCCTGAGCGCCATCGACTCCCCCGTCGCCCAGCTGTCCTTCACGACGTCCACCAAGCCCGCGCTGCTCAGCGGCAAGCCGGCCCTGGACGCCGAGGCGGACGAGGCCTACAAGTACCTGATCATGCCCGTGCGGCTGAGCGGCTGAGGCCAAGCCCCAGGTGAGGGCATACGTTTGAGCGCGTATGCCCACAGGTGTGCGTGAGCGTCCGGGTTTAGGCTCGGACGTGGGTACGAACAGTGCCCCACACGCCACACAGCAACCTAAGGAACAACTGATGGAGCTCGGTCTCGTCGGCCTCGGCAAGATGGGCGGCAACATGCGCGAGCGGATCCGCCGCGCAGGCCACACCGTCGTCGGATACGACCGCAACCCGGACCTCGCCGATGTCCACAGCCTCAAAGAGCTTGTGGAGAACCTTGAGGCGCCGCGGGTGGTCTGGATCATGGTCCCGGCCGGTGCGCCCACCCAGTCGACCGTCGACGAACTCGCCGAGCTCCTGGAGCCGGGCGACATCGTCGTGGACGGTGGCAACTCCCGCTGGACGGACGACGAGAAGCACGCCGAGGAGCTCGCGGCCAAGGGCATCGGCTTCGTCGACTGCGGTGTCTCCGGCGGCGTCTGGGGCCTGGAGAACGGCTACGCGCTGATGTACGGCGGCGACGCGGAGAACGTCGCCAAGGTGCGGCCGGTCTTCGACGCCCTCAAGCCCGAGGGGACGTTCGGCGCGGTGCACGCCGGCAAGGTCGGCGCGGGCCACTTCGCGAAGATGGTCCACAACGGCATCGAGTACGCGATGATGCAGGCCTACGCCGAGGGCTGGGAGCTCCTGGAGAAGGTCGACTCCGTGACCGACGTCCGGGAGGTGTTCCGCTCCTGGCAGGAGGGGACCGTCATCCGCTCCTGGCTGCTGGACCTCGCGGTGAACGCCCTCGACGAGGACGAGCACCTCGACCGGCTGAAGGGTTTCGCACAGGACTCCGGCGAGGGCCGCTGGACTGTGGAAGCCGCCATCGACAACGCCGTGCCGCTCCCGGCGATCACGGCCTCCCTCTTCGCGCGGTTCGCGTCGCGCCAGGAGGACTCTCCGCAGATGAAGATGATCGCGGCGCTGCGCAACCAGTTCGGCGGCCACGCGGTCGAGACGAAGTAATCCACAGGGCTGCCCAGAACAGCCCACGACTTGGGGGAGGTCGGCGACCGACCATGCACGTCACGCATCTGTCGCTGGCCGACTTCCGCTCGTACGCCCGGGTCGAGGTCCCGCTCGACCCGGGCGTCACCGCCTTCGTCGGCCCGAACGGCCAGGGCAAGACCAACCTGGTCGAGGCCATCGGCTATCTCGCCACCCTCGGCAGTCACCGCGTCGCCTCCGACGCCCCCCTGGTCCGCATGGGCGCCGACCGAGCGATCATCCGGGCGCAGGTCCGACAGGGCGAGCGGCAGCAGCTGGTCGAGCTGGAGCTGAACCCCGGCAAGTCCAACCGTGCCCGCATCAACAGGTCCTCGCAGGTCAGACCCCGTGACGTGCTGGGCATCGTACGGACCGTGCTGTTCGCGCCCGAGGATCTCGCGCTGGTGAAGGGTGATCCCGGTGAGCGGCGGCGCTTCCTCGACGAGCTGATCACCGCGCGCTCCCCGCGCATGGCCGGTGTGCGCTCCGACTACGAGCGCGTCCTCAAGCAGCGCAACACCCTGCTGAAGTCGGCGGCGCTCGCCAGGAGGCACGGCGGCCGGAGGGGGGCACCTCCCGCGCGAGCGGATTCGAGCGTGGGGGCGGACCTGTCCACACTCGACGTATGGGATCAGCATCTGGCGCGCGTCGGCGCCGAGTTGCTCGCCCAGCGGCTCGACCTGATCGCCGCGATCCAGCCGCTCGCCGACAAGGCGTACGAGCAACTCGCCCCCGGCGGCGGGCCGATCGCCCTCGACTACAAGCCGTCCGCGCCCGGTGAGGCGCACACGCGCGAGGACCTGTACGAGCAGCTGATGGCGGCGCTCGCGGAGGCGCGCAAGCAGGAGATCGAGCGGGGGGTGACGCTCGTGGGCCCTCATCGGGACGATCTGCTTCTCAAACTCGGTCAGTTGCCGGCCAAGGGGTACGCCTCGCACGGCGAGTCCTGGTCGTACGCGCTGGCGCTGCGGCTGGCCTCCTACGACCTGCTGCGGGCCGAGGGCAACGAGCCGGTGCTGGTGCTCGACGACGTCTTCGCCGAGCTGGACACGCGTCGGCGCGAGCGGCTGGCGGAGCTGGTCGCGCCTGGCGAGCAGGTGCTGGTGACGGCCGCGGTCGACGATGACGTACCGCACGTACTGACGGGGACGCGGTACGCCGTGTCCGGGGGGACGGTGGAGCGCGTATGAGCAACGAACCGGGCCCCGGGAAGAGTTCCGGGAAGGACACCCCCGAGCCGTCCGGAGTCGACCTCGCGCGCGTGGCGCTCAGGGCGGCGAAGGAGGCGGCACGCGCGCGTGGGGACGCGGCGCAGCAGAAGAAGCAGGCGCGGCGCGGGGGCCTGCGCTCCGGCGCGGGCGCCGACGGGCGCGACCCCATGGCCTTCGGCGCCGCGATCAACCGGCTGATCACCGAGCGCGGCTGGGAGACCCCGGCGGCGGTCGGCGGGGTGATGGGCCGTTGGCCGCAGATCGTCGGCGAGGACGTGGCCAAGCACTGCGAGCCGGAGAAGTACGACGAGGACGAGCGGGTGCTCGTGGTGCGCTGCGACTCCACGGCCTGGGCGACGAATCTGCGGCTGCTCGCGCCGACGCTCGTCGCGCGCCTCAACGAGGACCTGGGGCACGGCGCGGTCCGGATGATCAAGGTGCACGGCCCCGCCGGCCCCGCCCGTCGCTACGGTCCCCTGCGCGCCCCGGGCAGCACCGGACCCGGCGATACGTACGGGTGACAGACCTCACATCTGCAGGCCGTCGGCGGTCTTGGGACACCGTCGGCGGCCTTTGCTGCGCGCGACCGCACGCGGTTGCGAATCGTCACCTGACTCCCAAGTAGCCAAGGGTTGACAGCCCGAAGCGCTGAGTGCCTCCGTGAGCCTCTTGGAGCCCCGTTCCGCATATGGGGAGTCGGACGAGACCGGTTGAGGGCGCCACATGCGGACTCAGGTACCGGCAAACCCCCATCACTGTCGGCGCTACCGGTAGACTGGAAGCCAATCCCGCCCCACTCGTGGGGACCGCCCGGGACAAGCTGAGCAACGCTGATCAAGGCTTACCAACGCAACATGCCGCAGCCGCTCCGGCAACCCGCCGAGGAGCCAGGCTCGTGCTGTGCCAGAAAGGGCGCTTCGTGGCCGATTCCGGCAACCCCAACGAGAACATCCCGTCCACCGACGCCGGCGAGAGCGACGCGGTGACCTCGTCGAACGGTGAGGTCACCGCCTCGTACGACGCCAGCGCCATCACCGTCCTCGAAGGCTTGGACGCGGTCCGCAAGCGCCCCGGTATGTACATCGGCTCGACCGGTGAGCGAGGGCTCCACCACCTCGTGTACGAGGTCGTCGACAACTCGGTCGACGAGGCACTGGCCGGCCACGCGGACACCATCGACGTGACGATCCTGGCCGACGGCGGCGTGCGCGTCGTCGACAACGGCCGTGGCATCCCCGTCGGCATCGTCGCGTCCGAGGGCAAGCCGGCCCTGGAGGTCGTGCTGACCGTGCTGCACGCGGGCGGCAAGTTCGGCGGTGGCGGCTACGCGGTCTCCGGCGGTCTGCACGGCGTGGGCGTGTCCGTCGTCAACGCGCTGTCGTCGAAGGTCGCCGTCGAGGTGAAGACCGACGGCCACCGGTGGACGCAGGACTACAAGATGGGCGTCCCGACGGCGCCGCTCGCCCAGCACGAGGCCACGGACGAGACCGGCACCTCGGTCACCTTCTGGGCCGACGCCGACATCTTCGAGACCACGGAGTACTCCTTCGAGACGCTGTCGCGGCGTTTCCAGGAGATGGCGTTCCTCAACAAGGGTTTGACGATCAAACTCACTGACGAGCGCGAGTCGGCGAAGGCCACGTCCGGTGCGGACGAGGCCGGCGCGGACGAGAAGGCCGAGGTCAAGCACGTCACGTACCACTACGAGGGCGGCATCGTCGACTTCGTGAAGTACCTCAACTCCCGCAAGGGAGACGTGGTGCACTCCACCGTGATCGACCTGGAGGCCGAGGACAAGGACAAGAGCCTGTCCCTCGAGGTCGCCATGCAGTGGAACAGCGGCTACAGCGAGGGTGTCTACTCGTTCGCCAACATCATCCACACGCACGAGGGCGGCACGCACGAGGAGGGCTTCCGTGCGGCGCTCACCTCGCTGATCAACAAGTACGCGCGCGACAAGAAGCTGATCCGCGAGAAGGACGACAACCTCACGGGTGACGACATCCGCGAGGGTCTGACGGCGATCATCTCGGTGAAGCTGAGCGAGCCGCAGTTCGAGGGCCAGACCAAGACCAAGCTGGGCAACACGGAGGCCAAGACCTTCGTCCAGAAGGCGGTCTACGAGCACCTGAACGACTGGCTGGACCGCAACCCGAACGAGGCGGCGGACATCGTCCGCAAGGGCATCCAGGCGGCCACCGCGCGCGTGGCGGCCCGCAAGGCGCGCGACCTGACGCGCCGTAAGGGCCTGCTGGAGTCGGCGTCGCTGCCGGGCAAGCTCTCCGACTGCCAGTCGAACGACCCCACCAAGTGCGAGATCTTCATCGTCGAGGGTGACTCCGCCGGCGGCTCGGCCAAGTCCGGCCGCAACCCGCAGTACCAGGCGATCCTCCCGATCCGCGGCAAGATCCTCAACGTCGAGAAGGCCAGGATCGACAAGATCCTGCAGAACCAGGAGATCCAGGCGCTGATCTCCGCCTTCGGCACCGGCGTGCACGAGGACTTCGACATCGAGAAGCTCCGCTATCACAAGATCATCCTGATGGCGGACGCCGATGTCGACGGCCAGCACATCAACACCCTGCTGCTGACCTTCCTGTTCCGCTTCATGCGGCCGCTGGTCGAGGCCGGGCACGTGTTCCTGTCGCGTCCCCCGCTCTACAAGATCAAGTGGGGCCGGGACGACACCGAGTACGCGTACTCGGACCGCGAGCGCGACGCGCTCCTGGAGCTGGGCCGCCAGCGCGGCAAGCGCGTGCGCGAGGACTCGATCCAGCGCTTCAAGGGTCTCGGCGAGATGAACGCCGAGGAGCTGCGCGTCACGACCATGGACCAGGAGCACCGCGTCCTCGGTCAGGTCACCCTGGACGACGCCGCCCAGGCCGACGACCTGTTCTCGGTGCTGATGGGCGAGGACGTCGAGGCCCGGCGCCAGTTCATCCAGCGCAACGCCAAGGACGTCCGCTTCCTCGACATCTGAGTCGGTCTCAGCTGACCGCACCAGGAAGGATCTTCACCAGCAATGGCCGACGAGAACACTCCTGTCACCCCTGAAGAGGGCGGCGACGTCGTCATGCGGATCGAGCCCGTCGGGCTCGAGACCGAGATGCAGCGCTCGTACCTCGACTACGCGATGTCCGTCATCGTGGCCCGCGCGCTGCCCGACGTCCGGGACGGCCTCAAGCCTGTCCACCGCCGGGTCCTGTACGCGATGTACGACGGCGGTTACCGCCCCGAGCGCGGCTTCTACAAGTGCGCCCGCGTGGTCGGCGACGTCATGGGCAACTACCACCCCCACGGCGACTCCTCCATCTACGACGCCCTGGTCCGCCTCGCCCAGCCCTGGTCGATGCGCATGCCGCTCGTCGACTCCAACGGCAACTTCGGCTCTCCGGGCAACGACCCGGCGGCGGCCATGCGCTACACCGAGTGCAAGATGGCGCCGCTGTCGATGGAGATGGTCCGGGACATCGACGAGGAGACCGTCGACTTCACGGACAACTACGACGGCCGCTCCCAGGAGCCGACCGTCCTGCCGGCCCGCTTCCCGAACCTGCTGATCAACGGCTCGGCCGGCATCGCGGTCGGCATGGCGACCAACATCCCGCCGCACAACCTCCGCGAGGTCGCGGCCGGCGCCCTGTGGTACCTGGACAACCCGGAGGCCTCGCACGAGGAGCTCCTGGACGCGCTGATCGAGCGCATCAAGGGCCCCGACTTCCCGACCGGCGCGCTGGTCGTGGGCCGCAAGGGCATCGAGGAGGCCTACCGCACCGGCCGCGGCTCGATCACCATGCGCGCGGTCGTCGAGGTCGAGGAGATCCAGAACCGCCAGTGCCTGGTGGTCACGGAGCTGCCGTACCAGGTCAACCCGGACAACCTCGCGCAGAAGATCGCCGACCTGGTGAAGGACGGCAAGGTCGGCGGCATCGCGGACGTCCGCGACGAGACGTCGTCCCGTACCGGCCAGCGCCTCGTGATCGTGCTGAAGCGGGACGCGGTCGCCAAGGTCGTCCTGAACAACCTCTACAAGCACACGGACCTGCAGACCAACTTCGGCGCCAACATGCTGGCCCTGGTCGACGGCGTCCCGCGCACGCTCTCGCTGGACGCGTTCATCCGCCACTGGGTGACGCACCAGATCGAGGTCATCGTCCGCCGTACGCGCTTCCGGCTGCGCAAGGCGGAGGAGCGGGCGCACATCCTGCGCGGACTGCTCAAGGCGCTGGACGCGATCGACGAGGTCATCGCGCTGATCCGGGCCAGCGACACGGTCGAGATCGCGCGCACGGGCCTGATGGACCTCCTGGAGATCGACGAGATCCAGGCGAACGCCATCCTCGAGATGCAGCTGCGGCGCCTCGCGGCCCTGGAGCGGCAGAAGATCGTCCAGGAGCACGACGAACTCCAGGCGAAGATCAACGAGTACAACGAGATCCTGGCCTCCCCGGTCCGCCAGCGCGGCATCGTCAGCGAGGAACTCACCGCGATCGTCGAGAAGTACGGCGACGACCGCAAGACGATGCTGGTCCCCTTCGACGGCGACATGTCCATCGAGGACCTCATCGCCGAGGAGGACATCGTCGTCACGATCTCGCGCGGCGGTTACGTCAAGCGGACGAAGACGGACGACTACCGCTCGCAGAAGCGCGGCGGCAAGGGCGTACGCGGCACGAAGCTCAAGGAAGACGACATCGTCGACCACTTCTTCGTCTCCACCACGCACCACTGGCTGCTGTTCTTCACCAACAAGGGCCGGGTGTACCGGGCGAAGGCGTACGAGCTTCCGGACGCCGGCCGGGACGCGCGCGGCCAGCACGTCGCCAACCTGCTGGCCTTCCAGCCGGACGAGGCGATCGCCGAGATCCTCGCCATCCGCGACTACGAGGCGGCGCCGTACCTGGTGCTGGCGACCAAGGGCGGTCTGGTCAAGAAGACGCCTCTGAAGGATTACGATTCGCCCAGGTCCGGCGGTGTCATCGCGATCAACCTCCGTGAGACGGAGGACGGTTCGGACGACGAACTGATCGGAGCCGAGCTGGTTTCGGCCGACGACGATCTGCTTCTGATCAGCAAGAAGGCACAGTCGATCAGGTTCACCGCCACGGACGAGGCACTTCGCCCCATGGGCCGTGCCACCTCCGGTGTCAAGGGCATGAGTTTCCGCGAGGGCGATGAACTTCTGTCGATGAATGTTGTTCGACCCGGTACGTTCGTGTTCACTGCCACAGACGGCGGGTACGCGAAGCGGACCGTCGTCGACGAGTACCGCGTCCAGGGTCGCGGCGGCCTCGGCATCAAGGCCGCCAAGATCGTGGAGGACCGCGGTTCGCTCGTCGGCGCGCTGGTGGTCGAGGAGAGCGACGAGATCCTCGCCATCACGCTGTCGGGCGGTGTGATTCGTACGCGAGTCAACGAGGTCAGGGAGACGGGCCGTGACACCATGGGCGTCCAACTGATCAACCTGGGCAAGCGCGATGCCGTCGTCGGTATCGCACGTAACGCCGAGGCGGGGCGCGAGGCGGAGGAGGTCGACGGCGATGTGGCCGAAGACGAGACCGCCGAGGGTGCCGCGACCACCGGCACGGACGAGGGTGAGTCGCCCTCGGCCGAGTAGCACGAGGAGTGAGTCATCGTGAGCGGAGCCACGGGCGCCGGATCGGCCGGTACCTCCACCGGGTCCTCCCCGGGTACGGAGACGGACGGCGGCGGCCGTGGCTCCGCCGCGCGTGCGGCCGACCCGCACACGACCCAACTTCGCAAGGTCGAGGCGGACCCGACCAGTCCGTCCTCGTCCGACAAGCAGGGATCCGGCAAGCAGGGATCCAGGCAGGGATCACAGGGGGGAACTGTGACGGACACCCGAGGGCCGCAGACCCAGCAGGCGGCTCCGGCCGCCGCGGGCGCGCCGCCCCAGCAGCCGCCGGCGCCGCCCGCGCCGCCTCAGCAGCAGACGGCTTCCCCGCTGCCCGGTGAGCGGCAGCCGCAGCAGCAGGCCGCGGGGCCGTACCACCCGCCGCAGGCCTACCCGAGCCAGGCGGCGGCTGCCGCGCCGCAGACCGGGGCGGTCCGCCGGCCGCGTACCGGCGCGCGCACCACGCCCCGGATCCGCAAGGCGCGGCTGCGGGTGGCCAAGGCCGACCCGTGGTCGGTGATGAAGGTCAGCTTCCTGCTCTCCATCGCGCTGGGCATCTGCACGATCGTCGCCTCCGCCGTGCTGTGGATGGTCATGGACGCGATGGGCGTCTTCTCCTCGGTCGGCGGCACGATCTCCGAGGCGACCGGCTCGAACGAGTCCAACGGCTTCGACCTGCAGGCCTTCCTGTCCCTCCCGCACGTCCTGATGTTCACGTCGGTCATCGCGGTCATCGACGTCGTCCTCGCGACGGCGCTCGCGACGCTCGGCGCGTTCATCTACAACCTCTCCGCCGGCTTCGTCGGCGGCATCGAGCTGACGCTCGCCGAGGACGAGTGACGGGCGGATGACGGGCGAGTGACGGACGTCGCTGATCAGCTCCGGATTACCGATTTTGGGACTGCCTGGGCCATGCGCTAATCTTCAGGAGTCAGCGCGCGGGACACACACCGCAGAGCGCGGCGGGGCTATAGCTCAGTTGGTTAGAGCGCATCCCTGATAAGGATGAGGCCACAGGTTCAAATCCTGTTAGCCCCACCAGACACAAAGACCTCCGGTCCACTCGGACCGGGGGTCTTTTGCATGGGTAGTTGGTGCTGGGTGAGCGGGTACGAAAAGACCCGACCGCTGGCGACGGGGGATGCACCAGCGGTCGGGCTATGGCCAAGGGTAACAAGGTCGGTTGCGCGGTGGGAGCCAACTGTTCGGGGCGGTCCGAGAGTTGTGATCCGGATCACCGGGTTCCGCGGTCAGTCGCCTTCGCACGGGGGGTCGTACGAGAGTCTGGGCAGGTATTCGTGCCATTTGTCCGGCGTCAGGACGCCCCGCGTGGTTGAGCAGATGCGGGTGATGGCCGTGTCGACGTCGAGGTTCCACAGACGGACCGTGTCGGAGCCGCTGGAGACGCCGAGGAGGTTGCTCGTGGGGCTGAAGGCGAGGAAGTGGCCGGTCCTGGCGTTCGGGCTCATCGACTGGCCGATGGGGGCCGCGTCCGAGGGGTCGGCGACGTTCCACAGGCGGACCGTGTTGTCGTTGCCGCCGCTGGCCAGGGTGCGGCCGTCCCTGCCGAAGGTCAGCGAGACGACCGCCTCGGAGTGGCCGGTGAGGGGTGGGCCCAGGGACCTCGCCTTCGCGGGGTCGGAGGTGTCCCACAGCCGTACGGTGTCGTCGTCGCTGCCGCTGGCCAGGGTGTGGCCGTCCGGTGTGAAGGCCAGGGCGTTGACCGGGCCCTGGTGGCCCGTGAGGGGCTTGCCGAGCAGTGCTGGGCGGGATGCGTCGCGCACGTCCCACAGGCGGATGGCGCCCTCCTCGCTGCCCGCGGCGAGGGCGTGGCCGTCCGGGGTGAAGGCGAGGGAGTCGATGAAGCCGCCCGGGCCGGTGAGGGGCTTGCCGAGCGGCCTGGCGTGCGCCGGGTCGCTGACGTTCCAGAGCTGGATCGTGCGGTCCTCGTAGGCGGTCGCGAGGATGCGGCCGTCGGGGCTGTAGGCGATCGCCTCCGGGCCCATGAAACGGGTCTTGAGGATGATGTCCGGTCCGGCGGGGACCGGGTGGGCCGGGTCGGTGACGTTCCACAGGGTCACCGAGCGCTGGCCGGTCAGGACGGCGAGGGTGCGGCCGTCGGGGGAGAACGCCGGGGACGGGTCGCCGTTGCCCGCGGCCATGAACGGCTTGCCCAGCAGCGCCGGCCGGGCGGCGTCGCGCACGTCCCACAGCCGCAGGCGTCCGTCGCTCGCGGCCGTGGCCAGCACCTTGCCGTCCGGGCGGAACACACCGCGGCCGCCGATCATGTCCGAGGTCGGCAGCGACCACAGACGGACCTTGCTGTCGCCGCTGCCGGTCACGAGGGTCTTGCCGTCGGGGCTGAAGCCGAGGGCGTACATCTCGCCGCTGCCGCCCGCGAGCGGCTCGCCGATCTGGGAGGGGAAGGCGGGATCGCGGACGTTCCACAGGCTGGCCGTGCTGTCGGCGCTGCCGGCCGCGAGCACGTTCCCGTCCGGGCTGAAGGCCACCGACCAGACCAGGCCGGTGTGCCCGGTCAGCGGGGAGCCGATGGCCTGCGCGCGGGCGGGGTCGGCCACGTTCCACAGCCGTACCGTGTCGTCGGCGCTGCCGCTGGCCAGCGTCTTTCCGTCCGGGCTGAAGGCCACCGAGTGGACCGTGGAGGTGTGGCCGGTCAGGGTCGGGCCGGTGCGCTCGGGCCTGCTCGGGTCGGCGATGTTCCACAGCATCACCGTGTTGTCGTCGCCGCCCGCGGCGATGGTCCTGCCGTTCGGGCTGAAGGCGATGGAGCGCACGGCGGCGGTGTGGCCGGTCAAGGTGGACAGCGAGGTCGGGTGGGTGCGGTCCCGCATGTCCCACAGGCGGACGGTGTGGTCCTCGTTTGCGGTGGCCAGGGTGTGGCCGTCCGGGGCGAAGGCGATGAGGTAGATCGTGCCGTCGTGGCCGGTCAGCGGGGCGCCCAGGGACCTGGGGTGGCTCGGGTCGCTGACGTCCCACAGCCGTACCGTGCCGTCGTCCGAGGCGCTGGCGAGGGTCTTCCCGTCGGGGCTGAAGATCGCGCTGCTGACCCAGCTGGTGTGCCCGGTCAGCGGCTTGCCGAGCGCCTTCGGACGGGTGCGGTCACGCACGTCCCACAGGCGTACGGTCCGGTCGGCGCTGGCGGTGGCCAGGAGGCGGCCGTTCGGGCTGAACGTGGTCAGGTACACGGCGCCCTTGTGGCCGGAGAGCGGTGTGGCCAGCGGGGCGTTGACGATCGAGAGCAGCCGGTTGTTCGTACCGGCGTCCCCCGAGCGCAGCCGGTGGGCGACCAGGTCCAGCTGGGCGGACAGCGACGGGTCTGTGTACTGCACCCGGTCCGCCTCCGCGAGCACCTGTTCGAACACGGCGTCGTCGCGCTGCTGCCACGCCACCACCGCGGCCCCGCCGGCGAGCACGGCCAGCGCCACCAGGGCCGCCACCGCGCTCCGGCCGATCCAGACCATACGGCGGCGCAGCCGGACCGAGGCCGCCAGGAACTCCACCGCGCTGCGGGTCAGGAAGGTGTCACCGGCCGACTTCGCCCAGGAGTGGGCCTGTTCCAGCCGGGAGCCGCGGTAGAGCAGCGAGGAGTCGCGCCCCGAGCTCTCCCAGGCGTGCCCGTCCTCCTCAAGGCGCTGGCGCAGCAGGTGGTCGCCGCGGTCCTCGTCGATCCAGTCGCGCAGCCGCGGCCAGGCGTGCAGCAGCGCCTCGTGGGTGATCTCGACGGTCTCCGCGTCCAGTGTCACAAGGCGGGCCCGGACCAGCGCCTCCAGGGACTCCTCCGTCTTGCCCGGGTCGGCCGACTCCTGGGCCAGCTGGCGCCGGGTGCCGCGCCGGCGCGTGGCCTGCGTGTCCTCGCCGAGCCGCACCAGCCGCAGCAACAGCAGCCGCGCGGCCGCCCGCGCCGCCGGGTCGAGGCCGGACCAGGCGCGCTCGGCGGTCGCCGCCACCGCGCCCTGGATGCCGCCCGCCGCGCGGTAACCGGCCAGCGTCAGCCGGACCCCCTTGCGCCGCTGCCAGGTGGCGAGCAGGGCGTGCGACAGCAGCGGCAGCGCGCCGGCGTCATGCGCCCCGCGCGGCCCGTCGGCGCTCACCTCGCGCACGATCAGCTCGGCGAGCCCCGGCTCCAGCTCAAGGCCGACGGCCTTGGCGGGACCGGTCACCGCCTCGCGCAGCTCCGCCGTGGTCAGCGGGCCGAGCACCATGTGCCGGTGCTGCAGCGCGTCGGCCAGCTCGGGATGGGCCAGGCACTGCTCGTAGAAGTCGGCGCGGATGCCCAGCACGACCAGCACCGGAGCGAGGGCGCCAGGGCCGGCGGGCGAGCACGCGGCGTGCAGCGCCTGGACGAACGTACGCCTGCCGCCCTCATCGGCGCAGAGGGTGAAGGCCTCCTCGAACTGGTCCACGATCAGCACCGGCCGCGCGGCGTCGACACCGTCCCGCTGCGCCCACGCGGTGACGGCGTTCCGGACGGCCTGCGCGAACTCCGGGTCGTCCGGCTCGGCGAGGACCGGGGCGAGCTCGGGTATACGTCCGGTCAGCTCCGCGAGCGGATCGGCGCCCGGCACGAACTGCAGCACCTCGGCCGGCGGGCCTTCCCCGCCACTCAGGGCGCCCTCACGCAGCGCGGTCACCAGACCGGCGTTCAGCAGCGAGGACTTTCCGGCTCCGGAGGCGCCAACGAGCATGACCAGGCCGCCGGTCTTCTCCGCCGCGCGCAACTGCGCGACGAGGGCGTCCGTGCTCCGCTCCCGGCCGAAGAACCAGCGGGCGTCCTCCTGCCGGTAGGAGGCAAGGCCCCGGTACGGGCACAGGCCGGCCACCGCCGGGCTCTCGGCCGGCGGGATCTCCTCGGCCACCTTGGGGTCGCCGACCGGGTCGGCCACGGCGCGCTCCCACAGCCGCTGCCAGTGCCCCAGGTCGTACAGGCCCGCGGACACCGCCACGGGCCGCGCGCGCCGGGCCTGCGGGATGAGGATGTGCAGCACCGCGGCGAGCGCGGTGAACTGCGCGGGCACGTTCTTCGCCCGGCGCCAGTCGCTGATCCGCTGCGCGGACACCCGTACGGGCCGCCCTCGCTCGTCCACCCGCTGCAGCTGTACGACCGCTTCGGCCACGCGCGTGAGGGGAGGGTTGCCGGCCTCCCTGTACAGCAACGCGAGGCGCTCCGCGAAGGCCGTGCGTGCCCCTGAGTCGGAACTCAAGGCCTCCACCCCTTACTTCCCCCACGTTGGAACATCCGGACCGGAAAACTCACTTTATACGGCTGACCTGCGGGTTAAGGGGCCGGGAGGCGACCGGAATCTCCTCCGCCGGGGCCTGAGCTGGCAGGATCCCGACCCAGTAGCGAACCCATCACGCTTCGTCCATGCAGGCCATCGGCTCAGCGCTCGGGGAGACAGCTCATGACGCCGAACGTTCTCGGTCAGCTTCAGTACGGGGCACGGGACGGCGGCGACGGTCTCATCGCCTGAGCCGGCAGGTCCGTGGGGAAGGATCCCGCCGGGATCACTTCCACGCCGAACCACGGATCCGGCCCTCCTCCCTCCACGCCCGCCGCGGCACGGAGGGAGGCTGCCGCAGCGTTCGGCACCGGTCCCCACGAGGGGAGGGACCGGAGCCGAACGACGCGGCCTCAGCTTCGCGCCCTACACCCACCCCGCCTCACGAGCGGCGGCCACCGCGTGCGATGGTGTACTTCCGCCCGGTCTCGTCGTCGGTCAGCTCGGCCTCGCCCTCGACGCAGACGACGGCCTCGATGTGGTTCGCGTACCACATCG